>JAJTFC010000201.1 GCA_021298315.1 Planctomycetaceae bacterium
ACTTCGCCGGCCCTCAAGAGCAACTCGCCTAAACCAAAAACGATCTCGGCACTGGAACCATACTTGGCCAGGATCACCCGATGCCACTCGATGGCCTCCTGGATTCTTCCAGCTTCTTCAAGTTCCTCGGCGGCCGCTAGCATCGCATCGCGTGTCGATGGCCCTTGGTCTTGTGTGTCTCGAGGGCCTCGCAAAGTCGCTTGCCCAACGTGCGAAGGGATCGCCAGAATACTCGGCTCTTGCCAGGAATCTTGATCCTCCGTCGGTTCGTCAAAATTCAAATGCAATTGACCCTGGCTGCCGATCAACTTGCCATCGTCGTACAGCAGGATACGACGTCCATCGATGCGGATATCCAAATCGATCAAACTTCGGTTCGCAATGAGACTGCCAAAGTCATCGAGCTGTTTCTTTAAGTCAGTGACTTTGGCTCCCTGCTTGACCCAAGCTGCGATTTGCTTAGCGCATTGAACTTGTTCGAAATCGAAATACGGCAGCTTGTGGGCGACCTTGATGCTCGGCAGGATCCCTATACGATGCCACCGGCGAACTGCGCTAACTGGGGTCTTGATAAGACCCGCGACCATTGCCGGAGTGTAAAGCTGTTTGTGCGATGGATCGTCCAAAAGCCCCAGAGAGGCCCACAGATCGTGTTCATGAACCAGCACGGTTGCACCCTGACGGATACGCTCTCGGAGCTTGTCATTGAGCATGGCTTGGATGTCTTCATCTGGCAACTCATCGGCACCGATGATGACCAGATCCAAGTCTCCGATCAGCTTATCAGAAACCGTAGCTTGGTAGTGTTTGAGCCAATGGCAAGCCTCCTTGCGGGTCATCGCTCCGAGTTTTCCCAGAAGACCGATCCGTTTATTTTCAAGGATCAAGGGGGATGTCTGGATCATCGCGGATCTTAGGTTCCCTCGGAACCCAGTGAGAGATTCCAATGCTGCATGGTTTCTAATTGGGTGCGCTTGGTCATGTCAAACTGCAGTGGGGTTACCGTCACGGCCCCTTTGGCCAAGGCCATCAGGTCCGTCTCATGCTCGGTTGGCTTGGGTGGCGGATCGTTGGTCGACCAATAGTAATTGCGCCCTTTGGGATCCTGGCGTTTGATGTATTGATCGCCATAACGCTCGACTCCCATGGGAACGATATGAATGCGAGGCATTTTACCGGACCGATAATCGCGAGTGGCCTGAGTCGAAACGTTGATGTTGTATAGCTCCGGTGCAAAGGCTTGATAATCGAGGATCTTGCGGATCAATTGCACGGCGATCGAGCCTGCGGCCTCAAAATCCGCATGCGGATCCTCTTCGAGCGATACAGCAATGCTAGGTATTCGGAAGAATGCTCCCTCGATCGCAGCAGCAACGGTGCCTGAGTAAAGAACATTGATGCCTGCGTTCAGACCACCATTGATGCCACTGACTATCAACTCAGTAGGCTTGGGTGCCAATTCGGTAAGCCCGAGTTTGACGCAGTCAGCAGGCGATCCTTCGACCGCCCAACCGCGAAAAATCTCTCCATCGAAAATTTGCTTGCAGGTCAACGGAGATAGATAAGTAATCGAGTGCCCTACTCCACTTTGCTCGGTTGCAGGTGCCACGACGGTCACACGTCCGAGTGACTCCAGCGCAATCCGCATGGCTTTTAGCCCTGGAGCATGGATACCATCGTCGTTTGCAAGAAGGATATTCAAAAGATTGCCCTTTACCAACGAATGCCGTCGCGAAGGTTCTTCTCGTAACCTTGTTCGAATTGCTTGATGACCGACTCTAAGGATTCGGGGATTTCCTCGGGTAGTTGAATCAGTGGTTCGATGATCAGATCACCTCGAAGTCCATCAGCCCCTTTCAACCCTTGGCCTTTGACCCGCAATCGCTTGCCGCTATCGCACATGCTTGGGATCCGTATCGTCACATCTCCTCGAAGTGCCGGTACATCGATCTTGGCTCCGTAGATAGCCTCTGAAAGGGTGATTGGCAATTTCATTTCGATGTTGCTGCCATTGATCTTCACAGCATGATGCGGCTGCATTTGGATCGTGAGGAACAAGTCACCCTTTTGGCCCGATCGGGTGGGTTGACCTAGCCCTCGAAGTCGAATTTTTTTCCCGGGTGTTACGTCCGCAGGAATCTTTACACTGAGTTCTTCGGTTCGACCATCCCCGCGATTGAGTTTGAACTGAACCTCGCCACCTTCGATCATAATCCTAAGCGGTACGGGAATCTCTGCAGCGATATCGCCGATTTGGCTTTGAAGATCGTCGGAGTAGGATCGAGAACTCGACCCAGAAGACGAGCTAGACCTGCGGGAACGCGAACGAGAACGAGGCGATTCTCCGCCTTGCTCGGATCCAGGACGAGCCCCCTTGAAGAATTCAAAGAATTGAAATCCTTCGGTGTTTTCGAAAGCATCTCGAAAATCGAACCCAGAGGGTCCCCCTTGGCCAGCACCAAAGGGACTGTTGCGATAAGCCTCGTAGCCTTCTCCGTACTGGTCGTAGAGTTTGCGCTTTTCGGTATCGCTCAGGGTGTCATAGGCAACTTGCACCTGCTGAAACTGACGCTTGGCCCTTTCATCATCAGGGTTCAAGTCCGGGTGAAATTTTCGCGCAAGCCTACGGTAGGCTTTTGCGATTTCATCCTGGCTGGCCGAGCGGCTTACACCGAGCGTACTGTAATAGTCTTCTGCCATAGCCTGAGCGTTGCGTTGCGTGGGGAAACCGTGTTAAAAGTCTCTTGGATTTTAACACGGATCTTGAGAAACGCACCCTCAAAAATGGTGAACCGATATGCGAAGTTGCCTAGGCCTCTGGCTCGTGGCTGTCTTTGAGAAGATCCGCAGGAACCATTTTCTCATTGACTCGATCCCAACCCATCATGCGGTTGGTTCGCCAGCTTTCGTTAGCCATATTGACCGCAACGACACCCGCAAGTCCCAATTCGATCGGGCAGTTGAGTGGCTCGCCATTTCTCAAATGGTTGTGCAGATTGGTATGGTGCAAGTTTTGATCTTCGCCACCGGTCTTCTTGTGCTGACCGAGCACCTTGCCGTCTGGATCCTTGGCTACCCAGCCTTCGTTGTTGAAGAACAAGGTTCCTTCGTAGCCGCGAATCACGTGGTCGACTCGAACGCGATTGCCCATGGTGCCAAGAACATACACGGTCATGCCGCGAGGATATTCGCAAATCATTTCGATGTTGTCTGGCAAATCACGTCCATCTGGCCACTGCCATATTCCGCCCATCCCGACAACGCGTCGCGGGTAGAGCAAATTGCAAGCCTTCATGATCCGGGTGATGCGATGGATAAACAGGTCGGTGCAGATACCTCCTGAATACGCCGAATAGCATCTCCATTCGAAGTAGTGGTTTGGATTCCAGTCGATCTTGGGTGCCGATCCGAGCCAAGCGTTCCAGTCCAAGTCAACTGGTTTGTCTTTGTGTTGGGAGACCAAGGCCGGTTCGCGCCAAGGACCAGCGTCTTTGTTGTAGCGTCGGACGTATTCGATCTGAGCTTGGAGAACCTTGCCAATCATCCCCTCTTGGATCGCTTTGCCCGCAGAGATATAGCTGTCGTCAGACATCGCTTGCACGCCGACTTGAACGGGTCGCTTGGTTTCCTTTTGTTTCTTGACGACCGCCTGAGCTTCGGGGATCGTGTGTGTTAGGGGCTTTTCGCAATACACGGCCTTGCCAGCTTCCATCGCATCGATGGTCATGGTCCAGTGCCAGTGTTCGGGAGTCGCCACCACGACGTAATCGATGTCTTTGTGTTCGAGAAGCTTTCGATAATCGGTTTCGGCGTGGTCGGCACCGATGGTCGCTTTGCCCTCTTGTGCTCGCGTCTGCCAGCAGTCGGCGACACACACTGGGTGGAGGTTGTTTTTCTCTTTGAGGTTGTTGATCACACCCATGTGGGCTTTGCCGATCACGCCCCCTCCGATTAGCCCAACGCCGAGTCGGTCATTCGCACCGATGACCCGAGCGTAGCTTTTGGCTGACAATTGGGTCGCTAC
>JAJTFC010000202.1 GCA_021298315.1 Planctomycetaceae bacterium
AGCAACGCCAAGCTAAAGCTTGTCTCACAACGGCTGAGGACAGCCGTTGAACAATAGACTGCCGTTGAACACTTTCGATTAAGCGAACGCTTCTACTAAAACGGCTAGGGGCGGATGTTCTTGGTAACCAGTTCTTCGACATCCGCTGGCGGTTCTCCAGCAGGAGTTCGCTTCATCGGCGTCCCGTAGTCTAGCGAACCATCCAAAAAGCCACCGTGCCTGAGAAAGAATTGGTTGTCTTCGATCCCCATAGTTCGATCCATCCGATCATCTTTGCCGGTCGGATCGTGGCTAAATCTTGCTTCGGTGATCTCGTGCCACTTGCCATCGGAGGTTCTATACCATTGGTTGCCGTAGAGAGCCTTGCGGGCCAGATGTCCGTTTTCACCCAAGAAGTTCTCGCTGAAGCTATGAAGGCCTCGCATGTAACCACCCTCCTTGGGGGCATTCCAAGAAGAAATCAGCATCCACTTGTTTTCCTCAGGATGGAACCAATAACCTGAGAATGTCGTATGGGTCGAGTCGTTTGGAGTGGCAGTGACCAAGAAGCGTTGCTTAGCTCCAGTTTTCCAAAGCACCTTCAGGTGGCTGTGACCTCCGGTTCCTTCGTTACCGAAATCTCCGGCAAAGACACCTTCGCCTTTCCCCATCAGTTGTACGCGATTTTCCTTTGCGACTTTGTTTCTATCCACAGCTTCATTGCCGCTATCCCAAACGCTAAAAATAATTCGACGCTCAGTTTTCGAATTGACTTGCATGCCGAAGTATCCGCGATGCCAACCGCAGGCCATGTAGAAGGTCCCTACGGGTTCCTCGACTCCTGTGACTTCGGTATAGAACGCATCCACCTTGTCCTCGCGAGCAATCGGATACATTAGGTGGACCGAAGCTGCATTGCGACGCTCTTTAAGATTGAAAAAAGCATCCTGGCTAGCAGGACCATCGAGCCTCAATTCTCGAATGTCCATCGCTTCGCCCGATCCGCGAACCAGTTCGATCAACTGATGCGACGGATGATCGAGTTTGAGTTCAATCTGACCGAAATCGACCAAAGTGAACTCTTGCTCAGAGCGAGTGCTTGTAGGCATACGCTCTTGATCGCCCACGCGGATGCTTAAACCTGCAATCGAATCGGCATTGCCTCGCACGAGAACTTTGATACCGAGACTTCCAGAGTTTTTGAAAAGCCCCCACCAGCGGATCGACGGATTGCTTTCTTGCCATCGCAACACACCTTGGTTTTCACGGATTCGAGCACCCCACGGGTCGGGGTGAACATACGCCGTATGTCCAGGCACAATTTTTTGGGCTAGGACATCGTTTGGAACAAGACCAATGGCTAAGGCCGCCACTGTGAGAGTCAGTAGACAATTGGGTTTTAGCGAGAGCATAGAGAAGGCAGGCTTATTGCTGTAGAGCTTGGACGGGAATTGGGATTCCCTTCAGTTGGCCTTCGACGACCAGCTTGCGACCGACGACACCTTGGAAATGGCAAACCAGCAGGTAGGGTTTCCGGAGCTTGAGCAGTTTGCACATGACGATCAAGCGATCGCCGGGAACGACCGGTTCGCGGAATCGGACTTCGTCAAGCCCTCCGAAACCGATCATAGAATCACCCAGGAGTTTGTATTTGTGCGCACAGTAACAACAGACTTGTGCGACTGCTTCGAGCATCACCACTCCTGGCATCAGGGGCATGCCAGGCATATGTCCTCTGACCCAGAATTCATCATGCGACACGTCTTTGTACCCAACACAGGCAACATTTTCGGGGTCTTCGTAAACAATCGCCGTGAGCTGCTCCATCTCGAAGCGCTGCGGGTTGTGCTTACGGATCTGATGAATATCCGCGACAGGTTTATCAAAATCGATCGAGTCGAGATCGACGATGAATTCCTTGCTCGCCACTAGGTGCGTACCTTGCGTCGCTTGGCCTTGCGGGCTTTGCTGTTGGCGGCACGCTGGCCGTGGTTGGCTTTTTTGAGTTTTCGGTGCGGTTTAACCATGGTTATTTTTCTCCTGGCGGGCGATTTGCAAAAAGATGTCTAAGTTCTTATTTTTCAGGGGTTTAGGTCGTACTGCGAAGGGTTTTGCGGACAAAACTTCGGATTGGACGGTAAAAATCCTGCTGCCAAGGCCACTTCCTGCGACATTGGGTGCGTAAGAATAGCAGGGAATCCCTGTGTTGGGAAGTGATTTTTGGCTTGTCATTTTCGCAACAACTAGCATATTATTTCGTCAGATCGACCGAAAAGTTCGGTTGGATCAGGGGCGACGCAATCCTCGAAGGATTCGCGGGGCCGAGATTGGTTTGTCGACAAGTTTTCTCCGGAAATTTAGGATAGAGGTTGCACATGGCGATTTTGGTTACTCCCGAAGCGGCCGAGCAGCTCAAGCGAGCTCATACGGATTCCCAGCTAAGCGAAGACACTTTTGTTCGAGTCGGCGTCGTTGCCGGCGGATGCAGTGGATTCGAGTACTCCATGAATTTCGACGATCAATTTGACGAAGCCAAAGACTCACGGTACGAGCAAAATGGCATCTCGGTGGTCGTCGACAAAAAGAGTGCCCTGCTCTTGGACGGCACAACCCTCGATTGGTACTCGAGTTTGGAACGATCCGGATTTACTTTCAACAACCCCAACGCCGTCAAGTCCTGCGGTTGCGGCAAGTCATTCCAATAATCTCTCGGGCTTTGGAAAGAAATAAAAAACTCAATAGCGGAGTTTTCTGATGGAAACTCCGCTTTCTTTTTTAAGCCTTTTGGCCTTATAGTTTTCAGAGGGACGGAAAACCAGCCCGTCCGGGAAAACAAATAAAATGGCCAGAGCTGATCTACTGACAGTACCGTGTTTTTGGGGATTCATCCCTTACCGCCACTTTGGAATCGACTTAGGTGACGGCACGGTCGTTCATTTGGCTTCGGTTCGTGGGGACACTTCCCAGATGGAAGTCCAACGTGTGTCGATGGACGTGTTTGCCGATGGCAAGCAAATTTCGGTCGAGCAAGTCAGCCAGCCGCTTGAGGACGATCAAGTCATCGAGCGGGCCTTGGGAGCCGTTGGCAATACCCATTACCACGTTGCGCTGGGCAACTGCGAACATTTTGCACGTTTGTGCAAATCAGGCGAACATGTCAGTCATCAAACAGATCGGCTTTTGCGAGGAGTCATTCGCGTCGGACTCGCCGGGTTAGCTTCTGCATCCGCTAGAACCGTTGGGAGCAGTGCGACAGCCGGAGTAGCAATGTCCCGAACAGCCGGAGTAGCAACATTGCTCGGAGAGGTCGCACGGCATGGTGCTTATGCCCTATCGAGGTGTGCCAAGGTCGAGCATCGGCATGCAGAGCGTATTGGTAGGGGCGTAGGTGCGGTATCAGCGGCTGTAGCTGGATACATCACGAAAGGCCCTGCGGGATGCGCCTCGGCGGCAACGATGTATTTGACCGTCGATGCGATGAGTCAAAACGCGATGCATCAGATGCAAAGCAATGCCAAGAAGACCGCCGAGTAGATGGTGAAGTGACGGTGGACGATGGCTACAGTGCTAAGCCTCTTGTGTTCACCGTTTCTCTGGGCGATCTTTACCCCGTCGAACGATGATCAACTGCCAGCGCAGCATTCAAGGTTAAAGACTCGCACTGCGAGAGACCGGATGGTCCGACAAAGCCAATCAAGAGACGTTCATCGTCGTGTACCCCGAAGGGGCTCGTCTCAATCGTCCATTGTAAAACGGCTGTCCTCAGCCGTATTTGTGCCGAGCTTGCGAGGCGCGTCTGAGGGTTCTGGAAAGACGCCAAGCTAGAGCTTGTCGACCAACGGCTGAGGACAGCCGTTGAACAATGGACAGCCGTTGAACAATATTGTTCGACGATTGTCCTCAATCGTCCCAGTGCCGAGCTTGCGAGGCGCGTCTGAGGGTTCTAGGAAAGACACCAAGCTAAAGCTTGTCGGGAAACGGCTGGGGACAGCCGTTGAACAATAGACAGTCGTTGCACAATATTGTTCGACGATTGTCCT
>JAJTFC010000094.1 GCA_021298315.1 Planctomycetaceae bacterium
CTTTAGGGGAACAGCCGATGAGCCCCACACGCTTGATGGTACGTTCCGCGGTTGGTGGATTATCTTGGTACGATCTATAAAGCGAAATTGTTTCCGGAATCAATAGAGATACCCATCGCGCACAACCGCTTCACGTACCCTACGGGCATCAGCGCTTATCAGTGTCCATCAGCGGTCCGGCTTTGGTCTTCATTAGCGAATATCAGCGTCCATCAGCGGTTCAAAAAACAGGCGCTCAAGGTGTCGCTGACAAACGTTTGGCTTCTTCGAGCAAAAAGTCCGCATCGGTGAACGGTTCGTATCCGATATCCTGCCATCGAATACGACCTTGCCCATCCACAAAAATCGTTCCGTGCAATGGCTGACCTTCGAAATCATCGAAACAACGGAAACTCTTAAAAATGTCCAAGTCTGGATTGGCCATCAAAGGGATATTCATCGTCCCATCGAACCGTTTGAGCGCATCGCTGAGCGATTGAGTATCTTCAGTGCTGACGGCAACGATCTGGATCCCCGCATCTTTGAACGCTTGAAGCTTTGGGGAAAACGTCTTTAATTGCTCTGTGCAATGCAAACAACCAAACCCTAAGTACAAGATCATGACGTAAGGTTTACCTCGAAGATTCGATGAGGAGTTCAACGCCATAGCGACTGGCTCGGAGGATGCAAGCGGTGTCGAGCTTTGAATCTCAGGGGTACCGAGACTCCATGAGGGGGCCATGGACGGCACCCAACGCACCGGACCGAGCGAATCCAACACGGGCCGATCTCCAAGATCTTTTCTCTCAGGTGGGCTGGTCTGCCAAGCTAGTTCAGGTGAAACGCTCGCCGCGATCTGCTTGGCCTGTTCGATCCAAGGAATTCCCGGTTCGCAACTCCAGACAAGTTTCGCGCTGCGTTCGAGCGCTCGAGTACGATCCTGCTTCCACTGATCGAGTTGCTTGCTCTGCGGTTTGGCTTCGATCGCACGATGGGCTACGATAGCAAAAAGCGCACTTGGCAATACTTCACCCTCGGATCCATTGAACGCATCGCGAGCCTTTGCAATTGCGATTTCATGTTCCCCAGCAGCTTGGGTCCAAGCAATCCGTTGCCAATCATCAATGGTGTCTCTAGCTTCGCTCGATCGCCGCACAGCCTGCTTGAAGTCCCCTTTGTGAGCCGCACCATAGGCTTCGAGCGTATTGATATAACCTGCCAGCCGGTAACTTCGATAATTTTTCTCATGGAGCGATTTCTGACGGTCAATCTCTTCCTTGGGTTTGTCCTTCCACTTGCTTTCATCGAACTCTTGCATGACGCGGTCGACGAAGGACAAATCGCGTTGCTCACCCCAAAGATCCTTGGGGGCATCGCTTGGTTCCAAGAGTTTCGGAGGCGCTGGCTTGCTCGTGTTGGTGAGTTGATTGGCCGTTTCGACTTCGATGATCAAACCGCGACGCAAATCCTTCATGCTCTGGAGAATGGAATCGGCTATGTCCTTTTTGCCTGTTTCATAAGCAGCGATTCCTCGGAGCATTTGAACTTCGTCGGCGCGAGTCGAGCCCTCGGTCGCCTTGAGGTAGATACTATCGACAAGCTCTGCGGTTTGAGGCCAAAGGTGATAGGTTCGGATGGTTTGCAAAAGTCGCTGTCGACCAAGGCTTGAACTACCGTTTCCACTTGGAGCGTTGTATTTCGGATGGCGAGGCAGTTCGATCATATTCTTGGCCAGCAGAAGTGCATCTGTGGGGCGTCCGATGTTGAGCCAATTGCGAATGAGCCACTCGTTGTTGTGAGCAAAGTTATGGATTTGATCGGGCATGATCCGATCTCGAATCATGTGCGCATGATCGACCCGAGCCGAGGCCTCCTGTTGCCAAGCCGCATCGGCATAGCGATGCAAACGGGAATAGGTGTGGCCTGGCATGTGCCACATGTGCGCGATCCCAGGTGCGCTGGGCCCGCACTCGGCAGCCGCTTTGAGGGCCAGTTTCTCTTTGCGATAGTCCCATAGATGGATGCGAAAATGGTGAGCCGGATGCCTAGGATTGCGTCGGAATATATCTTCAAGCAAAGAGTCCAATGCCGTGTAGCTCTGGATGTCATTGCCTTGGCCTTGGTTTTGCCATAGCTGCAGCACCAGCATGGCTTTGAGCTCGATCTCTTCGGGATAGTCTTGGACAATCTCGTCGAGTTCGCGGGCATAGTTCTTGAACCGCTCTTTGCGTTTATCACGAATTTCGTCGGTGACGTTGGGCTTCTTTTTACTCCCCTTGGACTCGCTCTTTGCCGAATCCTTGTCTCCGTCTTTCTTCTCTTCGGTTTTTTTCTCCTCGGCTTTTTTCTCTTCTGCTTTCTTTTCTTCTGGGGGCTTTGGCCAGTCTTTGACTCGCCTGCTCCAAGCCTCGATGAGTCGGCGTTCGAGCGGACTCGATTTTTCGATCCGTTTCATGGCTTGTTCGATGAAACCAGCCGATCGCGCTGGATTTTCGGTATTGGCCCTGGCCATCCCCCAATAGAAGATCGCTCGGTCGGGTTCGATCGAGGCGGCTTGGCGAAACGACCGCTCGGCTTCGAAGTACCAAAAACCATGGAGCTGAGAGATTCCTTGATCGAAGAACCGCTGAGCCATGGGGCTCTCTGTGGAGATCTTCCAGTGAACGTTCCCCATGCCTTGCATCAAATAAGCCGCCTGGCGGGGCCCCTCGTTGAACGCTTCGGCATGGAATGAATGGCCCGGGTTCTTGTCCTTGGCTGGATCCTTCTGATCCTCGGTCGCCCAAACAAGACCTGCCATTCCGAGCAAAAAGGCCGCCAATAGAAATACAAAAAGCTTTCGAGACGAAATCGCTGGCATCGGTCGATCCGGTAGGAGCGTCGGAACGGAAGTTCAATCACGGACTCTTATTCTAAATGGGACTCTTTGGATCGACAAACGACAAGATCGATTTGCCGTCAAGATTCCAATTAAACGGGTCCTTCAGGTATTTCAGTCGGTAGAAGCTCGGCTTTCTCGTACTCAGCGTCGCGGTACTCGTACTCGTACTCGTACTCGAAAACGCCTGAATCGATTCAAGTCGATCACCTTTTTAGGGAAGCTGGAACCCCAGGTTTTGGGCCGTATGTCAATGACATCCCAATATTTCTCTTCGAGTACGAGTACCGTTTCACTGTGTACGAGTACGAGTACGAAAAGAACCAGTGGTATGAATTGCCAGCCACGATAATGCCGGATGGACTATTAAACGGATAATTCCAAGGCGATGTAGAATTCGTCGCGGAAACCGACGCGAGCTTTAGGCTCAGTATCGCTACAGCTGATTTTCTCCCAGGTCTGAATCATCCAGGATTGCTGCTCGGGAAAATCGTGATTGCGTATGTGCTGGATCGAATCCTCGCGATGCTTTTGAGGCATTGTTTTCCATTGCGTTTGGATTTCATGCTCGATTCTAGATACATAGCCCGAGCGATCTTCCCCTTCCAGGCAAGCGATATCGATCCATAGAAGCCTACCTTGGGGCGTGAGGACTCTAGCGATTTCACGAAGAATCGACTCCTTGTCATCGCGTTGGTAGTGGTGCAATGAATAACTGGCCAACACCAAATCAAAGGACTGCGACGCAAGCTTTTGGATCGATTCTCGGATATCTCCAAGGATGACTTGGGGATCGATCCCGAGCCCCGCTGCGCGTTGCAGATGATCAAGCGCGTCTTGCGAAAGATCGACTCCGACGTATTTCTCGATACTGCGGCCTAGCAATCCGTTTCGAGCCATAGCGCCATCGCCGCAACCTAGGTCAAGCACATGAAGTTTTCGACCTTCGGTGGCGTTTTGGATGAATTGAGACATCTGCTCGTGACGCATCCAATTGTTGCGCACGATGTTGCCGTAAAGATCCCAAGAATTAAAAATCTCGACACTCTGTGGATCAGACATCGGCTAGATCAATCCTATGGCTTTACGTCCGATCCAAAATGCGGTCAAGAGTGCAACCATCAAAGCCACGAGCCATGGATGGGACCACAGAGGGATGCGACGGATCGTCGAAGGTGGCTTGGGCGCCATCCGAATCGCATCCATCCATTGATCGGGTTGTTGGAGCGATAATGTCTTGCCACCGGTTAACCGAGCTAACTCTTCGAGCACCTTAGGACGGGCCGCTTGTCCGATCCGTTCGCGGGAGACCCCCTGGACAAAGAAGCTCGTCTCGAGCGACTCGGCGGTCTGTTTGCACAAGAGCGTGACTTTGTGATTCCCGGGCTCAGAAGTTTCATAGCGGCCTTCGAACGACCCCCAGCTTTCGGTACCGCCACTTGCAAGTTTGATCGACTGGGTCTTGCCCGAAGGCGATTCGATCTTGGCCGTCACGTCACCTTGCGCTAGGGGTTCACCGCTGGATTGCATCACATTGGCTCGGAGCGTGAGGGTCTGACCGATGCTGGGTGTATCGGGAGAGAAATAGAATCGCATCGACTCCCCTTTGGCCATGTTGCGCTGATAAGCCATCCAGCGAACGACTTGGCTCCAAAAACGGTAGTGGTATTTGTCTTCGACCCCTTTTCGCCAGCGCCACACACCGTCAGTTCCCATGAAGAGAACCTTGCCCGAACCGAACGTCTTGGTCGCAAGCAGTGGCATGCGACCTTGCTCACCCATCGCCGTTTCATGAACAGCCAAAACTTCGACACCCGCTTTGGCTCTTGCGACAGCCGTGTGCCATTGGAATCCAGGTAGGTTCATCCAAACATCGACGTTGTCCTCTGCAGTATCGGCCAATTTCGTCAGCAGGCTTCTGCGTCCGGCTTCGGTCAATTCCATTCGCATGGCATTGCGAGTTCCGATCCCGTCTTGGTTCGTCGGATCGAGCACGACGGGCAAGAGGGGCTCGAGGGGAGTCTGAGCCAAGGAGTGCTGGTTGCCTTGAGCACCTGGCATAAAAACCAATCCGCTTGCTTGAAACTCGACCAAGCCGCGAATCATCTGGCATTGCTCTTCGGTCAATTGCCCTTTCTCGGTACCAACGTCGCCCAGAAAGACCACGTCGTATTTCGAAAGCTCATCGAGCGTTGCTGGAAACTCTTTGATGTAGTCCTTGTTTCCTCCACCGACGCGATCCAGATCGGGATGGAACAGCAAACAGGCGACATCAACCCCTGGATCGCGAGACAGTGCATTTCGCAAATAGCGATACTCCCAACGCGGCAGCGAGTCGATCACCAAAACCTTAAGCTTCTCTTGCCTTATCGAGATCGGCGAGGATGCCGCGTTGTTCGATGTAATGGTTTCCTCAGAGTGCGCTGGCACCTCGACACCGATGGTGAAATCTCCCTCGGTCTTCGGAGTCCAAACCACCGCATCGCTGGTTCGCGACATTGCGCGTATACGAACCTCTTTGGTCAGCTTTTCTCCATCGGAGGTATTGATCACGACCGTTGAAACCACGTCGCGAGGCAACGAAGACTCAATGGTAAAGGGGATCCGCACACCTTTCTTGACGATTCCGAAAGTGGGCGTGTCGATGCTCAGGAGTTCCAAGTCGGGTAGTCGCGTCGAGGATCCAACGGGCAATGCAAAAATCGGTGTGCCGAGCGTTCGGTATCTTGAGGCTACCGTCACCGGCGGTGCCCCAGCGTTCCAATCGCCATCGGAGACCACCAAAACACCCATGATGTTCGAGGAGTTGTCCAAGACCGAACCAAGGGGCTCGGACAAATCGGTTCCGTCGACGACGCCTTGGGGAGGAAACTCGCTGATCACGACGTTCGCTACATTGGAAAGTTCGCTCCATGCCTCTTGCTTGGAGATCCCTTCGATGGCCGTTTGACGAGAGGTCGCTTTCTTGTCGAGCACCACGTCTTGGGTCTGCATGCTTGGAGATCGATCGACGAGGATGGCAAAGGTTGGTTTTTGTGTCGAGCGAAAATCTTGGATCCACTCGGGTTGGTTCAGCAGAATCGCGCCCAGGAGAACGGCGGCCGATCGCAAAAACTCCAAGCCGATGACGTTTCGAGCATAACCGCTACGTCTGATGGCAATCCACGAGAGAGCAAAACAAGCCGCGCAGGCGAGCACCGAGACGAGGATCAGCCAAGGGCTCGTACTAAAGCTCAACGATTGGTAGGCGGGGTTGGTCGCCGAATTCTCAGCGATCGATTCGGTATTCATACCAATACAGTCTAATCACTTGAGCCCCAAGTTGTATGCTCGATTTGCATTTCCGCCCCAGAAGTTGGCTTGCTGCTGTGGGCTCAAATCCTTGACCAGAACACTCACTGCAGCCACCCAATCGGCATAGGAACTACGAAGCAAACAAACCGGCCAATCGCTCCCGAACATCAATCGGTCTGGCCCAAAGGCTTCCAAAGCAACATCCCAATAAGGTCGCAATAGCTCAACGGTCCAGGTCGGATCTCGAACTTCGGTCACCAGCGCAGAGAATTTGCAATCCACATTCGATCTTTTAGCCAACTCCCGAAAGTCTTTTTCCCACTGGCGATCCAAACCGCTCGCAGCGATCACCGGCTTGGCAATGTGATCCAACACAAACGGCTGGTTCGGATGCCTGTCGACAAAGCGGATGGCCATCGGAAGCTGCTTGCCAAAGATCAGAATGTCATAAACAAGCTTAAAGGATCTCAGCAACTTGATCCCGGCATTGAAATCGTCTCGATCGAGGAACTTTTCGTCCGGTTCGTCTTGAACCACATGCCTGACTCCTTTGAGAAGCGTCTCGCCTTGGAATGAGTCAAGGACTTTGGCAACCGATGGTTGTGCAATGGGGATCCAGCCGACGACCCCTTTGATCCAAGAGTTGTTCTTAGCGTAGTCTAGCAGAAAACGGGTCTCTTGAACCTCTTGGCGAGCTTGAACACTCACGACGTAATCGATGTGCGTGTTTTGGGTTTCGGCCAAGAGATCCTTAGGTGCAAAGTCTCTGCGGATAACTTGCATTTTTTCGCTTATCCAGCCGTACTGATCTAGCGAATAATTCCAAAAGTGGTGGTGGCTGTCGATACGTATCATGAACCTACCTTTGCTTTTTCGATTTCAATGATTTTTTCGAGTCGACGCAGGTGCCGGCCCCCTTCGAACTCGGTGGCTAACCAGATGCGTACCAAATCTCCCACCGGACGATCACCGATGAGATCTCCCGCCAAACACAGGATATTGACATCGTTGTGGCGTCTGCACATCTCGGCCATGACTTCGTCGGCACAAGTCGCAGCCCGCACCCCACGGAACTTGTTGGCCGCGATAGCCATACCGAATCCGTTTCCGCAGATGAGGATCCCCCGCTCGACCTTACCCTCTGCCACCTCTTTGGCTACCGCGACTGCGAAATCCGGATAGTCGACCGGTTGGTCGCTATCGGTTCCAAAGTCGACCACTTCGTGACCGTCTGCCGAGAGCAATGTGATGAGTTTGCCTTTGATTTGATAACCGCGATGGTCGCTAGCGACAGCGATTCGCATACCTGAACTCCTAACGATAGCAAGTGTTTAAATAACCGTCGAAGATTATACTCAAGATTCCCACCGAATCACACTCGATGGATCCAGACGCTCTACCCAGGAGCTCGTGTGGCGATCGAGTTGCTTGGCGCAGTGTTCGTAAACTTCGGCCGGACCGCCAAAGGGATCGGAAATCTCGCTCTCGTCGCCAGCCAAAAGAAAGATTTTATCGGAGTACTCGGGCCACTGCGAACAAAGAACATTGCGATGTCGATGACCCATGACGAGCACCAAGTCGGCCTGCTCGATCATGTAGGGGTGAATCTGTGTGCTTTGATGTCGATCCAGGGACATCCCATAGTTGCGAATCGCATTGCGAGCTCCGATCGATGCTGGATCGCCCGGTGCCGCAGAGACCCCCGCTGAGGCCACCGAGACGGGTACGGTGTCTGCCTCGCCGCCAAAGCGTTCGGCGACCTTCTTGCGCATCAACGCAGCAGCCATCGGCGATCGGCAGGTGTTACCTGTACAGACCAAGAGAATGAGCAATTGCGAGAGAGCCTGGAGTTGCTCTAAAACCAAAACGCCTTGATCGAGTATGCGCCCACGAGTCCCATCGATGCTAACGACCGTCGGTGCTCCTATGCCATCGATCGAACCGTTATCGATGATGAGCAAATCCTCTGCCTTAGCCAGACCGGTTACTTCCGTCAGTATCCCTCTGGATCGCATCGGCAATCCGCCGACGATCGGACCCGAAAAGAGGCGTGATATGTATCCCAAGATCTCGTTACCGGGTTGCCAAAGACGCACCTGCCGATCGACCGTTTCGATTGCATTTCGAGTCTGGCTCGACAGACAATCGATCGTACTTGCCTTTGATCCGTTGGCATGCTGGATCACCAACGGGCCCGGCCAAACCTTTTGAGCCAAACGCAATGCACCTGGGCTGAAGTTCGGGACATAATCCGACGACTCCTCGGGCGATCTGGGCAAGATACACAAAGGACTCTGATCGCTACCACAAAGATCGCTCAAGCTCTTGACTGCAGCCTCGCGCAAGGCGCTCGCGATCGCGATGTAACAAGTTTCGGTCGGGACAATCACCAACTGGCCTTGCGTCAATCCTTCGACGGCTTGGTGTACATAGTCCGACGGATCGTCGGAGCGTCGCCAATCGAGTACCGTTGCCATCGTGCTTGAACCTCCGCCAATAGGCCAAGAGCCTTACTTCTTGATCTTCTCACCGATGATAAGATCCTCACCTGGGGTGAGTTCCCCCTCGATAAGTTCAGTATAGCGGTTGTCGGAGATCCCAATTTTGACTTTCTTGGCTCTGAGAAACTTTCCGTCGTCTACCCAAACATGTCGGTAACTCAAGGCCTTGCTGTTATCGGCTTTTTCATCGGCCGAAACCGTCTTGGGGGAATCCGCAAATTCCTTTCGGTCTTCAAATCCATCGAGAATCACGCGATCATCGGGATGAACTTTCTCGCGACTTGGATAGAAACGAAGGGCCGGGTTGGGAACCTTGAGCACACTGGACTTACGGTTGATTTGAAACGACAAATTGGCGGTCATCCCGGGCAGCAACTTCAAGTCGGTGTTGGGTGTCTCGACGATTACAGGATAGGTAATGACATTTTGCTCTTCTTTGCTGCTGAGGCGCACCTGCACGATCTTGCCCTTGTCAAACAATTCATCAGGATAAGCATCGACGGTAAAGCGAACCAATTGTCCGGTTTCCTGAGCCTTGCGAATCCAACCGATATCGGCTTCATCGACCGAAGCGTAGATATGCATCCTTTGATCCATCTCAGGGGCCACGACGAACATTTCAGGTGTTTGAAATTGGGCAGCAAGCGTTTGTCCCACATCGATCTTTTTGTCGATAATGATCCCATCGCATGGAGCGAGAATTTCGGTGTAGGCCAGGTTGGCTTCGGAGTTGTCGAGTTGGGCTTGCGATTGCTCGATATTGGTCTGAGCCACCTGCAGTTCGGCTTCGCGCATCATCCTAGCGAAACGAAACTGATCGATCTCAGCCTGCGATATAAATCCGTCTTGGGATTGATTCAATTGCCCGCTGCGTCGCTCATCGTTCTTGGCCTGTTGGAGCATCGCTTCGGCCCGGGCGACTTCGGCCTGACGAGTCCTTAAATTCGCTCGATCTCTCTCGACAGCAGATCGGTAGAGGCGAGGATCGATCTTGGCCAACACTTGGTCCTTAGTGACCTTGGTGTTGAAATCGACAAGCAGTTCTGCGATCGGGCCGCTGACGGTCGCACCTACACTGACCCGCTTGATCGGTTCGACCTTGCCCGTCGAATTGACCGCTTGGATGATCTCTCCTTGCTCAACAGCCTGCGTGCGCCACTGCGTCTTGTTCCGCTGCTCGAGGTAGCTCATCAAGGGTCTGTAAGCGGCAAAACCAATGCCCCCTAAGATTCCCATCGCAATCAGTAGCTTAAGTAGCGTTTTCATAAAAACGTCGCTGAGTGATGAAGTAAAGCAGCGCGGAACCCAAAGTCACACTCGCAAGACTAGCGAAAATCCAAATCGGTGGGAAGTGCTCGTTGGTTGAACCGAACCAGTCAGACAACTCTTTGGTCGAGAACCGCGTCAGCCAAAAGACTAATCCATTGTGGATCGCATGCAATAACACCCCCGGCCACAAAGAACCTGTCCGAATTGCAACAAATCCCAAAAACAAGCCCAGAAGGGTCGACGGGAAGAACCGCTCGAGCGAGAGCATACTGCCGGTGATGACATGAAAAAGACCAAAGATCAAAGCAGAATACAGGATCGCTCGCAAGGAACTCACTCGGTTGCGAAATGCCGACAGAACATACCCTCGAAAAAAGTATTCCTCTGCAAAAGCAGGAACGATCGCCGAGGTTACAAGAATTATCCAAAAGGGAATCAGGGCAAACTCCTTCTTGGCCTTCTCCAAAACCTCCGGCTGCTCCAAGGCCAACAGACCAAAGCCATAGTCTTTGAGAAGCTGTAGGAATTCAAAGGCCACTATCCAAAGGCCCGCTGCCATAAAACAGACTGACAAAAGAACCCCAACGCCCCTAACGACCCTCTGGCGGACTTGGGGCAAGTTGCCGGTCCAGGATCGAAGCAGAAACGTCGTTTGGGGATTCAATCGACGGTACCAAGCCACAATCGATGGCGCAACGAAAAACAGGACCAACAACATCCCTGCGTTGCTCCAAAGCTTAGCCCCAATCGACATCTGAGTTTGGCCAAAGAGATTCGTCACGATGAAAAAGACGGGGAAGAGCATGGCAAGAAATACCGCCAAGTCTCCTAGATCCGGAAGCAACTGAGTTCGCTTGGGTCGCCGAAGAAGATCCGACCAAGTTTCCTGGGAACCCGAAGTCGCTGACTCGGCCCCAAACAACTTCGATGCAACCACCAAGGCAGCCGCTGCATACAAAAGAGTTGAAAAGACCGCTGCGAATGCCGGTAAAGCTTGTGGACTTCCCGTCATTATGTCACGCGAGAGCAGCAGAATATTCACAAGGGGGACGATCCCCAAGAGCGTCGAAAACTCGATGTTGGGCATGAGGGTCACCAACGCCGGTGCCAATGAAACGAGCATAACCGGTATCAGGTAAGCCTGAGCCTCTTTGAAACTCCTTGCAAAAGAACACATCGCTAAGAGAATAGCGCTGAAGAAAGCCGCAAAGATCACCAAAAGAGGGAGTATTTGAACCAAGGCCAAAAGCGAAAAACCTTTTTCACCCAAGAGCGCCCGACCCAAGCCACCTATCGACAGAGTAATCCAACTGGCAAAAAGATTCGCAAGAGCCGTAAGAACCGCCACCGTGACGACCGCCACGTACTTGCTAAGCAGCAACAAGAATCGCGGTGCCGGTGTTGCGATCATCGCTTCCATCGTTCCCCGCTCGCGTTCCCCTGCAGTCAAATCGATCGCAGGATAGACCGCTCCGGTGATCGTCATGAGAATCAATATCAGGGGCAAAATCCCAGCCAAAGAAGCCATCGCATCGACCTTCTTTCCCGTTGCGGTCGAAACCATGCGAACCGAGACTGGCAGCGGCCCCCGAAAACGCAAAGCCTGCGCATCGTTGACAAGCTCCATGGCTTTGCGGAACTCAAGCATCGCGTTTTCGCTCCGCACATCCGCATCACGGAACTCAACTTCGAACTCATAAGCTGGATAAAAACCATTGCCTCGCACCGCAACCGACTCGGCCCGAGCGGAGATCACCGCAAGATCGATCTGCCCGGATTCAAGGGCCGATTGGAGCGTGATCCCATCGGTCACGACGATGTTGAATTGAGCCTTCGAGCCCCCGAGTGTCTGATTCGATTCATCGGCTGAATCCTTTTCAGAAGCACCTGCTATGGCATCTTGGATCGTCGCGGGTTGCTTGGCTAGGCTCTGGTTGTTTCTACGTATTTGAATCGAATGCCGAACACCTTGCTCGATGGCCATCGAGGTTTCCGCAATGGCCGATGCTAGGACTCCGCCAGCATCCTCGTTAGCTACACCGATGATGTACTCCGATCGATCGCTCGAGCCTGAAGCACTCCCGACGATCAGCCGTTGCATGGCCATCGATAGCAACGGGTAGACCAAGATTGGCATGAGTACCAATGTGATAAGCGTTCTGCGATCGCGAAGACTCTCTCGGAGTTCTTTCAGGCACAGACGCAGCAGTCTACCGTTTGCAAAGTACGATCCGATCATGGTCAGCTTTCTCGAATCAACTCGATGAACATATCGACCAAATGCATCTTGCCCGTCTGCTGTCGAAGATCCCCGAGGGTGCCTTCGTAACGCATCGTTCCATGATGCAGCAATCCAAACCGATCGCAGACGCGTTCTGCTTCGTCGAGCCTGTGGGTCGATAAGAGCACAGACTTCCCACGCGACTTCAGAAGCTCGATGAACTCAAAGACTGTTTGACTTCCAACGACATCGAGCCCGCGAGTCGGTTCGTCAAGAAGCATCACCGGTGGATCGTGCATCAGACCGCGAGCCAAAGTGACCCGCTGTTTTTGACCGGTGCTCAAGGTGCTGCAACGTTGATCCAAAAAAGATCTTATCGAAAGCAAATCCGAGAGTTCTTCAAGACGCTCCTGGGCCACAGGTGGATCCACGGCATACAGATCCGCAAAGTACATGAGCATCTCGCGAACGCTCAACCACGGATAGACACCGTCGTTGGTAGAGATCATTCCGAGCTGGTGACGGATTGCAGTCCTATTGGTATCGGTGCGGACTCCACCGATCTCGACCCAACCCGAATCGGGCTCGATGAGTCCCATGACCATACGGAGGGTCGTGGTCTTGCCAGCTCCGTTGGGTCCCAGCAAACCGTAGACTTCGGAATTCCCTACCTGGAAAGAGATACCGCCGACGGCCACGAGGGTATTTCCCCGTACGCTGAATTGTTTTCGTAATTCATTGGCGACAATCATTGAGAATTAGGCGATTGCGTTCGCCAACGAAATTTCGATCGATCGGGCCTGCGAGACAAGCCTTGGATTATAAACTCTGGTCAAGTTTCAGGGAAACTCGGCTTGCTTTTGGATGTCTTAGTTTGTTTTCTGGCCTAAAACCTGTCCTGATAATAGCTCATGTTGAGCCTAAAAGAGGTCCTTCAGGTGCTTTTTGTGGGTACAGCGATTTGTTTTGGGCCTTGCTGCTGCGTACTCGTGCTCAGTGAAACGGTGCTCGTGCTCGAAAGGAGTTTAGCAGGCGTAATCATTCAAGTGCTTAGGAACGTCAAGTTCATTCCGAAGAGCAATTCCCATCATCCGATTACGATTACGAGCACGAGCACAAGCACGAATTCAAATAGTTTTGGCCACGATAATTCCTGAAGAGCCCTCAAATACAAAAGGGGCAGGAAAACTCCTGCCCCTTTTCTTATCTTTTAAGCGGACTTGATCGATCAGCTACAACCGAGACTGTTTCCGCAGTTGTGGCACAGATAGCAGTTTCCGTTTCGCACCGTGACCGAGCCGCAGTTATCGCAAGCCGGTGCGTCGCTTTGGAATCGGCTAAACTGTTCGCCGCGACTATCCTCACGGACTGCCGTCGAGGTGATCGCCCAACCGGGACTCTTGTCCTCGTGGCTAACGAACCGAGCTTCAGTGCGAATCGACTCAGTACGAATCGACTCAGTACGGTTTGACTCGGTGCGGCTTGACTCCGAAGCCGACTCGGTAGCCGGCTTGGCTGCGACACTCTTGGGTTCGTTTCCAGAGATCAACTCCGCCTTGGCCTTTTGCTCTTCTCGATAACCGGCAAGGAACGTCAGTCCCATCCAGCGGAAAATGTAATCGACAACGCTCTTGGCGATACGGATATCTGAGTTGGTGGTATGGCCATTGGGTTCGAACCTGGTATGGCTGAACTTGTTGACCAACACCTCCAAGGGAACGCCGTATTGGAGGGACAAAGAGATCGCCGTGCCGAAGCTATCCATCAAGCCACCGATGGTGCTACCTTCTTTGGCCATGGTGATGAAGACTTCACCGGGCCGACCATCTGGATACAGGCCGACGTTGATGTAACCTTCGTGGCCAGCGATGCTGAACTTGTGGGTGACGGAGTTGCGGGTATCTGGCAGTCGCTCGCGACGTGCCTTGTAGACGACCTTCTCGACAACCTTGGCCGCTTCTGCTTCTTCGGCCTTCTTCGATTCAGACTTGGTCGACAGAGGTTGGCTCTGCTTGGATCCATCGCGGTAGATCGCGATGGCTTTGAGACCCAACTCCCAACCCCAATAGTAAGCATCGGCGATGTCTTTGACGGTGGTGTCAGACGGCATATTGACGGTCTTGCTGATCGCACCGGACAAGAAAGGTTGAGCGGCGGCCATCATTTCGACGTGCGCTTGCCAACGGATGCTTCGGGTTCCATTGGCTGGCGTGAATGCACAGTCGAAGACCGGCAAATGCTCGTCCTTGATGTGCGGTGCACCTTCGATCGTGTCTTGTTTGTCGATGTACTTCTCGATGTCCTCGACTTGCTCAGGGGTGTAACCCAAATTGAGCAATCCGAGTGGAACCGAGCCATTGACGATCTTGAGCATACCGCCGCCAGCGAGTTGCTTGTACTTCACAAGCGCGATATCTGGTTCGATACCGGTGGTATCGCAGTCCATCATAAAGCTGATTGTTCCGGTAGGTGCCAGCACGGTCGCTTGGGCGTTGCGGAATCCATTCTTGCGGCCAGCTTCGAGGACTTTGTCCCACAGTTCGCGGGCAGCATCTTTGAGATATCGTGGCCCAGCATCAGGAATTTGCTCGACTGCATTGCGATGCATTTGCATGACTCGCATCATCGGCTCTGCGTTCTCGGGGTACTCGGCAAATGGGCCGACGACACCTGCCATCTCGGCGCTGGTCAGGTTCGCCGCACCATGGAGAAGCGCGGTGATCGAACCGCACATGCCATGGGCCATCGCAGAATCATAGCCTGCCCCGTTGGTCATGATCAGCGAACCGAGGTTCGAGTAACCAAGACCCAAAGGACGGAACAGGTGACTGTTGTAAGCGATTCGATCCGTCGGATAAGCTGCATGGTCGACCAAGATTTCTTGGGCGATAAAGAACAGTCGGCAAGCAGCCATGAAGCCTTGATGATCAAACGATCCGTCGTTGCGACGGAACTTCATCAAGTTGATCGAGGCCAAGTTGCAAGCTGTGTTGTCGAGGAACATGTACTCCGAGCAAGGATTGCTGGCGTTGATCCGACCACTGTTAGGGCAAGTATGCCACTTGTTGATCGTCGTGTCGTACTGAACTCCAGGGTCTCCACAGTGCCAAGCGCACTCGGACATGCGATTGAGCACCTCGCGTGCTCGGTACTTCGGTGGCTCATCCTTGCACTTCTCTGATATCCAACGAGTGCTCCAAATTTGATCATCGCGAACCGCTTGCATGAAATCGTCCGTAACGCGTACCGAAAGGTTTGCGTTTTGGAACATCACCGACGAATAGGCCTCGCCATTGAAGTTCGATTCGTAACCTTCACGAATCAGAGCATGTGCTTTTTGCTCTTCCTTCCACTTGCACTCGATGAAGTCCATCACATCCGGGTGCCAGACTTTGATCGATTGCATCTTGGCAGCACGCCGTGTCTTGCCACCAGACTTGACCACAGCAGCGATTTGATCATAGACACGCATGAACGAGAGCGGTCCACTGGGCTTACCACCCCCAGAGAGTCGCTCGCGACTCGAACGGATCGTCGATAGATCCGTACCGGTGCCCGAACCAAACTTAAAGAGCATCGCCTCGCTTCCAGCCAATCGCATGATGTCTTCCATGTTGTCATCGACGCTTTGGATGAAACATGCGGACGCTTGAGGATACTCGTAAGGGTTTTCAGGTTGTTCGAGCTCCCCTCGCTCGACGTTGTAATGCCAATTGCACTTGGTTCCCATCACCTTGTACTGCTGGAACAGTCCAACGTTGAACCAAACGGGAGAATTGAAAGAACCATACTGATGGAGGCACAACCACGTCAGATCGCGGTAGAAACGCTCGGCATCAGCAGGTTGATCAAAGTATCCGTCTTGAAGCCCCCAATCGGCAATCGTGCGGGTAACTCGTTGAATCAATTGCTTGACCGAGTACTCGCGCTCCTTGGGATTCTTCGGGTCACCGTAGAAGTACTTGCTGACGACGACGTTGGTCGCAAGCTGGCTCCAAGAAGCGGGAATCTCACAGTTGGTTTGCTCGAAGAGCACTTTGCCATTCTCGTCCTTGATCGCCGCACTACGGATCTGCCACTGGGTCGTTTCAAACGGATCCGAGACGCTCGAAGGACAGAACCTAGACTCGATTTTAAGGCCGCTGCGATTGCCGCGAACTTCTTGGGGCGTACGAGTGCGAACGCGACGAGTGGTTTCGATTTCTGCAGTTGCCATTTTTTTAGATAGACTCCTCGGGTTGGGTTGATGAAGACTAGGCTGATCGCAAATAAGCTTTCCTAATAAGCACGTTTTAGGGGATAGTGCTCCACTGTTGGTTTGGACAGCAAGGGGATCCTTTTTTGCGAGACGGGGAAAAGACGGTTCCTTGCGACCTCGTTGGGGCTTCTTGCCCCGACTCCTTACAAGCTTCCGACGCATCCGACGGGAACTGCCAGGTCGCTTGTGGCAAATCTCGAAGGAAGGGTCACGCAGAGCTATTATCGACGGTTAACACTACCCTTAGTAGTCTTTTCGTCGCAATGGCACTACATGTTGCGTCATGGGCGAGCAGTTTATCGTTTCTAAACGCAAAGTCAAATTTTTTATTTGGCTCGTCGCAAAGTCCGCTGGAGTCTAGGTTTGAGGTTTGGGTAAGAATTCCTACTAGAGACCAAAATGGCCCCAGTTAGGATTCCTAACCATCGAGGAATCCGTCAGTTAAGAAAATGTGAACCGGTGCAGTGACTCGTTAGGTCACGCTGCCAAAAATCGGAAAAAAGATTTTGGCAAAAACCCCTCCTAGGAGGGGGCGAACTGTCGGATCGTGCCCCGAAGGGGCTTAATGGGATAGCCCAGGGCAACGCCCTGGGTATGCCAAGCAAATTAAAGAGCCAAGCCCTGAAAGGGCGACATAGGCGGTCCGGGCAATCTCTCTCATTGCGCCCTTTCAGGG
>JAJTFC010000095.1 GCA_021298315.1 Planctomycetaceae bacterium
GAGGACAGCCGTTGAACAATCTGCTGTTGAACGATAGTGTTCGACGATTGTCCTCAATCGTCTCGGTGCCGAGCTTGCGAGGCGCGTCTGAAGGTCCAGGAAAGCAACGTCAAGCTAAAGCTTGTCCGAAAACGGCTGAGGACAGCCGTTGAACGATAGTGTTCGACGATTGTCCTCAATCGTCTCGGTGCCGAGCTTGCGAGGCGCGTCTGAAGGTCCAGGAAAGCAACATCAAGCTAAAGCTTGTCGGCCAACGGCTGAGGACAGCCGTTGAACAATCTGCGTTGGCAGAACAAGCCCCCACTTACTCTCCTGAGATCTCTCGACGGTGGTTTTATTTTTTGCCCAAGAGTACGGTGACTGCACTTTCGATGTCGGGACGGCGCATCAAAGATTCCCCAACTAACATCGCGTCGATGCGGTTCTCCTGCAGGTAAACCGCATCGGATCGCGAAGCAATGCCGCTCTCTCCAACTAGCGTAACGTCTGCAGGTATGCTCGCTCGCATCCGTACGACATGACCTAAGTCGACTTCGAAGGTGTTCAAATCGCGGTTATTGACCCCCACAAGTGGAGCTTTGCTCGCTAGCACCATCGGTAGGCTCTCGGCATGATGGAACTCTACAAGTGCGGTCATCTTCAAGGAGTGCGTTAAGGATAACAGATCCCGAAGCTGGCTTTCGCTAAGGCATTCGGCAATCAATAGGACGGCATCCGCACCGGCTTCTCTAGCCTCCCAAACCTGGTACTCGTCGATAATGAAATCCTTTCGAAGCACCGGTATCGTAACATGCTTACGAACCTCCCGCAGATAATCGAGGTGACCTTGGAAAAAGTGCTCGTCGGTCAAGACGCTCAATGCTGCAGCACCTGCCGATTGATACGATAGAGCGATCGAAAGTGGATCGAAGTCTTGGCGGATGATCCCCTTCGAAGGGCTTGCCTTTTTGACTTCTGCGATCAGCCTTATCTCTGGATATCCGCGCAGAGCCATTAGAAAATCACGCGGCTTTGGCGCATCCTGACACCTTGAATGGAGTTCGGCCAACGTCCGCTTGCGCTTGGCTTGTTCGATCTCCTCGTGCTTCTTCTGGACGATTTTCAGAAGGATCGAACTCATGCGGGCACCAAATCGGAGTCGAAGACTCGGACTTGCTTCCAATTTGGTTTTTGCTCTTCGATGAATTTCAAGTGTCTTGGCTCGGTTTGATAAACGTCGTGGACTTGGCGACTCTCAAAAACGATATTGAGCACGACGTCGTAGCCATGATCATTTACGGGCCGGGCTAGCTCTCGATTGAGTGTTCCAACGGAGAAATAGACAGTCCCGGGATGGCCACTGAGATATTTGTGGCAAGCCGACAGGAGCTCTTGGACCTTGGTCGCAGAGGCATCATGAAGGGTAAAATAAACCATGTGGGAGAGTTGCTGTTTTGAAGCCGTCATTGTTGCGAGCCCCTTCCAAATAGAGGAAAATACCTGACTAGTCTAAACCAGATTTGCCAATGCCGTAGGATAAAGAATTTCCGGAAAAGGGATAGTCCATGCAACGAAGAACCTTTCTGAATCAAACGCTCGCAACCGCGACGGCAGCCAGTGCGCTTTCGTACCGCGCAGTTCATTCCCAGGAGCCAGCCAAGGAGGATCCCAAGCCGGTGATCGTTGGAGTCATGGGTTATAGTCGCGGAAGGGATCTGGCAGAGGAATTGATGAAGATTCCGGGGGTGATCCTTAAGTACATCTGCGAAACGGATCGTCAGCGCGGGGAATCCGGAGTAAGAAGGGTCGCCGAAGTGGGTGGCAAGGCGGAGTTGGTCTCTGATCTAAGACGTGTCTTTGACGACCCGACCGTCGATGCATTTATCTGCGCAGCTCCGAATCATTGGCATGGACCGGCCGCTATCCTTGGCTGTAAAGCTGGTAAACATATCTACGTCGAGAAGCCTGCGTCGCATAATCCGCAGGAAGGAGAGTGGATGGTTCAAGCGGCCAACAAGTACCAACGTTGCGTGCAGGTCGGTAACCAACGTCGCAGCAGTGCGGGCTATCAAGCGGCGATTGCCAAGCTGCATGCTGGCGCGATTGGTAAAGTTTACTTAGGTCGTACCTTCTTCAACCGCATTCGCGGGCCCATCGGAACCGAAGTCGATGCCACTCCGCCGGACTACCTCGATTATGAGATGTGGCAAGGTCCTGCGCCTCGTAAGCCTTATCGAAAGAATGTCGTTCACTACAACTGGCACTGGTTTTGGAACTGGGGCAATGGAGAGCTCGGGAATAACGGACCGCACGGTTTGGATATCTGCCGATGGGGTTTGCAAGCCGACTATCCGAATAGAACTGTCTCTTCGGGCGGGAGATACCGCTACAGCGACGACCAAGAAACCCCCGATACGCATTCGGTGAGTTGGGAATTCGAAGGTGGCAAACAGATCGAATACCAAGGATTATCGCACACCAAGCACACCAATGGCCCTTTTGTCTCGTTCTACGGATACGAAGGCTATATGGAAATTGATAGCGATGGAGGATACCAAATCTTTGACAACGATAACAAACTTGTCGATTCAGCACCGAAAACCGATTGGGGTCAGAAGGATCACGTCGGAAACTTCATCGAAGCCGTCAGAGCCAACGACCCAAGCCGACTGAGGCAACCGATTCTCAGCGGGCATCAAAGCACCCTGCTTTGCCATCTTGGAAACATTGCGCATCGCACTGGCCGGGTTATCCATAGTGATCCGACCAGCGGACGCATCGTCGACTCGGATATCCCCCAAGGATTGTGGCGTCGCGAGTACGATCCAAAATGGGAAAGGCTCATTAGTGAGATTTAGAAGCCGTTACCTGCTCCCATTCCTTGGGTAGATCGGTAAGGACGCGATTCCCGTCTTCGGTTACTAATACGTCGTCCTCGATCCTTACTCCACCAAAGCCGGGAATATAGACGCCCGGTTCGACCGTTACGACCATTCCAACTTCAAGTGGTCGTGTTTGCCCCTTTCCAAGTCGAACCGACTCGTGGATTTCCAAGCCGAATGAGTGACCGAGTCCATGGGTAAAACGTTTTTCAAGTCCAGCTTTTTCCAACGCGAGCCTAGCAGCGATATCCACATCACCCATCAGAACCCCTGGGCGAATTGCCTGGATCGCTTCTTTTTGCGCGTCGAGAACCGCACGATACATTTTCTCAAGACGCGCGGGTGGTTTACTCGTGAAAACCAGTCGCGTAAGGTCGCTCATGTAGGCGCTTTTTTTAGCTCCCCAATCGACAAGTGCGAACGAGGATTCACTGAGTCGTTTGCTGGAAGGGCGACCGTGAGGCAAAGCG
The DNA here is from genome assembly GCA_021298315.1 of Planctomycetaceae bacterium. Classification (GTDB taxonomy): domain Bacteria; phylum Planctomycetota; class Planctomycetia; order Pirellulales; family Pirellulaceae; genus JBKCUI01. The sequence goes on from JAJTFC010000095.1 coordinate 3,332, forward strand.
CTTCGCTCTCCGACTCCCACGATCGTTTTGAACGCTGCCGATTCGGCCCCAAGTTTCCGCATCGAGAACTCGAGTTCGTCAGCGATCTGTTTTTCCGACATATCCTCTTGAACCAGCAAGCATGTCGCTTGAAAGGCTCTTTGAGCCACATCGATCGATTCCTCGATTAAAGACAGTTCGTAAGAATCCTTGATCTCTCGCAATCGCTCGATCAGCCCGGTTGAACTTGCCAGGGATTTCGATGGCATCTGCTCTTGGAGCCGTTCCCATTGGGCAAGACTCGTGGTTGCTCCCTCGATCCAAATCTCATGATCTTTGCGTCGGTTCAAAGCATCTGCGGACGCATCGACGATCGTTGTGCTCGGGGTGCGTATCAACAGATCAACCCCTTTGACTTCTGACTGGATTTGTTCTTCGTATCGCCCATCGCTAAGCAAAAGAACTTCCTTAGAAGTAAGCCACAAAAAGCTATCTTCGCCCGTGAATCCCGTGAGATAGCTGACGTTGTGGGGTGAGGTAATCAGGAGATTTTTGACTCCTTTTGCCTTCATGGATCGCAGAGCTTTTTCGCGTCGTTTGCCGTAGTCTGGAGCGGCTGTTTTCGTCATGATTGGAGGGTTCTACTTGAATGCTAGTGGTCTTACTCTTCCGCATTTGCGAGTCTATGGTAGATCGATTCGATCATTTGTTCTGGGAAGACTTCGGCATGCAGGAGGAAGTTGGTGTCGTCGGCGAGGTTTTGGGCATGAACCTTTCTGGATTGCTCTATTTTCTCAAACTCTCCATGCGATTCAGCGAGTTCGGTTACGGGAGCTGTCTTGTGCAGAATCCCATCGAGCATGGCCATAGCGATCGCAGATAACGTCAGATAGGGGCAGCAGTTTGCGGGAATGTCTCGATAGATCAAAGAGCGGTATCGAGGGTCATTCGATACCGGTTCAATTCCGACAAGAGTGTCTAGGACTCTGTCGGAAATGATTGGTTTTGAAGCGCGTATGTGAGAAACACTCATAGCAGCAGTAGAAGCAGAAGCGATTGCCGCGATAGCTTTGGAATGCTTGAGTAGTCCGCCTGCTGCGTACCAACCAAGATCGCTTAACCCAAAGCCTCGTGCACCTCCAAGGCTAGGCTCATTGCCTTTGACGAAACCAAGTGAACATTTGGAAAACAGGCCAGTTTGCTCGACAGAGCAATTACGGAGCATGGCTGTCGATTCGGTCAATGCGCGAAGTACGATTTGTTCGTCGCTGGCTTGAACAAGCGGTTTCGCGCTTAGCAAAAATTCGCTCGATGACAATGCTCCACGGTAATGCCTTTCGATACCAAGTCCGGCTTCGATGGCCAGATTCATCAGTTCGGATCGAAACAGTGAGTCTGGATCATGGCGGCCTGCTCCAAAGGTTGTTTCAGTATTGGAGTTTATCTCGAAGGCTAGGTGGTTGATTCCTGAGTGCAGATGGAAAGGTAGAGTCGTTGCGACCATGATTTCATCGGCAAGTCCCGCACCACGAAAGGCCTCTGCGGTTCGGACTGCGATACCTCGTGGGTCAAACCAAGCTTCCTCGCCAGTCCAAGCGTCTTGGATCGATGCCATGAGTACAAGAGTTGGATCGCTTTGGATCGGATCGAGGTATTTCGAGTCGGCCGCGGGCAAAAGGATCCAGGGTGTTTGTTCATCGCTGTTTTGATAGGGCAAACAGGACTCGATTCCCAGTCCAGCCTCAAACATCGATTCGTTCAGGCCCGATGCTGGGATAGAAAAATGACGCCAGCGGCCCAGTCCATCCGGAAATCGGATATCGACGGCTTTGACCCCTTTTTCGCGGCAATAAGCCAACACAGCCTTGGGCTTCACGTGCAACCTTCCCTTCAATTTCTGTTCGCAAGCCACGAAAAACGCCGACAATGCGCCAGGAAATTACAAATGGTAATCCTGTTGTATCTGCCGAGGCCCTGCATCATAATGCGGGAACGAGAGTATGAAAACCGTTCTAACGGATTCTTGGAAGGTAACCTTCAAAAGCAACCCAGGTACTGTGATGTTTGCAATCCCAGGGAATTTTTCTATCTGGCTCATCAGTTTTTCATCCTGGTCGATAGCATTCGGCTTGTTCTCAACCCCAGTCGTTTATGCACAAACGGCGAACAAAAACCGCCAGGACGAGAAGCGGGAGAACGAGCGTGTCGATAAAGCTCGAAAAGAGTTGGGGCAAAGCCAAGCGGAGTTGAAGAAGTTGCAGGGAGAACTGCAACAAAAATCCCAAGCATTTGTCGCTGCGAGGGGAGCCTTCTTGCAGGCGAAGAAGAAATCGGAAGCAGTTCACGAACAAGCAGAGGAGCGAGTCGGCGAAAGTTTGGGAATTCCAGCACAGATGCAAGTCGTCCGAGGTGCGAGTTTAGTCCTTCAGGACAAGACCAAGGAGATTCTTGAAAAGCTAAAGACCAACAGCACTTATGCGGAAATTTCTCAACGCATAAACCTCTCGGAAAAAGCACTCGCAAATGGTTTTCACCCGACAACGCAGCAACCCCTTGGAACGAGTGCAGTTGATCAGATTGAATCCTCGATCGCTTCGGACAAGAAAGAGCTACGCGCTATCGAGGATGCCGCCATCAGCGGTGATCCCCAAGCGATGGAAGCCAAGGAGGATCTCCAAGATGCCCAGAAGAGACTCAAGGAGATGAAGTCCAAGTTGAGTCCTTCTCGAATCGATAACGATTTCGCTTACAAGAAGGCAAAGGCCGAAACCGATCAAGCCTTGAAGAAGATGCAGGCTGCATCGGCAAACCTTCAGAAAGCAGAAGTTGCATTGCAAAAGAAGGCCAACGAGATGGGGAGTGATTATCAAGCCTATATGCGAGCTAAGCAAGCGGACGCTGCCGATGCGAATCGTACAAATCCATCGAAGAAAAAACCTGCCCCAAAATCTGCAGCCAAAAAACCTCAAGCCAAAAAGCCTACGACCACCAAATCGAACTCGAAAAGCAAATCTGAAGATAAGAAAAAAACTACTTCATAATTGGCAATATTTAACCGCTCATAAGCGACTCACCGGAGGGCTTGCGCCCAACCGCTTTCAAAAACCGCTCGGCTTACGCCGAAATATACTCAAATCAAATCTTTCCTAAAATGATTCAGAATGTCGATTTCACGGTATTGGGCTTGCGCCGGTCCGCGCGTGGATTGTAGGCAGTGTAGCTGAATCAGTCAGTTTTCTGACAGAAAGGAGCAACGAAAGAAACGAATTTGATCTGGGCTGGTCTGTACCGGTCTAGACGTCCTTACCAGAACTTCCACCATTCGGTGTTGGGGGGAACGTAGCCAGCTATGCTTTGATCCATTCCAAACTTCCAGAGTACTTGGCAACCGCATCGAGATTGAGTCGGATCCCCAGTCCCGGTGCATTGGATATCTCTAAATAACCATCTGCATCCAATCGCCATGGATCCTCGACGATCTCATCGATGAACGGCGAGCCCGTTAAATACTCGACAAATCGCGTGTTGGGGATCGCTGAGGCCAACTGCAAATCCGCAGCGAGACCCACGGCTGTGTTCCAGCCATGCGGCACAAACTCGACCCCAAAGTCTTGAGCCATCCAAGCGATGCGTCGCTCCTCGCTCAAACCACCCACCTTCGTTACATCCGGTTGGATGATATCGAATGCACGCTGGGACAACCAAGGCAAAAAACTCTGCCGTCGCGTCAGGACTTCCCCTCCCGAAATCGGAACCGGAGAATGTTCCCGTAACTTGATAAAATCCTCCAGCGCATCGGGACTCAATGCCTCTTCGAACCAAAGGACATCATAGTTCTTAAGCATGTGGGCTGTCTGAATCGCCCATTTGTAACCACGCGACCAGTAAGCATCCGAACCACCAGCGTCGACCATCAAAGAACATTCCGGGCCAATCGCATTCCTCGCGGCTGCTACGATCGCCTCGTCGGTCTTGGCATCCTTACGGCCAAATGGCCCCCATCCGATCTTGAAAGCCCGAAACCCCTGCGCCTTAACCTTATGCAAACTCTCTTGCATCCGCTTTGGCTCTTCCATCAAAAGCGAAGCGTAAGGTTGAACACGCTCGAGATACCGTCCACCTAAAAGACGACCGACAGATTGCCCGGTGGCTTGGCCGAGCAAATCCCACAGAGCGATATCGATCCCACTAATTGCATGCGTGATCGAGCCACCTCGGCCAAGCCAGAACATATGCTGATGCAGTTTCTCACTGACTCGCTCAGGCTCCAAAGCGCATTCGCCATGGGTCAAAGGTTTGAGAACATCCAACGCCGCTTGAACCAATCGGTCGTTGGTAAAGACACTCCCAAGCCCGATATGCCCCGTATCGGTATGCACGGCAACCAGAGTGTGAACGCAATCCTCTGGACGCAATTCGTTGCTCCAACCACCCTCTGGAGTGGCTCCCCGAAGCCCCGCACACGTTATCTTCGTTATCTTCATCTTTTAAACTCTCACTGCTACTTTCTAACTGCGTCTGCGATAAATCTCGACCTTCGGAACAAACTCACGGATATCATCGAGCGGAAAGATCGGTCGCGGACAACGCTGGTGCCCTAATGATCGCACGTTCGCACTCGATGATCCAGGTGCATCAATCATGAGCATTCGGCTACACCATGCAGCATACATATGGTGCTGACAATGAGGCGATTTGACAACCACTGCATCGAATTGCTTGGGATCTTGACCGTTGGCGTAAAAAAACGATCGATCGTAGAGATTCACTCCCCGACTTGCGACTACCAGGGTAAACGGCCCTGTCTGCATCACAGCAGTCAAACCAGAATCCCATAACTCACCGAACGATTCGCTGCGAAAAAGGCCATCGCTCAGATGCCTTACGCGACAAGTCAGTTCGATCGGTTGAAAACGACCTGGATCCAAGCTACCTCCAAGCCGCACAGAAACCTCACCGCCGATTCCCGCTTGAATTGCTTGCTCGACCGCAGCACGATCGACTATCGGGACAAGGGTACGCCCCTGATATCCGCACTGAATCAGCGACTTGAGCACAGCATTGCTATCTCCGGTGGCCCCGGAACTTGTCGCATCGGCCGCATCGACCAGAGCGACCGTGCCGCTGCGCACTTCCATGATCTGTTTTTGCATTTGAGCTAACGAGATCAACGGTACCTGCATCTTTTCATGGTGCCCCCAAAACCGATTGGCATTACTCGTCGCTGAATCTGCGGCCAACAATTCGTTGTCGTCGGTCGTTGTAAAACAATAAGACCCCAACTCGGGCACATCGGTGAAAGGATTGCCGATGAAAACCCCAGCCGATAAAACTCTTGGGGAATTCTCCAGCAGGCTCGCAGCGCCTGTACACTCACCAAACGAACCTGTCTTGGTGATCAACTCATCCCCACGAACCAAAGCTGGTATAGCAACCCGAGCCGTCACTGGTTTGACTCCTTCATCTATGATTTTCATCAGCAATCGAGCGGCCCTTGCTCCAGTCTCGAAAAAATCGACGTGAGGATAAGTCAGATAGGCGACGATCGCATCGGAATGATGAAACATCTTGCGCGTCGGGATCCCATGAAGATCAAGCGACACGACGATCGGAATCTTTTCACCGACAATCTTCCGAGTTTGTTCCAGCAAGTAGCCTTCTGGATCGTATTCCTGCTCCGAGCACATCGCTCCGTGCATGCAAAAGTAAATCCCTGCGATGTCCCCTCTTGAATACCCTTGTCGGATCGTATCGAGGAAGTCTTTGGCAAGTTCCTCCCAATCTCTCTGTGCAAGTGTCCCACCGGAGGTGATGAAGAATGCACTGTAGGTTGGAATCAACTCCACCGCCGGATCGTTATCAAAGACGCTCAAAGCACCAGCGATTTCGTTCCGCACTGTGCGATGATACGCCAGCAGTTCCTCGCCTCGCCGAATGCCGAAATCACTCAAGCGACTCAGGTTGGGGTTAAACGTCGATACCTCTTGCTTGCATTCAGCAATCAGGATTCGTTTCGCCATGATGAACGATGTCTCGTGGTAAAGTGAACAGAACGGCAATCAAAAGAAGGAGGCCTGCAAATCCGTAGGCGACCGCAGCGTATTGAATCAGCCCCGGAAAACCCAATGACTCTTTCCATCGACCGACCAACAACGGGGCAAAGCCCGAAAGCAAGGCCCCAAAGAGGTTCAGTATACCAACAGCCAAACCCCGCTCATCGGTACGCACAACCTCAAAAGCCGCTGGAAAGATATTACCTATCATCCATCCGCTACAAAATCCGTATCCCACCAACAATATTTTTAGGGTACCGATTTCACTCACCTGCCCAATCCCAAGTAGCAAAGGTGCACAACAAGCCATACTTGCAAGAAGTATCGACAATCGTCCTGAGCGAAAAAACTTACCGAGCGAATCGGCGAAATAGCCACCCAAGAAGAGTCCAGCCACCGTGGCCCCTTGTAAATAAACTGTCGATACCCAACCCGCTTGGGCTGTGCTAAGCTGAAAAGTCTCTTCGAGGTAGCGAGCAAGCCAACTGTAGATCATCCATAGACCAAAAACAAATAGCGGAAAAGCGATACACAGGATACAGAACGTCAACGAACGGAAGATTTTGAAAATACTGCCTCTTACTCGTGAAGTATGCGGGCTAACATCGGCGATGTACTCCATCGCGCTGAGGCTTGGAAGCTTCGCGAGATACCGAGCATAAGGCACCGAATACAGTATCCCGAGGACGCCAAGAAGCACAAAGGCCGCCCGCCAATAACCTTGTTGGGCCATCCATCCCCCGAAAGAGGCTCCGACAATCACACCGGCGATCTGAGCGGTGGTCAAACTCGCCACGGCACGAGACCTCCATTCTGGACGGGTAAGGTTGGTGGTAAGCGAGATAGCCGCCGGCATAAAGAGGGCTTCGGAAATCCCCATCGCTGCACGCATTGCAAGTAACATCCCAGCCGACACCGAAAGTCCCGTCGCGATTGTCACCAAACTCCAAACGATCAGACTACCGATGATCAGATGGCCTTTAGGGTACCTATCTGCCAGATAACCCGCAATCGGACAACCGATCCCATAAACCCAGAGAAAATAGGCACCTGTAAGCCCCAACTGGGTATCGCTCATCGACAGATCCGTCTTGAGCACTTTGAACATGGCAAAGACGGCTTGGCGATCGCAGTAGTTCAAAAAATATGCAACCCACATCCAGGCGACCAAGACCGTCGTCGATCCAGTAGTATCCAATGTATGACGCGGTTGGCTCACTGAGGGACCCTTGGTGGGAGATAAGATTCGGCAAGTTCCCTAAATTGGGTAAGCTGCCGGTCGATCCAAGCGTCATCGTTACCAAGTTCTTTTGCAAGGATTGCAGCAACAGCGGGTGCTGCTTCGATCGCTTTGCCTGCCCGCAAAAACAGCAAGCGATCGCGGCGTGCCAAAACATCCTCAACGGTTCGTGCCATCTGGTGTCTGACCGCCCACACCACATCGACAACCTTCAGCGGATAGCCTTCCAAAATCGTTCGCCCCATGGCTGGATCGGCTGCTACCAAGTTTGCCTTCTCGTTCGTTTCGAGTCCGTGCACTTTCAGGCTCTTCGTAACGCACTTGGCATGGGCAAGTCCAACCGATTCAATCGCACGATCGACGCAATCCTCAGCCATCTTGCGAGCCGTCGTCCATTTCCCTCCGGTGATCGTCACAAGCCCCGATCGATCGATGAGAATCGTATGGTCTCGCGAAAGTTTCGAAGTGTTGGACCCTTGCGATTTGGCTTTCACCAAGGGTCTTACGCCAACAAAAACACTCAAGATATCGCCACGCGTAGGTTTCTTGGACAGATAGTCGCCCGATGTCTTCAGGAGGAATTCGATTTCTTCGTGCGTCGCGGTTGGTTCGATAACAGACTTAGCGATCGGGGTATCGGTGGTACCAACAACGGTATGGCCGAGCCAAGGGATCATGAAGATCACGCGACCGTCGCTGGTCTTAGGTACGATCACCGCAGCATCGCCGGGCAAGAAGCTTCGATCTAGTACTATATGAACCCCTTGGCTCGGTGCAATCATCGGCGAGTTCTTCGAATCGTCTTCAAGCCGGAGTTCATCGCAAAATGGCCCGGTGGCATTGATGACACAGCGCCCTTGTACGTCGATCGATTCGGTACCTGACCCATCAATTGGCCGCTCGAGATCGATCAATCGCACACCGGTAATCTTGCCTGTGGAGTCTTTCAGCAGTGCCTCGGCACGAACGTAGTTGCATGCTACGGCTCCATGCTGGGCAGCCGTCTGCACAATATCCAATAAAAGCCGTGCATCATCGAACTGGCCGTCCGAATACAACACACCATGACGAGCCATTTCCGGAGCGATCGTTGGAACAACGCTGGCACATTGCTTGGCATCGAGGCGCCTTGCCTTTGCGAATCCACTCTTGCCAGCTAGCCAATCATAAACGACGAACCCTAGGCTGTACCAAATCTTCTCCAGCCATGATTTGCAAGGAACCAGGAACGACATCTCATGGACGGTGTGAGGAGCGTTTTGACGCAATAAGCTCCGCTCGTGCAACGCGTCCCTCACGAGACTGATGTTGCCTTGCGCTAAGTATCGGACTCCGCCATGCACGAGCTTGGTCGAGCGACTCGAGGTTCCTTTTCCAAAATCGTAGCGATCGACCAGCAAGACCGAAAAACCTCTCGCCGCAGCATCCAGCGCAATGCTTGCTCCTGTGGCCCCAGCACCGATGACCACAAAGTCCCATAGGTACTTTGATTTCAATCGCTGAATGCTCGTCGGTCGATCCAAAGACATAGGAATTTCCAATTCGATTTTTGAATAGGTCTGAGCCGTTACTAGGATTTTTCAACCCACTGGCGAGAGCGATCCAGAGCATCGGCCCACCGCGCTCGACGAGCAGCAGCCTCGTGGGGTTTCATCGTCGGGTCGAAGCGGCGTTGGGCTTGCCAAATCCTTTCGATTTCCGAATCGTTTTTCCAGAAGCCTGTGGCCAATCCGGCAAGGTAAGCTGCCCCTAAACTCGTTGTTTCAATGATCTTTGGCCGTACCACTGGACATTGCATTACGTCGGCTTGGAACTGCATGAGCAAATTGTTGGCGCTGGCCCCCCCATCGACCCGAAGTTCCGTTAGCTTGCTCGAGGAATCCTTTTCCATCGCCGTAAGCACATCGGCAACCTGAAAGGCGATCCCTTCGAGAGCAGCGCGGGCAAGATGAGCCGACGTCGTACCACGCGTTATCCCGACGATCGTGCCGCGCGCGTAAGCGTCCCAGTGGGGAGCACCCAGACCTGCAAAGGCCGGAACCAAGTAGACTCCATCGCTATCTGTGACTTGGCTGGCCAAACTTTCAACCTCTGATGCTGTTTTGATAATACCTAGACCATCCCTGAGCCATTGAACAGCAGCACCAGCGATGAAAACGCTCCCTTCAAGCACATAGGACTGCTGATTGGGTCGCGTCCAACCAACACTTGCCAAAAGCTTTTGCTTGGACGCAATGGGCTTGGATCCAACATTCATGAGCATGAAGCATCCGGTGCCGTAAGTGTTCTTTGCCATGCCAACGCGATTGCAGTTTTGACCAAACAATGCAGCTTGTTGATCACCGGCGATCCCAGCGATTGCAATTGGAGCGCCAAAAAGCTTTGCATCGCTTAAGCCATATATTTCGCTAGATTGGCATATCCGAGGTAGCACCGATTCGGGGATATCGAACTGCTTGAGCAAGTCCGAGTCCCAAGCGAGGTTCGATAGATTCATAAGCATCGTGCGACTGGCGTTGCTCGTATCGGTTTTGTGCTCCTGGCCTCGGGTTAAATTCCAAAGGAGCCAAGTGTCGATGGTTCCGAATGCCAGATGTCCTTGCTGGGCTTTGGCCCTCGCCTCGGGAACATGATCCAAGATCCAACGCAGTTTTGTAGCGGAAAAATAGGGATCGACGACCAAGCCGGTTCTTTCGGTGATCCAGACAGCTTGTCCTGAATGTTTCAATTCATCGCAATAGTCCGCTGTACGACGGTCTTGCCAAACGATCGCGTTGTAGATTGGCTGCCCGGTTCGTCGATCCCAAAGGATGGTCGTTTCGCGTTGATTTGTGATCCCGATAGCTGCGATATCGGAGGCTTGGAGTTTGCACTCCTGAAGCACTTGCTTGGCGACGGCTAACTGCGAATCCCAGATCTCAATGGGGTTGTGCTCGACCCATCCGCTCTTTGGGAAGATCTGTTGAAACTCCTTTTGAGAGACCCCGAGGATATCTCCGCTGTGGTTGTAGAGGATCGCACGAGAACTCGTGGTTCCTTGGTCGAGTGCTAGAACAGCTTGCATGGCAGGACAAGAACACTTTTGGGGAGGAAACTACAGACTGCGGAAGCGATGGCTTCACATAAGTATCCTACCAAATTTATTTTACCAAAGTTTGCTTGTTTTTTATCGATGATATCGCAACGTCCACGGTAAACGCAAACCGTTCTGCAAAGTAAAGACGCAGAAGAGTTCGGTGAAGGTCAACGAGTTTGTTCATCGCGAAGTGGTCGACAAACTGATGAAGAAGGCCAACCCGGTTTGGCAAGTGATCTTGGGGCTAAGTCGCTACGGTGGGCTTCGGACACCTTCGGAAACGCTATCGCTTCGCTGGGACGACATCGATTGGGAGCTGAACCGGATGAGTATCCCAGAGCCAAAGGTTGAACATCACGAAGGTCGGGGAATCCGTAGCTGCCCGATTTTTCCGGAGCTGCGACCGATTCTTGATGAAGCCTTCGAGATCTTCGGTGACAAGAGCGAATATGTGGTCGCGGCTCCCCAGTATCGCGCCGCAGCCAACACGGCGATGGGCTGGAAGAATGCAAACCTACGAAGCGAGATGACGCGGCTGCTGCGGCGCGGCGGCGTCTCGGGTTGGCCACGATTGTTCCACTCGATGCGGGCCAGCAGACAAACAGAGCTCCAACGCGAGTTCCCGCTACATGTGGTTTGCTCTTGGCTTGGCAACTCACCACGCATCGCCCAGCAGAGTTACTTGCTGGTCACCGAGGATGATTTTGCCAGGGCGGCCGGGGTGGCGAAGGTGATGGTGTGATTGGCTGGTGGTGTGGGGAGGGTGCCCGGAAACGGGCATCCTTACCCGATTTATCCGAATTCCTGGAGCATTGTACCGACCAATTGATTTAGTAAACGAACGTGATCGACTTCTGCGGATCGATTGGTAGTTGCCCGTTGTTGATTTCCAACAATAGATCTCTCGGCCATTTGTCAATCGATCGGTCATCTCTCGCGCCGATCTCACCTGTTTCCCCGACCAATCGCCGAAAGTATTGAACCGGCAGGATCACGCAACGCTTAGAAGGATCACAGACACCGATAGTTTCCCACCAGTTTTGGTTCACAGCGCACCAGTTCCATTCGTGCTTAATGACCAGTTGCCAACTCCAAAGGACGCCAAGTGTGGCAGCCGGAAAGGTCTGGTCGCATTTTACCTCTTCTCCGTTCCGTAATCGTTCAAGCATTTTATCGATCTTTGGATTGATCGCTTCGAAATCGTAGGGTGGCCCGATACCGAGCAAAGTTTCCGCTGCTTCGTTCATGCTCAGGTGGAAGCCGCAATGACGTGGTAGCATCTCGATGATTCGAAGGTCGTTAACCTCAAACTCGAGATTGAACGGCATGGCGTCCATGAACATGCAAATCCAGGATTCGGGTTTTGCTTCGGTCATGTTGGGCCTTACATGGTCTGGCAGTTCTAACGGATAACGCTGGTCGTCACCAAGCCCGCGCGTGACAGCAACCATCATGTTTGAGCCTTTCGCGGGCTTTGGTGCACGGCTTGGTTCCAATCAAATTGAATACGTTCGTTGCATTATTTCGATGTCATCCTAGCGATTGTACATGGGAGTGCGCTGCATTGGGATTTCGAACAGCCGCATTGAGGTCTCTAAGTAGATTTTCAAAATCGTTTGGATTTGTCACATACATACAGAAATGAGAGTTGGTTCGGTCGGCAAACACGAGTTCATTTTCGATATTCTGGTACCCGCCGACCGGCCTGGCGACGAAACAGGCGTCACTTTGAAAGCGGATTCGACGTCGGTGTGTGATGCGGCCAAAGTGAAGTGTTTCCGCGATCAGGCACATCGTTGGCGTTTCAATCGATATGCGAGTGCGAGCGGTGAAGGCATAGAGTCCGATAAGAACCAAGCAGAGCCACATAAGCTGCCCCCAGAGTGGCTCGATACAGAGAACTCCGACGACTGCGAACAGAAAACAAATAGCGGCGTGGCTCACATTGCGGATGATTGATTTGGATCCAGGCTCATCGCGTAATGTCATGACAATGACACCGTCGCGTGCGTCGAACGAGAGTTCATCCGGCGAGACAGTTCGCGCCACGGTAAAGGACTCGCTCCAATTGGATTGGGCTGTTGTCACGGTACTATGCTAGTCTTGCGTGCTCTTGAATTATTGATTGGAACGACCAAAATCACGCGGTTGCGGCCAAGTGACTTACCATCTGGAAACGCGCGATCCGCAACTCGCGTGCATTTCATTGTTCGTCCCATTTGACACTGCTTCCCGGTTGCGCTTCTTTGATTTCTAAAGTGATGGCAACCAAATTCCCCCCTAACCCGTTCGGGACTTTTTCATTGGGCGACGCAAGTGAGTGTTTCGTGTCAACTGCGAAAACAGCCAGAACAATAGGCACCTTATCACGAACGGGAACTTTGGAATTCCATGCGTAGCTCGAACTGGTAACGCGTTTGGGCAGCAACGGACCAATCTCGGTGTTTGTCGACATCCCAAAGAATCGAACCGCCGCGTTGCCGCCATCGAACACCGGTATGGAACAGTAAAATCGCGATCCGGTTGCCAGTTCACAGCCGCCGCCACCAAGATCAGTGCGATCAACGAGGCTGTCATCCGGACCATAATGCGTAGCCGAAATACGCCAATGGCACCACTTCTTTGGGCCACGATACGTATATTTTGCGCAATTCATATTCAGTAGCGAGGCGAGTTCTTCACCGTCAAGTGATGCGCGCTCAAAAACCGCCGTGCTGTCCGCAGTCTTAGCGCAGCCGATCATTGTCGTTGCGATGATAAGTAATGCCAGAGCTTTCATTGTGAACCGCATCAGTGGACGAACGTTTGCGATGACCGAGGGCGAGGAGTTGACTCAACACAAGTCAGCGCGCCGTGACCGAGCCCTTCGCGTCCATCGCTTTGTTCGTCATCGTCTAGTTCAAATGAATTCTAACAAAGCCAAAGACTGATGGGGAATGCAATTTTACTAAACTATTCAAGAGCTTCGAACCAATGAAACCCCTTATGTCGTCAAGAGGATCTTCCACGCGTCGTTCTTGAATGTGAATATCTCCGCCGCCATTGCCCGAAATATCCACGATGAGTAAGCCTTGTTCATCATCAAGATCAAGATCGAACCGCTCAATACCTAGCTTGGGCAGTTGGCGCTCGTAAAAGGGCCCAAGTGTTGCGAACTGAGAATTGGAGAGAAACAAGGCGACATTTGAGTAGTAATTCCAGTCAAATTCTAATGGAGTTACGATCGTCGTCTGCAGTGGCAACAGTCGCAGGACTTGTTCATTGACCTCGTAATTGTAGTTGGGCATGAATTCGAAGCGTGTTGAATGGACGAACGACC
>JAJTFC010000096.1 GCA_021298315.1 Planctomycetaceae bacterium
CCTTCAGACTCGCCTCGCAAGCTCGGCAGGAAAACGGCTGAGGACAGCCGTTTAACAATGGAGGAAAGCCGTTTCACAACGGAACATTGACGACAAGCGAAAGTGTTAAACGGTTGTATTGTTCAACGGTTGTCCTCAACCGTTATCCGACAAGCTTTAGCTTGGCGTTGCTTTCCAGCACTCTCAGACTCGCCTCGCAAGCTCGGCAGGAAAACGGCTGGGGACAGCCGTTTCACAATGTTATCCGACAAGCTTTAGTTTGGCGTCTTTGCAAGGACCTTCAGACTCGCCTCGCAAGCTCGGCAGGAAAACGGCTGAGGACAGCCGTTTTACAATGGAGGAAAGCCGTTTTACAACGGAGCATTGACGACAAGCGAAAGTGTTCAACGGTTGTATAGTTCAACGGTTGTCCTCAACCGTTATCCGACAAGCTTTAGCTTGGCGTCTTTGCATGGACCTTCAGACTCGCCTCGCAAGCTCGGCAGGAAAACGGCTGGGGACAGCCGTTTTACAATGTTATCCGACAAGCTTTAGCTTGGCGTCTTTGCAAGGACCTTCAGACTCGCCTCGCAAGCTCGGCAGGAAAACGGCTGGGGACAGCCGTTTCACAATGTTATCCGACAAGCTTTAGCTTGGCGTCCTTTTAATAGATCAATTCCCGCTTCAAATCCTCGGCGTTGTCGCAAATCCTCTCGGCTCCCGCTTCGCGAATTTCTTCGACCTGTCGGAATCCCCATGACACTCCGATCGCGTAGAGTCCCGCCGACTTGGCCGTCTTCATGTCGGTGTTGGTATCTCCGACATAAGCGACCCGTAAGGGATTCTTGGACAACTGCGATGCTATCCATTTGGCTGAGGTCGGATCCGGCTTGCGTGGAAACCGCTGGCTGTGACCAACAACCTGTTCGAATGCGAGATCAGGAAAAAAACGCTCTACGCAACGCTTGGTGAAATGATCAGGCTTGTTCGATAAAACAGCCAGCTTTAGTCCACTTTCCAAAGCTTGTTCGAGCATCGTGGTGATACCTGGATAAGGTTTGGTTCGACGATCCCAGCCCACATCGTAGCACCCCTGGTAGATCGCCATGCACTGGGCCAAAAGATCTGGATTGTCTTTTGTCTCTGGCAGAGCCCTTTGGAACAGCATACTAACCCCGTCCCCTACATGCGTCTTGAATGACTCAAGTGTACAAGTTGGCTTGCCGAGTTGCCGCAATGTTTCATTGGCCGCATTGGCAATGTCCTCGAGGGAATCGATCAGGGTCCCATCGAGATCAAAGATAGCTCCATCAAATCGCATCATGAATTTCCTTTTGTTCTTCCCCATCGGTATCGTCGACGGATTCCAGTTCGATGCCCTCGATATACAACTGCCGGATGATCATGGTCGCATAAGCACCCCTGGGCAATTCAAAAGCTAGCTTCCAATCGCTTTGGCCTTGTTTCGAATCGGTACTCTCCCAGTTCGCCCTGAAATCCTTTGCAAATAGCAACACATCTCGCTCTCCACGTGAAAAGAAGGTGTCGCGAGGGAATTTTAGGCGAAGTTCCCGAACCGTCAGTCCTAACTCTCCGACAACCGATTCCAGATCTTCTAGCGTACCCTCTGGCCAATGATGTTGACGAGCCGAAGGCAAAGGAAGGCGGACATTCCACTGGCTTCGCCAAAGCTGCTGTCGATCTTCAGTGGCAAGATCCGGCAGCGCCAAGGGGCCAGATTTCGACGGCAAATGCCGTTCGGTTTTTTGCTCGTTGAACCGATCTATCAGCGTCGATACCCATCGATTCCATATCCAACTTTGAAGGGCGGCGATGTAGATACTACGAAGATCCAGCCTGACCAAGGCCAATGCTCTCTTGAAATCGACAGGGTGATCCAAAAGGTAAGTGACGATGCTACGTCGATGCGATCGATCGAGCATGGCTTTGCACTTTTCCCATTGCCCCCAATAGGTTCTGAGGATCTCTTTTTGCTCTTTTTCCCGAGGGCGATCATGCGGGTTTTGCTCTGCCAAAGCGATGTAGAGGGCTCGCTCGTAATTGAGTTTGCACCAGTGCATTCCGATGAGTTCTCCGGATTCTCCAATGGATCCGAATCGCTGATCATCGAAATAATTGATCGCTCCGAATCGGCCCAACCAATCGGCATTCCGATCAAGCCTCTCGCGTTGCGAAGTTGCGATTTTTCGCAGACGGATTTCAAACCGGTTGGCTTGGATATCCTTGGCATGAAAAGGTCGTGGGATCTGACCAAGGTATTCGACTTGCATCGAGCGATCGGTAAATCCGGTCTTGGGCCCATGAGCGATGGAAAAATGCTGTAGGGTTGTAGCGTGCCTATCCTTGAGTCCCCCGTAACTGATCCGTCGCCTTTCAATGTTCCATCGGCTCAAAACCTCGGCGATGGCTTCGGGCGTGCCAAGACCTGCTTTGGTAAGACGGTACAAAGCATGAGTTCCGTTCGAAGGCCGCACCGAGGTGATCTCATCAACCCGAAAATCCTCGGGGGTGCTTTTGAGCTTCATCGGAGGGTAATCCAATCTTTAAACGGGAAAAAAGAGGTGCTTTTAGGGGATCTGTTTCTACCAACTGTGCCGACAAATCGTGCGAAAACGCTGTGTTTTTCGGCAGTGTTGGCTTTGTGCGGCGTTTTGACACTACGAAACGTCCGGTTTTCTTGGAAAACTGTC
The DNA here is from genome assembly GCA_021298315.1 of Planctomycetaceae bacterium. Taxonomy (GTDB): domain Bacteria; phylum Planctomycetota; class Planctomycetia; order Pirellulales; family Pirellulaceae; genus JBKCUI01. The sequence goes on from JAJTFC010000096.1 coordinate 2,691, forward strand.
AAGCCAATTTGCGGTTTCCCAAGAGTCTATAGTCTTTAGAGTAATCGACTTGCGATCACCCGTTTGTCCCCCGAATCCGAAACTTTGATGATTCGATCCGATCTTGGAAACCGTCAACTGCTACCCGCTTACCATAACTCGGTAGGCTGGTTGGTCATGCTTTTTGCTCTGTGTACCTGTGCGTTTACTGGTTGCGGCAATTCAAAGGCGACCTACAAGCCTAATGATCTGCACGCTGCGAGTTTAACTCGTGAAGGTTCGGATTTGGAACCTCGGGGGGTTGCCAAAGCGGCTTCGGCTCTGGTCGAGCAATGGTTTGGTAGCTTGGATGCACCGCGTTGGCCAAGCGAAATCTTGGGTGGGGAATTGGAAGCAGTCCGAATGGATTCTGTGAATCGGTGTGCGGGACCAGTCGGGCGAGGTGTCGATAAGGTGGAACGCGGCGTCTATCGCAAGCATTGCGTGAGTTGCCATGGGCTTAGCGGCGACGGGCTCGGTGCTGCAGCAATGCTCTTGGAACCCTACCCACGAGACTTCCGCCGTGGAACATTCAAATTCAAATCGACGCCTATTGGCAAGAAACCGACCAGGGAAGATATCCATCGAACACTTTACGAGGGGATCCCTGGCACCGCGATGCCTTCGTTCCGTGCCCTCGAAGAATCGAAAGAATTTGCGGATGACATCGATGATCTCGTCGAGTACGTTCGGTTCTTGGCGATTCGAGGGGAGGTCGAGCGCAGAATCATCGCTCTCCACGTACGCGAAGGAGTCGCCTTGGATGAGACCTCTGAGCAACTCAGGGAGGTTGTTAGGCAGGTTGTTGAGAAATGGTCTAGTGCTAGCAGTGACCAAGTTACGGTTCCAGAATCTCCGGAGTTCATTCACAGTCCAATCAAGAATCCTCAGGAGCATTCCGAATTGATGCAAAAGGGCAAGTCTCACTTCGAGAGTGAGCTAACCGCTTGTGTCAAATGCCACGGAACGTCAGGTGCAGGGGATGGGACGTCGCAGGACTATGACGAATGGACCAAGGACTGGACCATCTTGGCGGGGATCGATCCGAAACATCCAAGCGACTGGAAAGAGATGAAACCGTTTGGTGCCCTCAAGCCTGTTTTGACGAAGCCTCGTAATTTTCATTGGGGTGCTTATCACGGCGGCAAATCGCCCAGCGAGATTTTCAAAAGGATTGTATTGGGAATCGAAGGCACACCGATGCCACCCGTTGCTAGGGCACAAAACGGCAATCCCGGTTTGACTGACCAAGAGCTTTGGGAGTTGGTTTATTACGTGATGCATTTGGAGGATCGCTCATGATCTCTGATGTCAAATTCAACTTTGTCAAACTATGGGCATGGCTGGCTGCTATGTTCATATTCCCTTTGATCTGGGTCGGTGGCTTGGTCACTACTCACGATGCGGGGATGGCCGTTCCGGATTGGCCGGGGACTTATGGATACAACCTCTTTCTCTATCCATTATCGACATGGCTTTATGGCCCGTTCGATCTTCTGATCGAGCATGGGCATCGATTGCTGGGGTCTTGGGTCGGTCTGCTCGTGATTTTCTTGTGCATCGCAGCTTGGAAGTCCGAGACTCGAACCTGGTACCGAAGGGCGTGCTTGGGGTTGCTAGGTGCAGTGATCGCCCAAGGTCTATTAGGTGGGTTTCGGGTGGTGCTCGACGAGCGGACAATCGCGATGATTCATGGTTGCGGTGGTCCATTGGTTTTTGGTTACGCCTCCTTCTTGGCCTTCGCTTCGTCGAGGGATTGGAAACATGCCAATGCGAGCATCCATTCCAAGGGGTTGTGGCGTCTTGCATGGATTTTGCTCGCAGCAACCATCACGCAGCTCGTGCTTGGTGCTCAGTTACGTCATGCGTTACCCGGGACAAGTCCGGTAGGGTTCATGTCGATGGTGCATTTGCATCTGACGTTCGCTGGGATTGTCACCCTGGTGATATTAGGAGTTTATTTTTTGGTCCGCACTTACCCTTACGCCTCCGAACCGGGGCTCAGAGCGCCAGCCAACGCATTGGTTGGGCTTTTAATCCTGCAATTGACACTGGGAATTGGGACATGGATGGTCAATTACGCCCTTCCTTGGAGCGAAACGATGCCGAGTTTGGCTCGGTATGTGATTTCCGCAAAGGGTTATTGGGAATCCATGCTAGTAACAGCCCACCAAGCCACCGGCTCATTGCTCATCGCTTTTTCAACATGGCTGATTTGCCGCGTCGGAAGGCGTCAAATCGCACTTGCTCGGAAACCAGACTCTCGTAACATTCAAGTCCAGCCCTCAGCGGCTGTAAAACTATGAGCAAATCCGCAATCGCAAATACAAATGAGTCTTCCGAATCCATGGTGGCTTGGCAACGATCCACGTGGCGGGATTACTTGGTTTTAGCCAAACCCCGAATCACCGTGATGATTCTTTTGACGGTAGCCGTGGCAATGGTATTTGCTTCGAGGCTTTTGAATGCCTCGGTTGGCCCAATGGTTTGGCTAAGCGCCATGATTGGAACGAGCATGGTAGCAGCCAGTGCGAGCGTCCTGAATCAATGGTACGAGCGAGACCGAGACTCTCTTATGCCGAGGACTCGCAACCGTCCGCTCCCAAGCGGTCGACTTACGATGAGTGAGGCCAAGGTCTTTGGCTGGCTCCTTTTTTTGGTCGGTGCGCTGCTGATTTATCTCGGCTCCAATGCCACTGCTGCGGCCGTCGCCCTTGTGACCTGGTTCATCTATTGCTGGGTTTACACACCGATGAAGGTTTGGTCGTGGTGGAACACAGCCGTGGGAACATTACCGGGGGCACTCCCGGTGATGATAGGCTGGACAGCCGCTGGCGGATCGATTAGCTCCTGGGAAGCTTGGGGTTTAACGAGCATCGTTATTCTTTGGCAGTTTCCACACTTTATGGCGATCGCATGGTTGTACAAAGATCAGTACACTCAAGCCGGTTTTCGAATGCTCACGCGTGAGGAACCTTCGGGGGTTGCGGCTGGTTGGCATGCAGTGATTCCTGCAGCATTGCTTTGTCTGTTGTGTTATTTCGTGCTCAAGCCCGATTCGTTTGCAGGTTGGATCGTAACAAGCATCGCTTTTGCGATTGCAAGTTACCAGTTGTTGGCCTCGATCAAATTCCTCATGCAGAGGGATCCTGTAACTGCTCGTAAATTATTGAGAACTTCTTTGGTGTTTCTGCCAGCGATCTTCTTGCTGGTGGTTGTGCGTTGGGGATTGCTTTAATGCCACAAGGGCTTGAGCCTCCGTCGGCGATGGTATCCACTGAAAAATCGGCGATCCGTATTTCCGAATTGTCCCATCGGTATGGTCCAACGGTCGCCTTGGACAACCTATCTCTGGAGATTCCTGAAGGTTCGATTTTTGGAGTGTTGGGTCCAAATGGGAGTGGGAAATCGACCCTCTTTAGGCTTCTTTCCACGTTGGTTCCGATCCAAGCCGGACAGATCCAAATCTGCGGGCTCGATGCAGCCGAAAAACAGCAGCATGTGCGAGAGCAAATCGGTGTGGTCTTTCAGTCACCGAGCTTGGATCGTAAGCTGACGGCAAGAGAGAATATTGAATTCCAAGCTGCCTTGTATGGTATTTCCAAGGAGCAAAAAGCCGCCAGGATCGATGAGCTTTCTAAAGCCTTGGCCGTCCAGGAGCATCTCGATACCAAGATCGATAAGCTCTCAGGCGGACTTAGGCGACGCATTGAGTTGGTCAAGGGACTGCTCCATCGACCAAGAGTATTGCTTTTAGATGAGCCTAGTACGGGTCTCGATCCACTTTCGCGATTGGAGCTTTGGAAGGCACTCGTTGGTTTGCAAAAAGAGCATTCAACAACGGTAGTCTTGACGACTCATTTGCTCGACGAAGCCGAGAAATGCGATCGCGTCGCGATTTTGGATCAAGGCCGGTTGCTAGTGAGCGACTCTCCGGAGCAATTGCGAAGCAGCACCGGTCAGATGGTTTTCTCGATTGCGACGGCGGATCCCAAGAATGTGGTAGAACTCCTATCGACCAAATATAATTTGAGTGGAGTGAGCGATCATGGAATGGTCAGGGTCGTGATGCAAGAGAGTGCTGTATCCCCGATGGATCTTTACGAAGGTCTAGGTTCTCTAGCAACGAGCATCACCATCGGGCGTCCTAGTCTCGAAGATGTTTTCATAAAGATCGCTGGAAAGAGTTTTCATTAAGAACGATCAATTCCCAAACTTACGGCGAATACGAATGTTTGCTAGATCTGAAACATCTCGGGCGACCAAGATCTTGGTCGCTTTTCTTTTTTACCTGTTTTTTCATCGGATTTCCTTTGGGCAAGAGGTGCCTTCGGCTCAAAGGAGAATCAGCAGCGATGAGACCCAGCTGAGGCATTGGCTCGAAAACATGGTTTGGCACCATGGCTTTCAGCGAGAAGAGATCTTGCAAGTGACGGGACTCGATCCCGATCGGCTTGATGAGGCACTCAAGCGGTTTCGTATCTCGGCTGATTCCAAACCGTTACCAGAGGTAGATCCTCCGATCCTTGTTTTACCCTATCCAGGGGGGAGGCACCCAAGAATTGGGTTTCTCGATGGAGCGATTGAACCTCAGCGAGAAACCAAACTGAGCATCTTTGCTCCTTGGGATCCGACCAGCTATGTCGTATTGGATGCCCCGGAGGCCATTTGGTCGAATCTGGGGCTTACCTATTTAGCCCATACCCATATTGATACTGTATGGGACAAGCAAGGGATTAAGCTCGCTCGGTTGGAATGGAGACGTAGATCAGACGGTAGTTATTTTCTACGAAGAGAATTACCCAACAAAATCGCCTACGAGATCCTCGCAACACCGCATCGCGATTACTTGGCGATTCGCATGTCGCTGACCAACGGGACCGACGCAAAGCTCTCGGATTTGCGAGTTCAAATGTGCGCGATGCTCAAAGGTTGCCGAGATTTTGATCAGCAGACCAATGACAATAAGATTTTTAGAGGCTCTCTGGCCGCTTGTCGAAACTCAGCTGGCGACCGGTGGGTAATCCTCGGCTTCGAGCCTAATCATCGAACCTGGGGAAATGCACCTTGTCCATGTCTTCATTCCGATCCGATCTTCCCAGAACTCGAGCCTGGAGAGACCAAGCATGTGCACGGCTGGCTCTCTTTTTATAGTGGCACGGATATCGATGGCGAGTTATCGCGTATCGAGAAGCGTTGGAATGCAGTCGATGAGCAGTTGGTAGTTGCTCAAGTGCTCGATGACAAGAGCGGTCATGCGATCGCGAGTCGAGTCTATGTGCAAAAGGATACTGGAGAGTGGTTTTTTGCGGAGCCTTATGATGCGCAGGGCGAAGCGATCCGTTACGAGAAGCAGAATTGGGTAAACTCCCGATCCAATGAGTTTCACACAGCGGTTTCTGCCCATCGATTCGCTTTGCGATTGCCTCCAGGGAACTACACCCTGACGGTGGAACGAGGCAAAGAGTATTTCCCTTCGACGAAGACCCTCGTTGTAGGGGATCGGCCAAAGCCAATCGAAATCCGATTGAAGCGTTGGATCGATATGGCATCCCAAGGTTGGTACAGTGGCGACACGCACGTCCATATGACAGTCGAGCGACTCAAGTTGCCTATACAAGCCGATGATGTGAATGTGGCTTTGCCGATGGTTTACTGGACAACCCGCAGCGATCGGTCTGCGGAGTTGGGTGATCGCACCGACCCAGACGATGCCAGATTACCGAGCAAATTGATCGATGTGGATCCTCTCCACGTGATTTGGCCCAAGAATACCGAGTGGGAGATATTCAGCGTCCAAGGTAGACCGCATACCCTCGGTGCACTTTTTGCTCTCAACCATCAAACGGCTTTTGGGATTGGGATACCACCGGTCAAGCAGGTTATCGAGCAAGCCGATCGCGAGAATGCGATTTTGGATTTGGACAAGCATGATTGGCCCTTTGCCATGGTTCTACCCCCAATACTTGGCAATCGCTTAACCTACGAGCTAGCAAATAATCATATGTGGCGAACAGAATTCGCATTCAATCAATGGTCGACCCCTGCGCCCACGTGGATGGAACTGGAGAATGATCAACTCGGTAGTGAAAGGGCGTGGATGGAGTTTGTGCATCGTACTTATTGGTGCCTGCTCAATTGCGGCTATCGATTGCAACCCTCTGCCGGTACGGCTTCTGGAGTCCATCCCGTACCGGTCGGGTATGGACGGGTGTATGTTCACTTGCCCAATGGTTTTAATTACCGAGATTGGATCGATGGGCTGAGGCAAGGACGATCGTTTGTAACCACCGGCCCGATGCTCAAGGTGTTTCGGGAGGGTGAGACGGTGAACATGGAAGCTCACGCCGATGGGCCGATTGAATCGCTCGAATGGATTGTCAACGGCAAGATTGAAAAGTTGCCTGTGGTGGGTCAAATCAAGCAACCCGACGGATCTTATAAACTCCAAATGTCGCGAGGTGCCAAGTACGATTCGACGACTTGGGTAGCTATCCGTGTATGGCAGCAGCCATCTCCTGGGCGTTGGCGATTTGCCCATTCGGCTCCTATTTGGATCGATGTGCCAGGCAGATCCATTGCACCTACGGCACAGGAGCGTCAGTTCTTGATCGATCGAGTCGAGAATGAGTTGCAACGCAGCCGCGATGTTTTATCAGCCGAAGGGATCCAAGAGTACGAGCGAGCGCTTGATGTGTATCGAAAACAAGCCATTTCTCCGTAGGGGAGCCCCCCCTTGGTGAAGATCTAAGAATACTGTTAAAATCAAAGGGTCTCATTCAAAGACGAATTAGGCCCAGTGAAAAGTTATTTTTAGATCGCTACTTAGCGAGAAAGGTTCAGTCACTATGAATCGCCGATTTTGCTTAGCTCTCCTTTCTGCCTGCGCTCTTTTCGGTGGCAGCTCCTACGCCGCTGAACTCGAAATCGGAGCCAAGGCTCCTGACTTCAAAGCCAAGGGTGTCGATGGAAAAGAAATCTCCTTGGCGGAAGCCAAGGGTGCCAAGGCCACTGTCATTGCTTTTACTTGCAATCGTTGCCCAGTTTCGATCGCCTACGAAGACCGCTTCATCAACTTCCAAAAGAAGTATGCGGGCAAGGATGTCAAGTTCATCGCTATCAATGTCAACTCTTCGGAAGATCTCGAAGCGATGAAGCAACGGGTTGAAGAGAAGGGGATCAACTACCCTTACGTCTACGACAAGTCAGGCGATTCGGCTCGTGCTTTTGGTGCTCGCGTCACACCTCACATTTTCGTCCTAGATGGTGAAGGCAAGCTGGCTTATCAAGGTTCCTTCGACGACAAGCAGGAAGGGCCAAAGACCGCACACGTTGAAAACGCGGTCAAAGCTCTGATGCAAGGCAAACAGCCGGAGGTTAAATCGAATCGACCTTTCGGTTGCGGAATCAAGCCTAACAAAGGCTAATTGGCACGCCTATGCTAACTTCAAATAGGCCAGCGGCGATCCGGTCGCTGGCTTTCGCAATCTGCTTAGCAATCTCCGGCGGATGCGAGCAGCAACCGGTACGCAGCCTCCAGCCTGCATCGCCAGTTTCAAGCGATGCAGTGGATGTGAAGCTCCTCGAAGGCGATCGAGATACCTATGCCCAAATCCTATCGAGTCACGATGGCAAAGTCATTTTGGTCGATTTCTGGGCGACTTGGTGCGGACCATGCGTGAAGCAGTTTCCCCACTCGATCGAACTGAGTCGCAAGCATCGCGATGCAGGGCTTGCCGTGGTGACCGTCAGCATGAACGAGCCAAAGGAACGCGATTCGGTGCTGGCATTCTTGACGCGTCAAAAAGCCGATGTCGTCAATCTGCTTCCTAGATATGGAGCAGGATCTGAGTTTCTTGAAGCTTTCGATCTTCGTGGTGACGTCCCTTTTTACAAGCTATACGATCGGAAGGGAACGCTTAGGTACACATTCAGCGATGATCCAGAAGGGATAGACAACTGCGAGCCGATCGAACAGATAGATCGCCGCGTCGAAGAGCTTCTTATCGAAAACTAACTCAGAGGATCACTGCGAAAATTCGGCCGGCCTAGGGTAACTTGTGGCCCATTTTATCCCGTTTGGTCGCTAAGTAGTGGGCATTGTGCTCGTTGGGCGGACAAATAATCGGGACCTGATCAACCACCGTGATGTCGAATCCTCGAAGGTTAAAAGCTTCGGTCTTCTTGGGATTGTTGGTCAGCAGTCGGACTTTCTTTAGCCCGAGATCCTTGAGGATCTGCAATCCAACACCGTAGTCCCTCATGTCGGACTTAAAACCCAGGCGATGGTTGGCTTCGACCGTGTCGAGCCCCTCGTCTTGCAGCGCATAAGCCTTGATCTTCTGAGCTAGGCCGATTCCTCGTCCCTCTTGGGGTAGATACACCAGCACTCCTCTACCTTCCTTGGCAATCGCATCGAGCGCCAAATGCAACTGATCACCGCAATCGCACCTTAACGAACTGATCAGATCCCCGGTAAAACAACTGCTGTGCATGCGTACCAAGGGAGGTTGGGGACCGGGTGCATCCAAATTGCCAAACGTCAGCGCGATGGGCTCTTGATCCTCGTACTGAACATCATAAACAACAACTTTGAATTCTCCGAAGCGTGTCGGCAATCGGCATTGAGCCGATCGGGTCACAAGTTTTTCGCTTACCCGTCGATGCGCGATCAACTGTTCGACGGTGATGATCTCCAAACGATGCTTGCTCGCAATCTCGACCAACTCATCTCGCGTGGCCCGATCCCCCGAGGTGTTCAGGATTTCGCAAAGCACACCTGCAGGAGCTAAACCTGCCATGCGAGCAAGATCCATCGAGGCTTCTGTGTGACCGGCCCGCCGCAAAACACCTCCCTCCATCGCCAGGAGCGGAAAAACATGCCCGGGCCTCACGAAATCTCCAGGCTTGGTCGTCTCGCTTGCAAGGCGGCGAATGGTCTCTGATCTTTCCATAGCGGTGATGCCAGTTTTGCAACCCGCGAAATCGACCGGCGTGAGGAAAGCCGTGGACAACGGTGAGGTGTTATTCTCGACCATCGGACGCAACTCCAACCGATTGGCTGCGGCTGGCAAGATCGAGCAGCACAGTTGCCCATGCCCTGCGAGCATAAAGTTGATGATATCTGGGGTAACACGATCCGCAGCGCAAACAAAATCACCTTCGTTCTCGCGGTTCTCATCATCGAGTACGATCACCACTTTGCCCACCGCAATGGCTTCAACGGCCGCCTGTATGGTGCTAAATCGATCTGGCATCCCTAGCTTCTCCCAGTTGTGTAAACGATCAAGTCTCCGAAGACTCTTCTCCTTCGAGATTGTAGTCTTTCATCTTCTTGTGCAACGTGTTTCGGTTGATCCCAAGCTTAATCGCAGTCTTCGTTTGGACTTGTGCACATGCCTGCAAGACTTGAACAATCAGTTCCCGCTCGACCTTGTCGACCACCCTCGAATGCAGATCATTGCTATCGCTAGGTGCTAACCGCAATCCTTCAGCGACTAGCAACTTCGACAAGCTCTCGAAGTCAGGCGGTGCGGAAGGGGAACCCACAGCAAAGTCCTTCACAGGCTGACTGCCGGTAACCACTCCAGGCAGTAAATCGACTGTCAGTTCATCGGATTCTGACATTACAACAGCCCGCTCGACGTAATTTTGCAGCTCGCGTACGTTACCAGGCCAATGGTAATCCTGCATTGCGACGATGGCCTCTCGCTGAATGTGAACAACGTAACGCTGATTCTGCTCGTTGTAGTGCTTGAGGAAATACGACACCAAAAGGGGTATGTCTTCTCTTCGCTTGCGAAGTGGTGGTAATTCGATCGGGACGACATTGAGACGCCAGTAAAGGTCTTCACGAAACCGCTCGCTTCGAATCTCTTCGGCCAAGTCCCGATTGCTAGCAGCGATCAACCGCGTATCGACAGTTACCGTTTCGGTGTCACCGACACGCTCGAACTGTTTCTGCTGTAGCACCCGCAGAAGCTTGACCTGCAGATGCATCGAAGTGCTATTGATTTCATCCAAAAAAATCGTGCCCGTGTGGGCTGCCTCGAATCTTCCGGCCCGGTTGCCAACCGCACCGGTGAATGCACCTCTTACGTGGCCGAACAATTCGCTCTCCAGCAAACTCTCACTGAGCGCACCGCAATTAACCTTCACAAAAGGTCCCGATACCCGATGGCTCAACTGGTGAATGGCATTGGCAATGACTTCCTTGCCAGTCCCGGTTTCACCCAGGAGCAAGACCGATGCATTCGTCTTGGCTACCCGTTTGGTCAGGTGCGCAATGTCCCTCATCGCCGGTGAGGAACCGATGACCCCCGGGAGATGCTCCCCTAACAATTTCGGTAATTTGCCGTTCTCGCGAACGTCCTCTGCCATCGGCTGATCCCATCTCCAGGATGCGAGCCGGTTTGTGTGAAGAAGCGTCTAAGGCTTCGGATCCGAAGCTGACCTGCCATAGAGCTCATCGATGGCATCCAGAATTTGGCCCATCACCAAGCGGGTTACCGGCTCGGTTGCTCCCCGCGTGTTATAAACATCGTACTGGGCATTCAAGGTATCGGAAGATATCAAAAGCCCAAAACGTCGGATCGATTGCACAAAAATTTGGCTAGCCTGTTCTCGCTGTCGGGGAGTATGCCCCATGTCTGCGGCCACCCTCAGGAGGTTATTCTGCTCCTCTTGCGTATCTGCCAAACGAATAATCGCTCCGGTCGTATCCGCCGTTTGGATGTCGGGATGGGCCACTCTCAAGTAGTTTGCAGCATTGTTTTTCCAGAGAATTCGGTCTTCGGGGGTCGCCCTCGGATAGGCGATCATTTGATTCATTCGGGCGAGAATATCCCCTAAGCCTTCGACTGTGGGCGGAACACTCCCCACTACCACCCCGTGATCTGCGCCTGCGACCAAGTGTTCGCCTCTGCTGAGATTCTCAGCAAGTAGGGCAATAGGCAGTGTCGAAGTCGATGGATTGGCTCGGATGCGCTGAATTAGCTGGCCTAAATCTAAATCACGGAGGTGATCGACGATGAATACGCCTTCGAAGGGGACGGCATTTCGAAGTCCGTTAAAAACGTCCTCAACCGACGAAGCTTCCCAATACCGTAGTCCCATCGAGCTTACAAGATCATGGGCGTGAGATCGCAGCGATGGGCTTGCACCGACGATCATGACCATCGGATCGGCCATGAGTTGTTGCATCTCCCGGGCATTGAAATCAACGCGGCTGGAACCTTGGAACCCGCCGTCTGGAAACCCTTGCACTTTGGCCTCAGCGCCTGAGACAAAATGAACCGGATCAACGCTCGATATTTCTTTCGAAACGGGTACCGACCCACGCTGATCGATCAGTGAATTCATCAACGCGACAGTGGCTGGGTATCGAACGCTTGGGTGTCCAGACTTCATTGCTGCGGCCAATCGATCACGGACTGCCGTGGGCATCAATGCACCTTGCCATCGCGCCAGGTTCGCGACCGCAAGGGCTTGGGCACCTGGCAGTCGTTCTTCGACAGCGGCATCCCAAACCAAAGAGCCGAACTCATGGCTATCGCGAAGCGATTCTGGTAGAAGCGACTGAAACACCGATGAGTTTGCTAGATCGGTCGAACCCTCTCTTGCGAGGTCTTCGAAGTGCGCTGCGAGAGCTCGAGCCGATACGATATCTCCATGGACTGCAGTTCTCAAGGCAGTGACTGCCCCTTGAGACGCCCTAGCCAACGCTTGGTCGGCACCATTTCCAGCTCTCAGCGACACGCCGCGACCATCTGGATTCAACGTCCAAACATTGCGAGTGTCGACATCATTGAGAGCCGATAGTTGTTGATACTGGTCGAGCGATTTATCTAATGTTGCGATCCCTAAATCGTAGGCTTGCTTGGCATCTGGCAAGGCTTTGCCTCGGTTGATCAAAGACTTTTCGATGCCCTGTTTGGTTTCTTGGGGAATGGTTGGGTCATGCAAGGCGGCCAAGAGTTCTGGCCCCATCGAGGGCTTGGGCGAATGCGAAACCAATTGGATCAGCCGGTCGCGAACTTCGCTGTGAGGAGATGTCATGGCCGCTTGCCAAGCCGACACGGCGTTTGGGCCAAGAAGCGAGAAGGCTTCGACCATCGATGGTGTTGGGTTCAGGCCGTTTGGACGCATAAGAGCATCGAGCAATGCGGCGATACCGGAATCACCTGCAGAGCGAATCGCATCGAAGCCTGCCAAACGCTCTGACTGATTTGGGCTAGTCAGACGGTTGACTTGACGGGCTAGGTTCGCTGGTGAATGGACTTCGTCGTCGGCAAGCTTCCTAAGTTTGCCGATCAACTGAATCTGCTCCGGCTTAAACGAGCCAGCATTCGATTCGATCGCAGCCCATGTTCGCGGTCCTGCAGCTCTCAAAACATCGACAGCGATCGGACCGTCGATTGGCTCCTGATTGAGTTTGTCGAGCCAACGCGCCGCTTCGTCCCAGCGTCGTATACGGGTCATGAGCCCGATGGCTTGAGCCAATTCACGTGGACTGGTCGGAGGATTGGCCCTGAGCGAACGAACCACTGCGTTGGTCTCATTGGTATCGATCGATGATTCGGAACCCTTTGAGGATTTGACAGCATCAGCACTCGGAGCGTTTCCCAATTCACCAAAGGGGTCTTGGGCCAATGCTAGCGTGACCCAGCAGGTGCTTACGATTGCAAGAGCGGATCGGGCGAATCCGAGAATGTTTGGTTTGAATTTGGATTGGGTCGCAAAAGTCATGGGATCTACGAGGCTAGTCAGTTGCGTCATGATGAGGATTAGGCCCGACGGGCCGCCTAAAAGTTTACCATGGTGCTCGCAGCTTCCCCAACTGTCCAAGTCGGTTTATCCGGGAAAGTTTATCTCGGTGGATGTTTTCCCGGCGAAGACTACTTGTCTGGCTCAAAACTCGGATTTGCCTAGCGATTTTGGGGTGTAAGCCGACAACTTGCTGTCGCTTACGCCCGAATCCGGTAAACTACGGCCAAAGTTGGTCGAAGTCCGCCTATTCCTATTTCGCCTTTAAACCTTTGGCTCATGACTGTATCCGAAAGTGCGCTGGATTTATCGGCAGCTTTAACCAAGTTTGGCTTGCAGAGTTTTCGGCGTGGGCAAAAGGAGGTCATCGAGCACGTCATTTCCGGTAAAGATTGCCTATGCGTCATGCCCACCGGAGGCGGAAAAAGTCTCTGTTACCAGCTACCGAGCTTGGTTCGTCCGGGTTTGACGATCGTCGTCTCGCCGCTGATCGCCTTGATGAAGGATCAAGTCGACGCTCTTGAGAAGCGAGGTATCTCAGCCACGCTCATCAACAGTTCACTTTCGCTCCAGGAGCAGTCTGAGCGACTCGATCAGGTGGCCGCTGGTAAATTTTCTATGGTGTATGTGGCTCCAGAGCGGCTGAGGAACCCTCGATTTCTCGACGCGATCAGGGCAACACCGATCCAGTTGCTAGCGATCGACGAAGCCCATTGCATCAGTGAATGGGGGCATGATTTCCGGCCCGACTACCAGCGGCTAGGAAAGTTTCGAGAGGCTCTTGGAAATGTACAGACGATCGCCCTTACAGCGACAGCAACCCCTCGGGTGCGTACCGATATCCTTGAAAGCCTGCAGTTCAAAAACGCAAGAACTTTTATCACCGGGTTTGCTCGAGACAACCTTTATTTCGGCTCAGCTTTTTGCATGAGTGATCGGGACAAGGACAAGCATTTGCATGATTTCCTCAGCGGGCGCGATGAATCAGGGATCATCTATGTCGCCACGAGAAAGCGATGCGAAGCGCTCGTGGAACAACTCGGTAAGGAGTTGAAGCTTTCGGTGGGAGCCTACCATGCCGGACTGGTCCCCGAGCAGAGGAAGCTGATTCAGGATAAGTTCATGGCCGGCGAGCTCAAGGCGATCGTTGCGACGAATGCTTTTGGGATGGGGATCGATAAATCGGACTTGCGCTACGTGATCCACTACAACATGCCTGGCACACTCGAGGCCTATTACCAGGAGGCGGGTCGCGCGGGTCGCGATGGACTGCTCTCGCAATGCATGCTTCTGTTTAGCCCACAAGACCGTTACATCCAAGAGTTCTTCATCGAGAATGCCAATCCATCCAAAGATGTCCTTAGAGCTGTCTATGACTTTTTGCTATCTTGCGAAGAGGATCCCATCGAACTTACGGCTGAGGAAATCAAGGATCAGATATCCCAGTCGGCGACTTCTGAAGCGGTCAACTCGACCCTACAGATCCTCAGTCGTACCGGGGTGCTCGAGCGACTTGAAGTCGCCAGTGGACTGGCGATGTTCAGGCTTTCGAGCCGTATGCACACCTTCATCGATTTGCTCCCTCGCGATGCAACCCAACGCCGACATGTTCTTCGAACTGTCGAGAAAGCCATCGGAGACCGTCGGGACGAAGCCGTCTATATCCATCCTCGGTGGCTCTCGGAGCAATTGGGGATGGACAAAGAGCAAATGAACCGCCATTTGCGGGAGTTATGCAAGCTCGATGACTTTGAGTACTTAACACCTTTCCGTGGAAGAGCGATTCACTTTCGAATGCCAAGGTCGAACAGGGTGGCCCAAGTTGCCCAAGCAAATCGCTAAGCCAGCGGCAGCCAAACCCGTGGCGATGACCCAAGTCGAGCCAGCAAAGCCAACTGCGATCGCAGATACCCAGCCTACCAAAACCAATGCAACCGAAGTTGCAGCTAAGTCAACACAGGCCGATGCATCCAGCAAGTCCCGATCGTCATCGCTCAAAAAACCTTCCGCTGCACCTACGGCAGAAGTCACTCGAAAAAGCATTCAAACGTTGCAAATGCTTTTGTCAGGGATTGAACGAACTCACGGGTATTTGAGCAAGACCGTGCTGGCCCAGCACTTTGCTGGCACTGCTAGCAAGGCTGTCGTCGGGTTGAGGCTCGAACGATTGGCCGAGTTCGGGTTGCTCAAGGCTTGGAAGAAATCGCATGCGAGTCAATTGATTGAGGTTCTTATCGAACAGAAACTGTTGTCGCAAATCGAATTGAAGATTGGAAAGCAGACGATCATCATCAGCGAGTTGGGCAAGAAATGCATCCAAGACCCAGACTCGATTCCGACGGAAGTCCTTCAACTGACGACCTCGGCGTGGATTGCAAGTAGCGATCCTGAAACTCAATTGGATGCCAACCCGCCAACGGGTAAACAACGCGATACGGTTTGGTCTAGTGGGCCGACCAGTCCGCCGGTGGAGTCACCGACACATCCAGAGCCTGCATCTGGTGTGGTCGCGTCGGAATCGACCACGAGTCCAAATGCTGTCGATGTTCAATGTCAAACCGAAGCCGTTAGACCTGCTAGCGCATTGCCTATGCCGACCAGTTCCGATGCAGCCAAAGAGGCGACCAATCAGTCGATCCTAGCGGATTGGCAATGGACTTTGCGGCTCGTCAGGCATGGCTACAGGCTTGGTGAATGCGCTTTGATTCGGGGCAAAACTCCCGATGGAATCCTTGCGGATCTGACCATCGCCTTGCAAATGGATGAGAATGTCCCGTTGGAACACTTGTTCGATACCCGTACCCTGCTTACGATCCAGGAAATCGCCAGTCTCAAGTCGTTGCCAGATCGCCCGCCGACGATGCTCCTGGTCTTTTCAGGGTTATGGGATTTTGTGCAAGAATGGCTCAAATCGAAACGCGCGTAAAGACAACTTGGAAATGACCGATCCATCTGAAGAAAATCAAGCCACTCCAGTGGAGGCTCCCAAGGATTCCGAGCGAGCGTTTTTGCTCGACTGGACCACCGAGGAACTCGCCAATTGGCTCGTCGCGCGGGGCTTACCGAAATTCCGTGCGGCCCAGATACAGCGATGGATATACCAAAGGCGTGCAAAGCGGTTTGATGAGATGACCGACTTGCCCAAAGATCTGCGATCGATGTTGGATCAGCATTTCGATCTTTTTCGCACGACGACTGCCGCCCATCAACAAGCCAATGACGGAACCGAAAAGCTTTTATTGCAATTGGCCGATGGGGGCCGAATCGAATGCGTCCTGCTGAGGGATGGGCCAAGACGTTCGATCTGCGTTAGCAGCCAAGTTGGATGTGCGATGGGTTGTGTGTTTTGTGCGAGCGGACTCGATGGAGTCGAGCGGAATTTGTCGCAAGGAGAGATCCTCGAACAGATGCTCAAACTGCAGCATTTGCTGGATCCCGAGGAGCGACTCAGCCATATCGTCATGATGGGGATGGGAGAACCGCTAGCCAATCTTCCCCGTGTCCTTGCTGCTTTGAGCGTCGCTAAAGACTCCGAACTTGGACTTGGGATCAGTCCGCGAAGGATTACCATCAGCACCGTTGGCTTGCCGCCGGCGATCGACAAATTAGCCACTGCCGATGCTCCCTATCATCTGGCGATCAGCTTGCATGCCCCGAACGATCCATTGCGAAATCGACTCGTACCTGTCAACCAAACCATTGGAATCCAATCAATTCTCGATGCTGCCGACCGATACTTTGCGAAAACCAAACGCCGCTTGACCTTTGAGTATGTTCTGCTCGGTGGACTCAACGATTCGATCCAGTGCGCACGTGAATTAGTTCAGCTGCTCCGAAGCCGCACCGCTATGCTCAATGTGATTCCTTACAATCCAGTGCCTGGTCTCCCTTACGAAACGCCTACCCCTAGCGCC
Organism: Planctomycetaceae bacterium; assembly: GCA_021298315.1. GTDB lineage: Bacteria > Planctomycetota > Planctomycetia > Pirellulales > Pirellulaceae > JBKCUI01. The sequence continues at coordinate 19,388 of JAJTFC010000096.1, forward strand.
GTATTGCAGTTTCGGAAAACCTTGCTCGATGGTGGGGTAAACGCCATGTTTCGCCAGCGAAAAGGGGATGAAATCCAAGCTGCATGTGGACAACTCAGAAGGCTTCGAGAACGCGAGCCCCAAGTTGTTTCAATTCAACCGACGAAAGGCAGTTAGCCGTTTCGCAAGGGGATCGGATCCTGTAAGATACTTGCCGATTTGCAAGGCCATCCTTGGTTCTCGTCCGGCGGAGTCTTATGAGCGAACTGTATCACGAGTGTGGAGTTGCTGCCGTCTATCATCTCCCATCGGCACCTGAGAGCCCTCTTGTCAGCGATGTGGGAATCGACGGGGCATCGACAATCATGCCTCGTATGCTTCAGGACATCCAAAACCGCGGCCAATTGGCTGCAGGGATGACCAGCTACAATCCCAAGCGGTCCTTGTTGCTCGAAACGCACAAAGACATAGGGACCGTTAGCGAAGTCTTTCATCTATCGCACCGTGGCAAGCATGAGGCGATCATGCAACAACTCGTCGGCTCGGCCGCGATCGGTCACGTACGCTACGCCACCTGCGGTCGTGATGACCGAAACTATGCTCAGCCGTTTGAACGCCAGCATATCCACAAGCACAAATGGTTCAGTTTCTGCTTCAACGGACAGCTTGCCAACTACCAGGAGCTCAAGGACAAGCTCACCAGGGAGGGGGATCATCATTTAGCCCGTGACACCGACACAGAAATCATCCTCCATGAGATCGGCAGGGAGTTGACGGTCAATCCGAGCCTTTCGCTCATTGATGTTTTTGCAAATGCGGCAAAGAACTTCGATGGTGCTTATTCGCTCGCGTTGATTACTGCCAAAGGAGAACTGCTGATCGCCCGAGATCCGCGAGGGATCAAACCCTTGTGTTACGCTTTCGATGGATCCCTCTTTGCAGCCGCCAGTGAGAGCGTGGCTCTTTTGAACCTCGGTTTTGATCGATCACTGATCAAATCGGTCCAGCCGGGTGCTTGCATGATGATCACAAGCGAAGGGATCGAATGACTCGAAAAGAGATCCCCATCGATAGCGACACAATTGTCGTACCTGTGCCAGACACGAGCAAAGCCGCAGCAGATGCGATGGCCTTCCGTTTGGGAATTCCTTGTCGTGAAGGATTAATCAGGAATCGATACTCAGGGCGCACGTTCATCGAAGGAAATAGAGCTCGAAAAGTTAAAGCGGCGATGAAATACACTCCGCTGCGTGAAGTGCTCGAAGGCAAACGAGTGATCCTGGTCGAAGACTCGATCGTCCGTTCGACAACCATGAAAGTTCTCCTTAAGCGAATCCGAGAACTAGGTGGAGCCAGGGAGATTCACGTTCGCGTGGCTTGTCCCCCCATCGTTGGTCCATGTTTTTATGGGCTCGACATGTCGACGATCGATGAACTCTACGCACCTAAATTCCTCGGAAATGGTGGGTTGACCGACGAAGCTCAGATTCGCATGGCGGAAAATCTCGAATGCGACTCCTTGAGGTATCTTCCAATCGAATCGATTGCCAAAGCCATTGACTTACCCCATGGGCACCTGTGCCAAGCTTGCATTAATGGCGAGTATCCAACCCCATTTGGCCAGAAGCTCTACGGGATTGCCCGCACGAATTTCGTCAATGGCTGTGCCGCCAAGAGAACTTACGACTCCTAGTCTTCAGGAACCCAGACCATGAAAAAAATCATCGAGGTTTCTTTTTTCAGTTTGACC
>JAJTFC010000203.1 GCA_021298315.1 Planctomycetaceae bacterium
GGTCTTGCTTGCCGGTTGCAATCGTTTTTCTTCACGCGGCCTTTGCCTCGGCTCAGCAGCCGCAGTCTGCACTCGAGATCTTTCGAGATCGATGCATCGAGTGCCACTCGCAGCGCATCAACGAAGGTGGATTGCGACTCGATCACCGCGAAGGGTTGCTCGCCGGAGGTCTCTCGGGCAAGGCCATCGAGTTAGGTCGCAGTCAAGAAAGCCTGATGATCCAACGGGTCACGGCAACCGACGAGACTCGAATGCCTCCTGAGGGTTCTCCACTAACAGATGCACAGATCGAGACTCTCCGAGCGTTTATCAACGCCGATGCACCTTGGGATCCAAAGCAACTCCGAGATCCCAGGCTCGATCATTGGGCTTGGAAAAATCTCCAGCAAATAAGCGTCCCAGAAACCACAAACAATTCGATCGGGGATGCAAGCCCGATCGATCGATTCCTCTCCGAGGCGGCCAGGGCTCAAGGCATCAAGCCTGTGCCGATCGCATCCCGAGAGACATTGATTCGACGTTTGTATTTCGATCTGCTTGGTATTCCGCCTACTCCCGAGCAGGTCGATGAATTTGGAGCTGATGAATCCTTCGATGCCTGGGAACGTCTGGTCGATCAGACGCTCGCTTCGCCAAGGTACGGAGAGCGATGGGCAAGGCATTGGCTGGACATCGCACACTATGCCGATACGCATGGATTCGAAAGGGATCAGCGACGCGACCATGCGTGGCGTTACCGCGATTGGGTGATCGATGCTCTGAATGCAGATTTGCCTTACGACAAGTTTATCGAGTATCAGATCGCTGGGGATGTTCTTTTGCCGACGGATCCCCAAGCGACGATCGCATCTAGCTTTTTAGCTGCAGGGCCATGGGACTTTGTCGGCCAAGTCGAGACGCCTAGCCCAGTGATTAAGCGATTAGCGAGGGCGGATGATTTGGACGATATGGTCGCTCAGGTCATGACCAGTTTCTGTGGCATCACCATCCATTGCGCCCGATGCCACGATCATAAACTCGATCCGATTCCGCAGGACGAATACTACTCGCTCGTGGCGATCTTCTCAGGTGTCAAGCGAGCAGATCGCATCGTCTCCGAGGAAGAATCCCGAACGATTGAATCGACAAAGAGTCAGCTCAAGGAGCGTAAATCGAAGATCGATCAAGAACTGCTGCGATCGAGTCGAGGACTCCTGCTGGCGGATCTCGTTGGGGGAGGAAACGGATTTGGAACCGGAGTGGTCGGTGCAGGCTTGGATCCAAATACCGGGATAGTGCGAGAGCCCAACGACAAAAAAGGGTTTCTCGATGAGGTCGTTTCCAACCGTCGCAATCCAACCAAAAACGAATGGATCGAATCGGTGTTTGTGCCCAACGGCAACACGATTGCTAGCGGAACCCCAGCGACGGATTCGAAGGTCTGGGATGCGATACGCAACGGGCCGGTAAACTCCCAGTTCTCGACGAGTCTCGATGGAATCGACTGCTCACCTCCGGCCCATAGCATGCTCTCGTTGCACGCCAATGCGGGAATCACTTTCCGCTTATCCACCGAGCGATTGAACGAGGCTTTGTCGAAGGAGTCCCCCTTGGGTGGTCCTTGGGTCTTCAATGCGATGGTCGGTTACTTTGGCCAGACGCCCAGCAAAGGAGCGGATGTCTACGTGCTGCTCGATGGCCAGATCGTTTACAAGGCTGTTGGGCTGGGGCGCAGCGACGGGTTGCAAAAAGTTCGCTTGGAACTACCTCCAAAGGATTCGCTTTTGACCCTCATTGCAACCGATGGCGGAAATGGGATCAGTCACGATCAGGTCTGTTTCGTCGATGCTCTGATCGCACCCCTGGAGTCTCCATCCTCCAAGGAGCAAACCGATCGCATCGAATGGCTTCGAAGGGAGTCCGATTCGCTTCAGAAGGAATTGGACCAGTTGCCGCAAGCCAGGCGGGTTTATGGTGTGCTTGCTGAGACACCTTCGGAGATTCGTCGACTCCATCGAGGTAATACCGAGGATGCTCGGGAGTTGGTGATACCAAAGCCAGTATCCTGTGTTGGGCCGAGTCTTTTTGACAGGGAACCCTTGGATGCAAAATCGACCGATGCGCAGCGGCGCGTTGCGATTGCCAACTGGATCACTTCGGGGGATAACCCGCTGCCTGCAAGGGTGATCGTCAATCGCTTGTGGCATTATCATTTTGGAAAAGGGATCGTTGCCACACCGAGCGATTTTGGGCTCGGGGGAGCGATGCCAACGCATCGGGAGTTGCTCGATTGGTTGGCGAGCGAATTGCAACGCGGCCAATGGTCGATCAAGCGAATTCATCGGATGATACTTTTGTCGGAAGCTTATCGGCGCACATCGATTGCAGGGGATAATCCAGCAGCAGGTCTTGATGCTTCCAACGCTTGGATTTGGCGACAAAACTCTAGGCGATTGGATGCTGAGTCGCTAAGGGATGCGATGCTTGCGGTCTCCGGCTCGCTCGACGCTTCGATGCATGGTCCAGGCTATCGCGATTTCGACTATCAAGAAGAGTATGCACCGGTCTACGAGCACCGTGTTTTGGAGGTGCCTGAAGTCTTTCGACGCAGTGTTTATCGGTTTGTGGTTCGAACCACACCCCATCCCTTCTTGACCAGCCTGGATTGTCCAAATCCAGCGACGATGACGCCGGTCAGGAACACGACCACGACGGCTATCCAGTCACTGGCTACGCTCAACAATGCATTTGTCCTTCAGCAGAGCGATCGTTTTGCAGCGCGATTGAAAGCCGAATCGCTCGATAAGCCTGAGGCTCAAGCCCGCCGAGCGATTCGCTTAGCCTTTGGTCGGCATCCGACTCCTGAGGAGCTTGCTAGTGCGGTGCAATTGATCGAGAGTGACGGATTGTTTCATCTTTGCAGAATCCTATTGAACACCAACGAGTTTATCTATGTCGACTGATGCCCCGTTGGAATCCTCGATCCGCTGCGCACGGCGCGATTGGCTCGCGAGCCTTGGAACCGGACTCGGTGCGCTGGCCGCAAGCACCCTCTTGCACCGAGACACTCCGGCCTGGGCATCCGAAGGATCAAGCCATCAGCAAGGCTTGCATCATCCAGCACGGGCCAAGCATGTGATCGAGATCTTTTGCCCAGGAGGTCTAAGCCACGTCGATACTTGGGACTACAANGGAGTGGCTGGAAAACATGCCAAGAGCTTTTGGCAGTTTCGTCAGCGAGGAGAGTCGGGTCTGTGGATTTCGGATTTGTTTCCCAAGCTATCTAGCTGCGTCGATGATATGGCGTTTATCTATTCGATGCAAAGTAAATCCGCGCTGCATGGACCGGCAATGTTCATGATGAACAGCGGTTTTATTCAGCCAGGATTTCCATCGATGGGATCGTGGGTCGCTTACGCCCTTGGAAGTCAGTCGGACAACTTGCCAGAGTTTGTCGTACTGCCAGACTCGCGTGGTCTGCCTCCTGGTGGGATCATCAATTGGGGGGCAGGTTTCCTGCCCGCTGTCCACCAAGGGACGATCATGGAGATCGGTTCGAACAAAGAAGTCATCCGAGATCTCTTTCCTGCTCGCGATATTCCACGCGATGCCCAGAATCGCGCTATCGAACTACTGCAAAAGTGGAATCGCCAGCATGCTCAATCTCGACCTGCAGACTCGTTGCTCGAAGCTCGCATCGCATCGTTTGAATTGGCAGGCAAGTTGCAACTCAGCGCTCCGGAGGTGGTTGATCTAGGTCAAGAAACCGCACAGACTCAAGCACGCTACGGACTGGAGGATCCCGATATTGGGCCGTTTGGAAAGCAATGCTTGCTGGCAAGGCGACTGGTCGAAAGGGGTGTTCGGTTTGTGCAGATCTACTGCGGTGCCGAGAACACCTCGAAAAAAGCGATTCGGCCCAACTGGGATTCCCACGAAGACATTGTGCGCGACCATGGTTATTGGGGGCGGATCTTGGACACAGGAGCCTCCGGATTGATCGAAGATCTCAAATCAAGAGGTTTGCTCGATTCGACCCTCGTGATTTGTACCAGTGAGTTTGGTCGGCAACCCTTTATGCAGGGACAGCAAAAGGGAAGAGACCACAATCCAGGGGCTTTTACTGCATGGATGGCCGGAGGAGGAATCAAGGGTGGAGTGGCTTATGGATCGAGCGATCCTATCGGCTTTAAAGCTCAAGAGAATCCAACGTATTGCTATGATCTTCATGCAACAGCGCTGCATCTGCTAGGGATCGACCACAAGAAACTGACGTTCTATCACAACGGAATCCAACGTCGTTTGACCGATGTGCATGGCCAAGTGATCCAAGAGTTGCTTGCTTAAGGTTGTTCCTTGGGTTGCGGTAAGTTTGGTATACTGAGGGCTCGACTCTCCCACCCACAGGAACCTTTTTTCTATTAGTAGGCAATGATGCTGCGTCGCTCCCCCACTTGTCTTTCTCGTTGGCCCCTTCGTTTGATCACTCTCGCACTAGCGTTTTTTGGACTCTTGGCCAACTCAAGTCTCGAAGCTCAAACGCCTAGCAAGCAAGCTCGATGGACCGAGGAGCAAGCAAAAGCTTGGCAGGAGAAGCATGGTTGGCTTGTCGGAGCAAATTACATTCCCGCTTACGCGATCAACCAGCTTGAAATGTGGCAGATTGGAACCTTTGATCTAGAAAGGATCGATATGGAACTCGGCTGGGCTCAGAGCCTTGGCTTCAATTCGATGCGAGTCTTTTTGCACGATCTGCTGTGGACTGGTGATGGCAAAGATTTGCTCGATCGTATGGAGCAATTCCTGAGTGTCGCCGAGAAGCACAAAATCGGAATCGTCTTCGTTCCCTTCGATTCGGTGTGGGATCCACAGCCTGTTGCAGGGAAACAACGCGACCCGAAAAAAGGAGTCCATAACAGCGGATGGGTGCAAAGCCCTGGCGCAGCAATCCTCGGCGACCCCAGCAAACATGTGCTTGTCAAACCCTACCTCCAAGGGATCCTCAAGCGATTCAAGGATGACCCGCGCATTCAAGCTTGGGATTTGGTCAACGAACTCGATAATGACAATGCCAACTCGTATGGCCGCAATGGATCCAAGACGGAGCTTCCTAATAAAGCTCAAATGGGTCTGCTGTTTGCCGAGCGATGTTTTGAGTGGGCTCGCGAGATCAATCCCTCTCAGCCTCTGACCTGCGGTGTCTGGATCAGCCTCTGGGAGGACGAATCGAAACTCAGCCCGGTCGATAAACTCTGCCTTGAAAAGTCCGACATCATCACTTTCCATCACTATGGCGATGGAGATGCGATGCGACGCGCGATTCGATCGCTAAAGCGTTACAACCGACCGATTGTGTGCACCGAGTACATGGCTCGCGGAAACAATAGTTACTTTGATCCGAACCTCAAGATCTTCAAGGAAGAGAACGTGGGGGCTCAAAATTGGGGGTTCGTCGATGGCAAGAGTCAGACGATCTACCCATGGGATTCCTGGCAGAAACCCTATGACAAAGAACCCGATCTGTGGTTTCACGATATCTTCCGACGCGACGGAACACCCTACCGAGCCTCCGAGGTCGAATACATACGGTCGGTCACCGGTGCAAAGCCCTAGCAGCTAGTCTTTGCCGTAGTGCTTGACTTGCTCCCAGTATTTTTCGAAAGCCCCTTCTTTGTGGAAGTCGGGGCTGTTGTCGATGTCGTGGCACTCGAGGCACTTTTCTTGCGCGTTGGCAAGTGTCAATCGCATCGAGGCTCTGAGCTCTTCAAGCTTCTTTTTATCGCTTGCAGCATCCTCTTCGGCTTGGACATGCTCCAATCCTGGTCCATGGCAATTCTCACAGCCATTGCCATGCAGATCGACCGAGCTTTCCAAAGTTTCGTATCCGGTTTTGTAGGGAGAGAACTTCTGCGGATTCCAACCGGTAACATGGCAGGAGATGCACTCGGGGTCAAAGTGCCTTGCCATCGATCGCTCGGGCGGCTTTACAATCGAATCGGTCGCATGAGCATGGGGTGTCTTGGTCCAAACCTCGTGGGCTGTCGTATGGCACTCACCACACTTGGCTGTCCCGGTGAAGCTGCGTCCTGATGGATGGGAGGTTGGACGCAGGCCCAAGGCGGAAAAGTTGTCGTCTGCCTTGTTTCGAAGTTCGTCTTGGTACTTGCCAAAAAGTTCGAGCATTCGTGGGGAGTCTTCGAATTGAGAACTCAGGGCGATGCGTTGATAGCGAGTCGGAGACGCTGGGTCATTAAAGAGCCCGACGATCCCCGCATACATCCCTTTGGTGCCTGCTTGGACGATCTCCGATGAGCTACCGGGAAGAACCTCTGGTCGATAGGTTGGCTCGCCGTAGCCACCGGAGGTGATCACTAATTGAAAACCAGGTACGTCTTGGACAATCTTTCGCGTCTCTTCCAAACTGGCATTGGCCAATAGGATCTGGTAATCGCATTTCTCTTGGGTTAGTTTGGCTACGACCTCTTTCAAGGCAGGGATGGGAGCCGATGCAGAGAAGAAGCCTTGGTTGACTCCCGCGTGGGCTTTGAGGCTCTCCTGGCCTAAAACTCCGGTGATACCGATCTTGCGAGGTTTCTTGTCAGGGCCATCTACCGTCAGGATCTTGTAACGAACGTCATGGTCGGGCAGCATGCTCACGTTGGCTGAGACGAACAAGTCGTTTTCGGCATTCTCGTTGAGGACTGAAATGAGAATGTTGTCAGAAAGCAAAAGGTCCTTGCCTCCGTAGGTCGTCGCCTTGTAGCCCATTTGACGCAAGGCTTGGGTTGTCCAGTTGAATTTGATTTCCGACTGGACCCCATCGCGGCGGACTTGATCCCCAGCATCCAACGGGATGACTTGCCAACCTCGGTTCTTGAGGCTTTTGAGCAAGGTGTCTTTTCGGTTGATCCCACCCTTTTGATTCGCCAGACCGGTACAACCGCAGGGTTCAAGGTATCCGTACTGATTCCCTGTGATGTAGAAGACCAACCAAGGGTTTTGCCAATCCGTAGCAATCTTTTGATTCTTCTCTTCTTCGGTGGCAACCGTGATTGGAGGGTCGCTGGGGGGTTGGATGGGGTTGGCTTGGAGTCCTGTCGACGGTGGATCGTTCGGTTGCTTGGTCGCTACAGGGACGTTCTTGGTTTGGCGTTGACCGAGTCTGAGTCGGGGTGGTTGAGCAAAGAGCCAGCTGCTACAAACGCTTAAAGCGGCAAAGACTAACACAAACTTGATCGGCCTGTAGCCCGATCCTTTTTGAGTTGATTCAGATCCAAACCAACGAAGAGTACGGATCCTGCGTTTCATGAAACCTTGAGTCCTTCAATGCCAATGCTACTTGTCGTTTAATCTTCGGTCACTCTGAATTTCAAGTACATCGGAATCGTCGGCGAGCTTTCCATATCTGTTTCGATCACGATTTTCCCGAAATCCTTGCTGAAGGTTCCATCGAATTCGACTGGATCGCTTCCAGGGGGGATTTCAAGGAGGATTGGATAGATTCGCTGAGTGGCCGAAACCTTAGGCGTACCGATCGTGGCCTTGATTTGCTCCGGAATAACTTTACCAACCCTCACATTCGGATCCCCTTGGAAATCCTCTGTACGGATCGAGAGCATGAAACTCTTCTTGAGACCTTGGGAAGACTTGGCTGCACCCATCGTCAGGATATTTCGAGTTTCATTGTAATCGTCCCCGGCGATGACTCGGATCGGAGTCACAACCCGTCCCCGAATGTTGTAGAACAAAAACTCTTCCTCTTGTCCGCCCGCTTCGTTGCGTCGACCGATTTGGAGCTCCAGGTTCAATGGACCAGCAGGCATCCCTGGCAGCAGGGTGACCTTGCAATCGACATAGCGACGAGCGTCGGCCATCTCAGGAATCTCTCCTGGTTGGAGCGTCTTCTCTTCATAGGACTCGAAACGGACTTTCTTGGACAACACCGAGTCTTTGACTTGGCCTCCAGCGATGTTGATGGGAGCTTCCTGGAAAGAATAAATCCGGAACTTCACCTCGTTTTCAAACATGGAGAGTACATCACCCAAATTTTGGGATGGAGGATCGAATGTGTAGGCTTGGCCAATACGTCCGCGGATGACCAATTTGATTTCCTCCTGGCTGGGACAGTTGCTACCGATGGTGGCCGTTTGCGAGAACTGTTCGAGGATATTCTCAGCCTTCCATTCAAGCTCGACCTCAGTCTGCTCATCGGGCTTGAGGGTCGCTTCGGTGAATTTGCCAACGGTGCATTTGCAAGTGCTGGCTTTGAACCAGATTTTCGCATCGGCTTGGCCGACGTTCTTGAAGATGAATTTATGGGATCGCTTGGTACCCTTCATCATGAGTCCGAAATCCAACTCAGCTCCATTGACGACGGAGATCTTGCCGACTTTCTGA
>JAJTFC010000008.1 GCA_021298315.1 Planctomycetaceae bacterium
TGTCGACAAAGTTCGCCGTGGAGAACATAAGCGACTGCTCAAGGATGGGGATGATCGACTCACGGGGAGTAAATACTTCTGGTTAACTTCGCTTGAGAACCACAGCGAAAAACAGCACGCTAGGTTTCAGTCCATTTGCAATCTATCGCTCGCTACCGGGCGAGCTTGGTCCTACAAAGAGCTCTTACGCGATCTCTGGGCCCAGGAGACGGAGGGAAAGGCAAAGAGCTACTTCAGAGATTGGTACCAGCGAGTCATTCGTACCAAGATGGCACCGATGAAAAAACTAGCTCGGAGTTTGAAGGAGCGAATCGATAACATTGTGACCTACTGTACGCACGGGATCACCAATGCGGTGGCTGAAGGGATCAACAGTAAGATCATGTCGATTAAGCGACGAGCGGGAGGCTATCGCAACATCGAAAACTTCAAAACGGCTGTATTGTTCTACTGCGGTGAATTGGATCTCGACCCACGATAATGCCGGATGGACCAATTTTTTTGTTTGGCGGAACGATTCGATCACATACCCATCCGTGGGTGCATAAGACCACTGATAGGATGGCAGAGGTGGATTGGAATTTCTACAAGACGTAAATTTGATGAGTAGGCTTATTTTTTTATTGTATTAACAATAGGGTTTTTTCGATGTTAAGAATCTTGAATAAGATTGTAAGAAGGGTTCAGTGGTTGCGTGGGTACGGAGAAGGATTCACAGAAGATGGATTCAGGGAACGCGAGCGATTACGCCCTGTCTACAATTTGATTGCAAACAAGATTATGGAGTGTTTGGAATTTTCATCGGTTTACGATATTGGCTGTGCGAATGGTTTTCTTCTTACGGAATTCCATAGATCCGCTAAGCAAATCGGAGGAATCGAACTGTCGCCGGATGTGAGATTGGTTGTTTCCGCTGAATTGAACAAATACATTGAAGTAGGAGATTTTTCCAACGCGAAAGGCAAATGGGATTTGGTTACGTGCATTGAGGTTGCGGAACACATCCCACCAGGCCGAAGTGAGCTTTTAGTGGAAACAATCTGTCGGTTAGCTACTAAATCGGTTGTTTTTAGTGCTGCGACACCTGGGCAAGAGGGGCATGGGCATATAAATTGCCGTCCTAAATCCGATTGGATGGGAATGTTTGAGTCGCGAGGTTGGAAAGAGAGCGCACCTGATACAAATCGCCTTCAGGAAGCTACAAGGGACACCACGAAAGCAAAATGGTTGGTTGAGAACATAGTCGTCCTCAAGCCAATGTAGAGTGTTTTTTTCGTACCCACAGCATGGGTATTGATAAGTGCTGTTGACCTGGTCTTGAGGGGAAATTTGCATGAGTACAAAGTCGATACGTTTGCTCCTGATCGCAGGGGCAAGGCCAAATTTTATGAAGATAGCGCCGATTATGAAGGCGTTTGAAGAGTATGAAGATTTCGAACTAACGCTTGTGCATACAGGCCAGCATTACGATCCAAATCTTTCCAGTGTTTTTTTTGAGGAACTTGGAATTCGCCAACCCGATGTTTACCTGAACGTTGGGTCTGGGTCGCATGCAAGACAGACTGCAGATGTCATGGTTGCAATCGAGTCCTTGTGCTTAGAACGCCAGCAATCGGGTGCCCCGTTTGATGGGGTCATGGTCGTGGGAGATGTCAATTCAACCTTAGCCGCAGCGGTCGCTGGTGCTAAGCTCAACATCCCCGTGATTCATGTGGAAGCGGGATTGCGCAGTCGAGACCGGACTATGCCTGAGGAAATCAATCGTATACTGACCGATTCAATATCCTCTTTGCTGCTAGCCTCGGAACCAAAGGGGGTGGAAAACCTTTTGGCGGAAGGACACAGCAAGGAAAGAGTCCAGTTGGTTGGAAATGTGATGATCGATACACTCAGGAGTCAAATTGAGAGAGCCAAGAAACAACAGACACTCAGTCGTTTTGGACTTACCCCTGGAAGCTATGGCGTTGTTACGCTCCATCGGCCAGCGAACGTGGATTCTAAAACCACACTAAGCGATCTTCTAGGCGTTATCAAAAATGTTTCCAATCGGGTACCTTTCATCTTTCCGATGCATCCGAGGACGAGATCCAGAGTTGAGCAATTCGGACTGGAACCTTATTTCATGGAATCATCTGGTTGTATTGTTTGTGAGCCCCTCGGTTACCTTGATTTTCTTTGCTTAACGTCGCAAGCTAGATTGATCGTCACGGATTCCGGGGGGCTACAAGAGGAGTCTACGGCCCTAGGGATTCCTTGCTTGACCCTGCGAGACAACACGGAACGACCAATCACATGCGATGAGGGGACTGGAACATTAATCGGCAGTTCATCTAGACTGTTGGAGGAAAAGCTTGAGGAGGTACTCTCGGGGAATTACAAAGTGGGTACATGCCCGGCTCTATGGGATGGAGAGGCTGCAGGACGTATTGCTCGCGTTGTTTCTGAATTTTTCGTCGGGAAACCTACTGGCTCGGGATCTGTCTGATTCAGGATCTGAAAAATTTGTAATATTTGAGGACTCGATGGTTATTTTTCTAACATACCTGATTTGGATATCGCTTTTCCTCCTGATCTACAGCAATGTACTCTATCCGTTAGCGATGGCGTTGCTCGGTAGTTTCACTTATAAACGTAATGATGTTGGATTCAGCCAAGATGACATTCCGAAGGTGACGCTGTTAGTGCCTGCGTTCAATGAGTCTAAAGTCATCGAGAGCAAAATGCGGAACATCGACGCTATGGAATACGATGTCCATAGAATGGAGGTGATTGTTGCCAGCGATGGGTCCAGCGACGGAACACAAGAATTGGTGCGCAAGCATTTATGCCGTTTTCCATTGCGACTATTGGATTTCCAGCAGCGGAGGGGAAAAACCTCCGTCGTCAACGATGCTTTGGCCTCCTGCAACACCCCATTGGTTTGCTTGTGTGATGCAAACGTGATGTTTCGTCCCGATGCGCTCAAGGTGATGGTGGAGCGATTTCATGATCCTAAAGTTGGAGCCGTGACCGGAGATGTTCAATTAGCAAGTCATGAATCGGATTTCGGAAATGGAGAAAGATTGTACTATTTCTACGAGCGAGCATTGCAAAAAGGAGAGTCGCTCGTCGGATCGGTCATGGGTGTTGATGGAGGCATGTATGTGATTCGCAGGGAACTGTTTGAGAATTTAGAATCGGACACGATCCTAGACGATTTCTCGGTGTCGATGAGAGTCATCCGAAAAGGGTTTCGAATCATCTATGAGCCACTTGCCATAGCTGATGAGAATGGCACTCCTACCTCGACCGCTGAATACACCCGAAGAGTTCGCGTGACGAAAGGTGCGGTTCAATCGATTCGAAGAGGGTATTACCCGATTTTTTTTAAACAACCCGTGGCGTATGCGCAGTGGTTCTCACACAAGTTTTTGAGGTGGGCAAATCCGCTTTTGTTGCTGGCACTGCTTTTGGGTTCGGGCATGTTAAGTGGTTATTATTCATTGGCTCTGTACTTCTTCATTGCCCAAATTCTGTTCTACGGAATTGGTGGGCTTGCGTTTATTTTTCCAAGTCTTAGGGACAAACCTATCATCGGCATCATCTATTTTTTCGTTTTGAGTCATGCTGCGATGCTTGAAGGCATTTACAAAGGGCTTGGTGGGAATTACTCCGCTATATGGAATCGAACAGAAAGGGTTGCAAGATGAGCAAGGAACATCAAGGCTTTGAGCCGATCATGGATAGACTAAGGAAATCTCTTGAAGATACACCACGGAGTTGGTTGGTGACGGGTGTTGCGGGCTTCATTGGATCCAATTTGCTTGAAACCCTCCTGCAATGGAACCAGCGTGTTATTGGGTTGGATAACTTTTCCACTGGTCGCCCATCCAATTTAGAAAATGTAAAACAATGTGTCACATCTGAGCAATGGAAGCGATTTCGTTTCTTGGAGGGCGATATCTGCCATCTTCCAACCTGCCGCCAAGCAGTGGATTCACAGGTCGATTTCGTTCTCCATCAAGCTGCCTTAGGGTCTGTGCCAAGATCGATACATGATCCGATCGCAAGCAACCTGAATAACGTTAATGGATTTTTGAATATGCTGGTGGCAAGTCGCGATGCGAATACAAAAAGTTTTGTATACGCAGCCTCGAGCTCTACTTATGGAGATCATCCAGGTTTACCAAAAGTTGAGGATGTGATCGGCAAACCGCTCTCCCCCTATGCCGTCACAAAGTATGTGAATGAGTTATACGCAGAGGTTTTCGCAACTACCTATGGTTTTCGCTCGATCGGCCTTCGATACTTCAATGTATTTGGCCCACGGCAGGATCCGAACGGACCGTATGCAGCAGTGATTCCCAAATGGATGGAACAGATTCAGTCCGGGCAGGTCGTTCAGATCAACGGGGATGGGCAAACAAGCCGCGATTTTTGCTACGTGGAGAATGCTGTCCAAGCAAACCTGTTGGCGGCAACTGGCAGTAAGGAGACCAAGGGACAAGTTTATAATGTGGCGGTCGGGCAGCAAACCTCGCTCAATGAGTTATTCGATATGCTCAAGCACCTTTTGGGTAAGCCAGAGATCGAACCTTTGTATGGTGATTTTCGAAAAGGGGATGTACGTCATTCCAAAGCAAGTATCGACAAAGCGAATCGATTGCTCGATTACCGTCCTGGGGTGGACTGCTCTGAAGGCCTGAAACGAACGGTACATTATTACCTGCGCAATTTCAATGGTTGATTTGTGCTTTGACTCGATCTCTATGCTTTGAGAAGCATGTTTAGTGGAGTAGAAGATTATCTTCGGTGAATTTAAATGACTTTTGTTTCCCTCGAGTTTCTCGCGATTTTGGCGGTCACGCTTCCTTTGTACTTTGTGCTGACAAGGTGCTATCAGAATTACCTGCTGTTGGCTTCTTCTTTGATTTTTATGGATGGTGGGACTACAGTCGACAACCTTGTTCTCCATGCTGATTGGATTTGAGTAGAAAAATCTCTTTAACTAACAAAAAAATGATTCAAGTCAGTGTGATTATTCCCGTGAAAAACGACCTTAGCGGCATCCAGCGCCTGGTTGGATCCTTGCGGCAGCAAACGGTCCCCCATGAATTGATTGTTGTCGACAACGGGTCGACCGATGGAACATTGGAGTTTCTCGAATCCCAAGGGATTCGTCTGTTGAATGGCCCAGGACTTACAGTAGGCTCTCTGAGAAACCGTGGAGTCGAAATCAGTACCGGTATTTATATCGCTTTTGCCGATTCTGATCACGAAGTGGGACCTGATTGGCTCGAGAAGGGGCGGGAAGTGTTGGATTCGAATCCGGATATTGTTGCCTGTGGAGCTCATTATCTTCCCCCGGCCAATGGAACATGGGTTCAAAAGTCCTGGGCGATCCACCGATTGCGTAATACCGACTCCAAGGAGGTTGAATGGCTGGCCTCAGGCAATCTATTTGTTCGACGGGAAAAATTTCTGGAAATACAGGGTTTTAACGAATCTTTGATCGCTGCCGAAGATGTCGACCTGTGCCATAGGCTCAGGGTCAAAGGTGGGAAGGTTTTTCATGATCCTGGGATCGCCAGTATCCACCATGGGGAAGCGTCGACTGTTAAGCATTTTATACGAAAAGAGTGGTGGCGTGGAAGTAGCGGGATTCGCGCGTGGATATCTCAAAGGTTTCCTATAAGGGAAGTGCCGAGTTTGATATGGCCATTATGGCATCTTGTTTTTTGTTTAATATTCATGATCGCACCTGCGATCTGCTTCTTGAATCTATCCTTTTTTACTGCACTCGGTGTTGTGTTATTGCTCCTTCTTCTTTGGGTAGCCCCTTCAATCCTATTGGCGATCCAAGTAGGCAGCGGGACTGGCATTATAAGGATAGCCCAGCTTGCTTTCCTCTATTTTTTGTATGGTACAACCCGTGGTTGGGCATTATTTCGTAATTAGAGTCTTCTGAGTATTGTCTGTCGATCTGTTTGAAACGCTATTAGGGGAAATCGCAGTTAGTAAAGTTGATTTGTTCCGGGGTGATCAATCCACAAAAATCCTGGATGCAGTCCAGAGTCATGGCTCCACCAGTCTGAAACTTGACGAATATTATCAAAGATTGTCAAATCATTGCACTTGAGGCTAAAATTCAATACAAAACGGTCACGATAAGCTACTGCAATGGATGCTAGGATTACCCGACCGGAGGATAAACACATGTTTGATATGAAAAGATCGCTTCAGTATGGTTAAGTCTCCAGTGTCTACGCGTAAGATGCTGCACCTGCGTGTTGTTTCCGGCACCGGAGGCGGTCCTGAAAAAACAATTCTGAATTCTCCACGCTTTATTAAAGAGCACGGATATCAAGCGCAGGTCGTGTATCTGTGTCCACCCGACCCGGTCATTCAGGAGTCTTTGCGATCTCGCGCCTCGAATCTAGACTGCCCTTTGACGATCATCGAGGATCATGGTGTAAAAGATCTAAGGATCGTGGGGAAACTGTTGAAAATATGCCGCGACCAGAAGATCGAATTGCTGCAAACCCATGATTACAAATCCAACGCAATAGGATTGCTGCTGCGGCGTTTCCATAAAATGCATATGGCATCAATGTTGCATGGGTGGACCGACACTTCAGGCCGGATGCCGCTATACATTAAAATCGATAAGTGGTGTTTGCCTTGGTACGAGCAATTGATTTGTGTTTCGGAAGATTTAGTACAGGAATGCAAAAAACTAAGAGTCCCTGACCACAGGATTCAACTGGTGCACAATGCAATCGATCTGAAAACCTACAGCCGATCGCTGAGCATCCACCAGGCGAAAAAGGAACTTGGGGTTGATTCAAAAGCGGGTCCCCTGATCGGAATGGTCTGTCGATTATCGCCTGAGAAAGGGATCAACGAAGCGATCGCTATGGTGAATCGTTTGGAACGTTTGGGTAAACCGTCTCAGCTATGGATCGCTGGCGATGGACCATTTCGTGGAGAGATCGAGAAAGAGATTTCGAGGTTGGGCTTGCACAAGAATGTCCGTTTGCTCGGGCAATTAGCCGATGCTAGGCCTTTTTATCAAGCGATGGATCTATTTCTATTGAATAGCATCCGCGAAGGCTTGCCCAATGTGGTGCTCGAAGCGATGGCTTTGGAAGTACCTGTAGTTGCGACCCGAGTCGCGGGGGTGCCGGCTTTGATTCGACCGGGGCAAACCGGTTGGTTGATCGAACCACAGGACCCCGCAATGCTCGATAACTCTGTCTTGGATTGCCTGGAAGGAACGCGAACAAACCAGTTCGTACAAAACGCTCGCCTCTTGATCGAATCGGATTTCAGTTTCGACCGCCGGATGAAAAAAGTCGCGAGCATCTACGACGCGATGTCTTGGAAGCATTCATGAGCGACGTCTCCGATGACAAAGAGCATGTTCCGTTTCGGATCAATCTCCTTGAGACTTCGCTCGTAGGCCATTGGGCTCGGTATTTGCGAGAGATTATCTGCGGCCTTAAAGAGCATCTCAGTGATTGCGATTTGAGGCTTTGCATTTTTGAGTCCCATCGCAAGGACCCGGGCTACATGGAATTTCTCCATCCCTTGGAGGACCAATTCCGACTTTGCATGCTTGAGGATCGAAATCCACAAGGTCGATTCAGGTCGGAAGTGACGTGTTTGAGGTTGCTGAGCGACTGTGTCCGTCGCTACCCATGCGATCGTGCGATCGTCCCCTCTGGTGATGGATTGGTGCCGCTCATGGGGATGCTGCCCAGTTGGATTATCCGCCAACTTTTCCCCGAAAATGTGCAGTTTGAATCGATTGTTTTTCGTCCCGAATGGGCTTACCCGACATCATCAGTCCTCCTGGTCCGCTGAGTAGCCGCAAAGGGGCGCTGAGTAGATTGAAGCATTCGTGACCGACCCAAGCCGAAAAGCAATACTATTGCTATGGGAGGTTGTTCCCCTTGAGGTCCAGCAGGTACTTGACCGTAGAGCGGTTTCGTGGCGAGGGGACCCAAGGATCGTCGTTGTGGATCGATATGTTACCGAGGAGGCCTTCTGAGCTTTGTTCTCGGTTTCCTATTTGGTCGTACTACCCTACCAGTTCCATCTTGGGGGAGTTTCGAGCATTTATTTGCTCAGTGCCATCCATCGTAAAAAAACGCTTTGCGACCAGAGAGCGTGGCTCGGTTGGGCATCGAAAACTTACCAGCATGGGTTGGCTATGAATTCCGCCGAGCCTAGCACGATCGCTTATCACTTGGGTCAAGTCCTAGAGGGCGCGACTGTTCCGATCGCTTCCGAGGAAGTGGCAGCGGACTTGCGATCCGAGTGTATGACGGGTGGCTTTCGCAAATGCTGGGCAGCCGAATGAATCAAGAGGTAAAAACTCGGCTTTGGCTGCTTTGGCTCGGGGTCTTGGCGACGCTGATGCTTATTTATGCATCGTTGATCCCATTGCGGTACCGACCGCTCGATTGGCCCGAGACGATCCAACGAACCAAGAGTATCCCGTGGTTGCAACTAAGCGTTTACAACCGAGCCGACTGGATTGCAAATGGTCTGGTGGTCGTTCCCGTCGCGTTCCTACTGGCAGGTGCATTGAGCTACCGAGGCCAAAGTCCTAGATCTAGTTTTTTGAACCGGATCCTGGAACTGGGTGCATCGGGCTTGGTACTGGCCTTTCTGTTCCTTCTGATCGGAGGCATAGAGATAAGTCAAATTTGGTTTCCGCCTAGGACCGTTTCTTGGAATGATATTTTAGCCGGCTGGATCGGAGCCATTGCAGGGGTTGCTCTGTGGCTTCCTTTCGGCTGTCGATCGATCGAGGCGGCAAGACGGATTTTGGGAATACAGCGATTCTATGATCGGCTCTCCGCGTTTGCACTCCTGGCGTGCATCGCGGGCTTTCTTTATTCGATCTATCCGCTCGATTTCGTCTTGAGTCGGTCCGATTGGTCTGAGAAACTCAGGCTCGGCCGGGTCCAATGGGGACTGGTTCCACATTCGGTTCCCAAGTTGGAATGGGGCCAAGGGCTTCTGATCTCGGTGCTACGAGCTTTCCCTTTTGGGCTTTTAGGATCACAGATCCAGTCCAGGCCTCTGCGATGGATTTGGGTTTTGGGAATCGCTTTGTTTTTGGAGCTTATTCAGCTTCCAGTATTTAGTAAATTCTGCTCCCTCGGAGACGTCATGGCAGGCTGGCTCGGGGGGGCCATCGGGATCTTTGTCGCACAGCCTAATCGGCTCTGGAATTGGCTTTTGGGCACCCGATGGGTGTGGATATCAGCCGCCGGGCTCTGGTCGGTTGTTCTGCTATTCGCTTTCCTCGGCCGGTCGGAACGATTGGTTGTCGACCCGAGCGAGTTGCAGGAACGTTGGTCGGGTTTTTTGACCTACCCATTGCTACGGTATTATTTCACCTCGGAATACCGAGCGTTGACAAATATTTTGGGTAAGCTTCTAAGTTTTGCCTTTCTAGGTGCTTTGGTTGCTTGCTGTGTGATGTTCGGTAAGCCGACATCAGCCATAGCTCGCAACGATAACCTTGGGCGTGATTGGGTCTGCTCTCCATTCCGAGCTAGTCTCTCTTGGGTACTGCCGTTGTCCATAGTGATTGGCTTTGCGATCGAAATCGGTCAGATCTATCTCTTTCCGCTCATTGGCGATTTGAGTGACGTTGGGATCTACGCACTGGGAGCGTCTGGCGGGGCCTGGCTGACGGTGTTTTTAGCTCGCGGCCTGCCGACTCCCGAGCAAACGGAGCCTCAAGCCGTTGAACAAATCAGCGCAAAGGACCCTGTAGATCGAGGGGCTATCGCGCCGTTTTGGATGCTTTTGGGATTTTCACTTTTTGTCTGCGGGGGGATCATTGCCTGGCTCCATCCTGGCTGGCCCGGGCTTGAACTACTGCTGATGATGGTTTTGTGTGGGACGGTTTACCGAGTACCGGGAACCTTTCCAATCGTATTTGCCCTAGCGATCGTCGCTGGTGATGCCTATCCAATTACAGGGCAACTGGTCTTGCAAGAATACGACAGCTTGCTGTTCGGAGCGTTTGCAGGATTGTGTTTTGCCTACGCGCGAAGACCCGTTACAAGTAGTTATAGTCAACAGCGGTTCGGTGCTGAGCCACTGTTGTTTTTTGGTTTCGTTTTGCTCGCATTGAGCATGGCAATCTCGCTGTTTGTCGGTTTGATTCGCCTACCGAGGGCTCCCTGGGGAGATCAACTATCGGTCTATTTCACTCAGTGGAATGCTTTGCGGGTGGCTAAGGGAATCGCTTGGGGATTAGCCTTCGCGATCGCGATGCTGCTGGTTGGCAGGTTGCGTCGGGGAGTTAACGCACCGGACTGGTCGCTTGGATTTCTTCGAGGTTGTACATTGGCGGGGTTCTATGTGGGGTTATTCGTAGTCCTCGAAAGATTGGTTTTCCCAGGTTTGCTGAATTGGAGCGACGTGTACCGGGCTACGGGGCCATTCTTCACGATGCACATCGGAGACCAGCATCTCGATGCGTTTTTGGTCATGGTGTTTCCGTTGGTATGGGCACATGCGTTGCATCCGTCTTGTCGTACTCCGCAGCGGTGGCTCTGTGGCTCGGTACTTGGACTTTTAGCTTACGGGGCCTTTGCGACCATGTCGCGTGCGACCCTCGTTATCCTATTGTTGCAGATCATGGGATTGGTTTACCTGACTTGGCGATTTCGGAGGACAAAACCGGCTGGAGCCGATTTAAGGTCGAGCGAAAGGATTTCTTTAGCGTATGATCGAACTAGTCTCGTTGCATTGATTCTAGGAATATTGTTTTTTGTCTCTCTGATATTCTCTGCAAGGACCGAGGCGTTCCAAAGCCGCTTTTTTACCTTTACGCTGGACTGGAATGGACGAGTATCTCATTGGTTTATGATTCTCAAACGCGGAACGACCGGGATTGGAGGAATCCTCATTGGACATGGAATCGGTACGCTTCCAAGTTTGGTGGCTTCGGAGTTTGGCCGACCGGTGCCACCGATTCAATGGATTCCGCCGATGCACGGGGACGTGAATACCGGCCAGATCGTTTTACGCGGAGATTGGCCGATTTATGTAGAGCGGGTTATCTCTGGCGATTCTTCGAAAACGCTCCAGGAATTGGACCTCGAAGTCAAACTTTTTAGCGATACTGATGTGTTGCGTATCACACCATTGCTGGTTGAAAAATCGATGTTAGAGTCCTTCGGTGGAGCAAGATTTCCGAGCATCCAAGCGGGGAGAACATGGAAAAGGCTCGGGGTTTCTGATTTGGATCGTTCTGAATGGGACACTGGGGTCGGGTTACGTCCTGAATCTCCATGGCGTCCATGGTCGTTTGGACTCAGTGCAAGTGGAACTGGCGTCGCGGTATTTCGAGACACATCCACCGGCTCAATCGATCCGAAGTCTAGCTATCCGTGGTATTTTACATGTGACGATCACATGGTCTGGCGAGCTAAGAATTTCTTGGTTCACGCCTATTACGAGCAGGGCTTAGGCGGAGTTGCAGCTTGGTCGCTACTTGTATTTGGTACGCTTCGGCGAGGTTGGCGGGGAATTTCCTATTTTGAGCTAGGATCGAAAGCTTCGGATCCATTGTCATTCCCCTTGGACTCCTATCAGGCAGTATCGATTCTGGGCTTCGTGGGAGTCGGATTTTTTGGAAGTCTTGTAGATACCCCGTGGATTGCTGCATTGCTGCTTGCCATACTCTCGATGCACTTAGCAAGGGTGCCACGAGGTTCATTCGATAAGGATTCCCTATGAAAGCAAACACGCAAAGGATTCTCTGTAGAGCATCCGAAACGCTTTTCGGATTTGGCCATTGTTTTCCTTTTGGGATTCAAGGCTTATCTCTCCTTGTGCTCTTTCTATTTGCATCCGGCGGGTGCGACGCGTTCCGTCCGATCGAATCGGTAAGCAAAGGGCCTGTTTCGGAGGTTGCCCTCGAGGGCACGATGTCCAAGGGACCGAGTCTTAGGGATTCAACCGAATGGATAGGTCCGGCTCGCGTTGGCCAGTCGCGTTTTCTTCGGGCTCCTCGACTCCAAGAGCTTGAGGTTCCCGACTACCCTGGGGCAAACTCAATTTGGGGGGCTACAGGACGCGACCTTCAGGGACGAATGTACTTTGGCGTTGCCGGTTATGGCGTGGATAACCCAAGCGCAGCATTGTGGAGATTAGATCCTCAATCAGATCGATTCGAAACACTTGGGTTAGTCAATGAGCAACTGGATCGTTTGGGGGTCCGTCGCAAGATCGACTGGGCCGAAACGCAGATGAAGATCCATAGTAAGATTTTCCAGGCCGCAGACGGCCGTATGTACTTCTCGAGTCAAGACGAACACGCCGAGGCTGCCGATGGAAGTCGTAATGCGTTGTACGGTGGTAGGCTTTGGGCTATGGATCCTAAGACCGACGTTTGGGAGTCTATTCATACAGCCCCTGAGGGACTAATCGCTCTGGCAGCACGAGGACGCTACGTGGTCACTCAAGGATATTTCGGCCATGTATTGTATCAGTACGATACTCAGACTAAGCAGATTCGCTCGAAGAAACTCGGCACTTACAAAGGCCATGCATCGCGAAATATTTTTATGGACTCACGAGGTCATGTTTTCGGAATACGAGCTCGAATCGCAAATAGTTACGACCTCGATAGTGTTTATGAAATTGGTAAAGATCGTGTCCGAATATCGTTGGTTGAACTAGACACGGAATTTAATGAGCTCAATGACTGGACATTGAGTGACTACGCACCTACGGGGAGCACCGATTCGCATGGCATAACCGGCTTTAGTGAACTCGACGATGGGAGCATCGTATTCGTAACCCACAGCGGAGCGCTTTGGCAAATCCGGCAGATCGACGCCAAAAGCAAACTGGAAAGGTTAGGCTGGATACATCCTCTAGGGACTGGTTACTGTGCAAGTTTATTTTCCCCGTTTGGTAGGCGGTATGTGTGTGGGTTTGTCAGAAGTAAAGGAGGTGTTGAGGAATGGAGCATTTTCGACATCGAGCTTAAACGCTCCGTGATTCTACCAATGAGCGAATCTGACCGAGCGCTTCTACGTCAACCTCAGTTGCTTATCTATGGCAGCGATACCCTCGATGATCAGAGCCGTGGCTATATCGTCGGCTGGAAAAAACGTGCTAACCGCATGGCTCCCTATGTGATTCGATTGACTTGGGAATAAATCTCCATTAGAAGACTAGGCTGTTTCATGAATACAATCAATAAATTCTATATTCGCAACTCGAAACGCACCTTTCTGTTGATGCTATGGCTCTTGTCCCTCTCTAGTGCGATTGGACAGGAGCAAGTTCCGGAGAGGCGATTATCCGCCGAGCAGATGCGCCGTCCTGAGATAGCGGCGATTGCAGGGCGCCTTGGACAACTTCGGCGCAATGAGGCCAGGTTTGGTCCTAAACATCCTGCCTCGGAAACCACCAAGAAGCAGATTTCTGACTTAGAAAACCAATTGAGGGAAATGACGGTCGATCGCTCGGCAATCGAGCCGGAAAACTCTGCGCGGGATCCTTTGTCGTCCCCAAAAAAACGTGGTGATAACGGAGTTTCAGAGAAAAAAATGCCACCGAAGCGAAAAATTCCAAGTCAGTGGGGGTTTGAAACGTGGTCCAGTTGGCCATCGACCGTTGGACAATTGACGAGGATCTCCAGAAAACATTCGAATTATCACGAAGCTTATCCATGGCTAGGTATACCCGATTTGATTGCCGTAGGCCCGATGCCTGGAATGGGCTTGATGTGGGGTGTCCAATACGATTCGAGGGAGAATTTTAGTTCCGTCTTTCAATGGTTCGATGATCCAGGTAGCACGCAAAGAGCGCATTATCTGGACCTCCCCGGACGGGTACTTTCGGTTTACTACCCAAGCAATTTCGATAGTACCGGTTGCTTTTGGGTGATTCGCCAGACGCCCAATCAAGAGTTTTTGAAAAATGACGCTCCTGAAGGTTGGTTAATTGCCGAAGTGATCCAGATGAAAGCCGATCGATTTCCTCCTTATGGAATTGAGGATCAAACTCCATCATCGATTGGGGTTTTCAAAATCCGTGGCAAGCAAACTCCGACCTTGCTAGCAAGTCAGCAGCGAGGATTTTTCATCGTTGGGGATGTTCAATTTTCCCAACATGCAGAAAGTATCGAAAAACTGTGCGCATTCGGTGAAGGGATTTGGGGATTGGATTGTGCAACGACGAATGCCACAGCGATGGCTGCAAACCTTATATCCGAATGCAAATCCATTTCTGCTCCATCGAATCTTGACATTCTATCCTACGGGATCGATTCGGTCGGCAGGGTTCTGCTGGTTGATCATGCTGGGCGGGTTCGACGACGTAACGGGGGGGCAGACCGAGCCGAGAACGATGGAGTATGGCCGCCGAAAACGCTTAGCCAACTCGGATGGTATAGCTCCTTGGTCGATGGCGCGATGATCGAGAGTTTTAAACGTTTTTCCCCAGGCGATTTCTCCGAAATGAGCGATTTAAATACATCCTCGGTATCTGCTTCGCTCGGTAGGCAAGCCCATTTTTCTGATCGGTTCACAACAGATCATTGGATTTCGATTCCGCAAACCAATCTCGTGACAAACTCGCAGAATGGTCGGTGGAAATACCCGGATGGAACATTGCTTGTACAAACAATCAATCAGTTAGTACCCGAGGATAATGCTACGGAGTGCACTACACGGAAAATCGAAACCAGGGTGCTGTCTTTTATCGACCAGGAGTGGTTTGCGATGAGTTACCTTTGGGATTCGGAGCAAACCGATGGGGTTCTCGTCGAGTCAGACGATCAGACGACCGAAATCGAAATGGCGGATCAAACCGAACCTCTGACGTGGCATCCGTCAAAAGCTAGCGAATGTTTCAGGTGCCATACGAATGGACCGATTGGAAATCCCCCAATTCAAATTTTGAAGCTAGCCTCTGAGAGTCTCCCGAGTAGTGTCCGTTGGGACATGCATTTTCTCGGTTCTGCTGACCGAGGCAAGAAAGTGGGTTGGACTCCTATACTCGCTGCTCAGGGTCAGGGTGGCATTACCAAAGTGCGACAAACCTTGGGAGGCGGGAGGTTGGACCTCGATTGGGGCTGGTTTAAAAAAAGCCTTCTCGAGGAAAACATCAAACCATGGTACCAAGCATCGTTTCGACCGAGTGGTTTTTTTTGCAGCGAACTCGATGAGACATGGACCCCCAGCCTGAATCCTTCAGCGACATTGGTTTCGCAAACGCGTCAGATCTATAAGATGGCGATCGGTTACTCGATCTCTAAGGATCCGGAATTGCTCGATGCAATGAGAAAAGGAATACGGTTTTTGCTCGACAAGTTTAAGGACCCGAAATACGGAGGTTTTTACCTTCAGGTAAGCGAGCAAGGAACTGTGATCGAAAAGGGCAAGGACGGGTATGGTCACGCCTTAGTCATTTACGCACTGGCTACGGCCGCTAAGGTATCGGGGGACGATGCGTACGCTACTGAGGCCCTGAAATGCTGGGAGCATTTGAGATCCCGAATGATGGAAATCGATGGTGGTCTAATGTGGAAAGCATCCGAGGATTTCTCCAACCCTTATCGGCGTTCCCAAAACCCAAATATGCAACTTTTTGAGGGGCTCCTGGAGCTTTACGACGCAACCAAGGACCGGGGAGTTTACAGCGATGCGCTTAGACTATTGAACTTTGTTGTTCTTCAACTTCGGCAAGATTCGGGGTGCATACCTGAAGACTTTCAGTCCGACTGGAGGTCTCCAGTGATGATCGGGCAACAGCCTAATATTCAGATGGGGCATCAAGTTCAGTGGGCGTTTCTGATAAGCCGTGCGGTCG
The DNA here is from genome assembly GCA_021298315.1 of Planctomycetaceae bacterium. GTDB lineage: Bacteria > Planctomycetota > Planctomycetia > Pirellulales > Pirellulaceae > JBKCUI01. The sequence goes on from JAJTFC010000008.1 coordinate 15,841, forward strand.
AATTAGGTTTTCCACGGAGGTATGCAAAAATTGGCCAAGAGTTCATGGACTACGCGATGATACATGGTTTCGACCAGGAAACGGGGGGGCTCTATCAGAAGCCTGGTACTGACAAAGAAGCTTGGCAACAGGCTGAGTTTTTGAGGGCTTTACTTCGGTACTACTCCATGCATGACCGTAGCGACTATGCCGATGCGATCCTCAAGACTCATTCGATGATACGGAGGGAATTCATCGACCCGGAGCATGGAAGGTGGATTGAATCGGGCAAGACAAAAGAAGAAAACGACCCGAAGATAGCATTGCATGAAGTCGGCATGTACTTAGAGGCAATACGCGTTGACGAAACCATGCAATCAAAGATACCAAAGGGCGCGGAATAGCATGAAAATCAAAATATTCAAAGATTCTAAGGAAGCCCTTGCTGAACTTAAAGGCTATTGCGATGAATTAGATGGTTTCCGTCCGTCGCCGATTTGGTGGAACGCGCTTGGACAAGGGTTCGGTCATCGCTCCTATTGTCTGAGTGGATGCGATTCTTCGGAGCAAGCAGTCGGTTGCTTGCCGCTATTATTTGTTAGAAGCTTAATTTTCGGAAAATTTCTCGTTTCATTGCCTTACTTAAACTCCGGTGGAGTCCTCTTAGAGGGGGCACCGCAGTCAACCGAGCCGATCGCTCAAGCTTTGATCGATCGTGCGGTACAACTAGCCGATGAGCTTGACGTGAAGTACCTAGAGTTACGCCACGAAGCCCGTATCGAACACCCGTTATTCAATCACGAGCGGACCGACAAAGTCCATATGCGATTGACGCTTCCGGCGACACCCGAACTTTTGATGGCCTCCTTCAAAAGCAAGCTTCGCAGCCAGATCAAGAAAGCCAATGAGAACCCTTTCGAGGTGCGATTCGGTGGTGAGGAGCTTCTGACCGACTTCTACAAGGTCTTTGCTCACAACATGCGAGATCTGGGCACGCCGGTTTACTCCAAGAACCTTTTTCGGGAGACCCTAAGGTCCTTTGCGAATTCGCAGGGGAGTTCCAAGGCCGAGTTGTGTGTGGTTCGATGGAACCATCGACCTATCTCAGGGGCTCTACTGATCCACCATGCCCATCGGACCGAGGTCCCGAGCGCAAGCGCCATTAGGAAATTCAATTTTACCAACGTGAACATGTGGATGTATTGGCAATTGCTCCAGCGCGCCATCGAACAAGGATCTACTGAGTTCGATTTCGGCCGAAGCACTCTCGCTAGCGGAACTTACAAGTTCAAGGAGCAATGGGGGGCCAAGCCCAGCCCTGCGGTCTGGCAGTACTACGTGCGCAAGGGGGATCCAGCCCAGATGCGACCGGACGCTTCGAAAAACCAACGGCTCGTCGAGATCTGGAAAAAACTGCCTGTGTGGCTAACCCGGATAATTGGCCCCTCGATCGTTCGGGGAATTCCTTAGCAAATCTTGTTACGGCAAATCGCAAGGGGAGGTAATCGCCCCTTGATCCTTGCCTAAAGCCAGTTTTCAGGTCAAAGAGCTTTTTAGCGATTGCGTAGGGAGTGATGTATAGGCCGAGCTGACCCAGAACAAAACCCGAAGGAATCTGCTTTCTTCAAGGGTTTCGTCTCAAGAATGGTTGACCCATGGATGGTTTCGTTTATTCTTCTCTAGGATTTTCTCCTACCACCCCACAGTCCCAGTTTATGAACCAAAGACGCCGACGCACCAGCAATTCCCGTCCTGCTGTCTCGCTTGACCCCCTCTACAGGGGCGAAGACCATGAGATTTCGAGGAAGCCTAAGGATCTCGTTGAGGCGAGCGAATCGAGTACCAAGCTGGAGTCGGCCTCGAAGACGCTCGACAAGTCGGCTTGGAACTACCCCCGGGTCGCCGGTAACGCCATCTGGGTCGCCTTGGGCCTCGGGCTTTTAGGGTTGTTTTGGGGCTATGCCCCTACGATTTCGGAATTGGCTGCGACTTGGGAGCGTGAACCGGATTACTCGCACGGTTGGTTTGTGGTGCCGATCGTTGGCTATTTGCTGTGGAATATGAAGAGTTCGATGCCGCCGTTGAAGGCAGGTTTGCATTTCGGTGGGCTTGTAATGGTCCTCTTGATTGTCGCTTTGCGGGTATTTGCCGGTTGGGCTTACTTCGATTCTCTCGATGGTTGGACGATTCCGTTGACGGTGATCGCCTTGGCATGGGTCTTCGGTGGCCGTGGTTTTATGTTTTGGGCTTTGCCTGCATTGGGTTTTTTGTTTTTCATGGTACCGCTACCATTTCGCATCGAGAACGAGTTGAGTCGTCCTTTGCAGTGGATCGCCACGAGTGCAAGCACTTTTGTTTTGCAGTTGATGGGGCAACCTGCGATTTCTGAGGGTACTACGATTTTGCTCGGTGAGCAGGTCCTGGAGGTCGAGAGAGCGTGTTCAGGACTAAGGATTTTCATCGGTGTTTTCGCTTTGTCCTATGTCTATGCGATGTTGACGAGTCGCAATGTTTGGGAAGGGGTAGCAATTGTTGTGTGCGCCATTCCGATCGCTTTGATATCCAACATGACGCGGATTGTGATCACCGGTTTGTGTTACCAGTGGTTTAGCGGTGAATTGGCCAGGAAATTTTCTCATGACCTCGCTGGTTTTTTCATGATCGGCGTGGCAGCAGCGCTCTTTGGTTTGTTCGTTTTTTACATCCGTTGGTTGATTCAAGATGCTCAAACATTGGACCAGGTCGCCTTGAGAAGGGCCTAGGTTTGGATAGGTAGAGTTACGGCGATAGACGCTGTGCTCTGGCTCGAGGATAGATTTTTTTGAAAAATGTTCGTATCGGGGGTTTTCGAATGAGTACCAATGCTAAGACGGGTTTTGGAGGGCAAGGAGGTGTTGTGTCCTCAAGCGGCGGCAAGTCGCTCAATCGAAGCGTTGCTCGAGATTCTGGGAGTCTCGGGCTTCCGAAAATCGATGCGCTGTTTTTGTTGGGGGTTGCTCGAAAACATTGGAAGTGGATTGTACCGGTCGCATTGCTTTTGTCGGGGATTGGTGCGGCGCTTGTCTTGTCTTTTTTCAAGCCCGTTTACGAGGCTAAATTCCGCTTGGAGGTCGATCCCTCGAATTACATCGTGTTTGCCGATGTAAGACAAAGTTCACCGGAATTGATTGAACTCCAAAAGGCGATCTTGTTCAGCAACAGCGTTTTGGAGAAAGTGGTCTCCGACAAGACGGTCGCTTCGGTGCCGATGATATCCCAAGCGAAAGACCCAGTGAACGTGCTTCGTACGAATGTCAAGGTTGCTGCTTCGGCGGGCAATAGGCTCATGGATGTGCGGTTCCAGGATACCGATCCGAAGACTGCAGCGGCGGTCGTCAACACCTTGGTCGATGAGTATTTAAGATCCAGGCGGTCGATCGAACAGATTCGTACATCCAATCAGGAGCGTAACGTGTTGGCTGCGTTGGCTAAGGCCGAGTCTGAGGTCGAGGGGGCCAAGCAGCGCGTAAGGGATTTGAGCTTGCAGGCTGTCAAGACCGATACGGTGATTGGGGAATCCGAGTCTGGCCGTGTCGATACATCCTATTTGGATGATTTACGGATGAAGCGGATGGAGCTCAACAGCCAAATGTCGGTATTGCAGTTGAATCTAGCGGAACTTAAAGCCGCCTACGACAGAGACGTCGAGTTGGAAAAAAGCGAGCTGGCCTCAACCAACCGAACGGTTGAGATATCCGACGAAATGCTCGACAAAGATATCGTCGTGATGACTTCCTTTGCTTTGCTGGAGGATGCGAGGGTAAAGCTCAAGGATTTGGAGCTCAACACCTCCGTCGGTCAGAAGAATCCTGTTTTTGTGAATGTAAAAAGGCGAGTTGATTTTCTGGAGAAAGAGTATGGTCGGTTACGTGAGTCCCGTAGAAAGGAATTGTCTGAGAGAGGTTCAACGAGCAATCTGGTAGATCGTCGCAAAAGCATCGTGGAACTAGAAGGGCAAATCGCTGGGATGAGGATAGAGAAGGATGTGATGGAATCGCAAACCAAGGATTACCTAACGTCTCTCAAGCAAGCAAGTGCAACGGGCGTGGATTTGCAGTTCGCAACAGCCGATCTTGAGGAATGGAATGATATTCGATCGACGGTTCACCAGCGAAGGGTTAAGCTCCAGACGGAGAGGGACGCCACAGACAGCGTCAGGGAACTCGAGCGAGCAATCCCGCCTCGATTGCCGGTTGAGGAGTTGCCGACGAAGCAGATTTTGATGGCTTCTGCGGCAGGTTTCGGTATCCCGTTTTTATTGGGATTTCTGATGGAGCTGCGATCCCGGAAAGTGGACGACGCGCACCATTTGGAATCTCGAAGTCGTCTTTCGGTTTTGGGAGAAATTTCGACGATTCCTGTTGCCGCGACGGGTAAATTGACCAAGAAACGGCGATCGCACGCTCGAGAGTTAAGGCTCTTCGAAGAAAGCGTCGATTCTCTGAGCACTACGCTGACACTCCGAGAGGATTTGCGCAGTTGCCGTGTGTTTACCATCACAAGTGCCCTTTCTGGAGAAGGCAAAACGAGCGTTTCGTGTCAGTTGGTGGTAAGTCTGGCGCGTTCGACCGGCAGTAAAGTTCTATTGATTGACGGTGACTTACGCGCTCCTGACGTGCATCACGTCTTCGGACGTCCTATGACGGCAGGATTGGTCGGTTACCTCAACGGTACCGACGAGTGGAGGGACTTGGTCGACCGGGACTGGAACGATTCGATTCACTTGCTGACTTCCGGCTATTTGAAGGGGAGTCCACACCGACTCTTGAGCAACGGGCGATTTGAGAAGCTCATCGAAGAGGCACGTCAGGAATACGACTACATCGTTTTGGATACCCCGCCTGTTTTGCCCGCGAGTGAAGCCTTGCTATTTGCCAAAGTAGCCGATGCAGTTTTGATGTGTGCCTTGAGAGATAAAAGTCGGATCGAGCAGTTGGTCCAGGCCTATCAACGTCTTGAGTCTTCTGGGTGCAAGGTTGCCGGCTCGGTTCTTTCTGGAGTTCCAGTTCGGGAGTATGCCAGCTACTACGGTGACTACTACGCATCGAAGGTTTAGAGTGACCGACCTAGATCGTTCGAGGGAGCACCAAGTAGGCTTTGCAATTCTGGAATGAAGAAGTAGAAAAGCGTCATGAAGATCCATAAAAGGTCATTGCCTGAGACTCGCAAGCGGCTCAAGTTGAATTGGCCGCTTTTGATTTTTTCCTTATTGATTCTCACGGTGTTGATCCCTGCGGGATATTTTTTGCACCGAGCGCAGATGGGGAGAGTGGTTCAAGCGATAAGAACTCGCGCTACTCAACAAGCGGAGGATGGGGAGTGGGGCCAATCGGCCACGACAATCCAGTCGTTTCTTCTTATCGAACCGGAGAACCGCGAATACAAGGTCAAACTCGCCGAGGTTTTGGATCGAACTTTGCCGGAACAAGCGGATCTGGGTTCTGTCGGTCGGCTCAATCAGATTATCGCGGTGCAGTCGGTAGCTTTAGGTGTTTGCGAGGCGGACCCTTCCTTGGCCGACCGAGGAATTGCGATCCGCAAGAGATTGATCAAGCGGCTAACCCAGATAGGACGTTTCGAAGATGCGATGAATCAAATCGCGGAGTTGGCTGGCCCCTCGAGCGATCCGTTTCTGCTTAAGAATTTGGCCTTGTTGAGATATTCGATGGCCCTGGAGAAGCGGACTCATTCCTATTCGGAGTCCAAGCAGAGTGTCATTCCCGAATGGCTTTATTCCGCTGCGAGTTTGCAGGTTGTGGATCTATTACTCAAGGCTCTGATCGATAATCCTGCTGATATTGAACTCTCGTCTGCGTTTGCCAACGCTTGCATAGGCCAAAACGAATTGATCGCTTCGTCGCAGTTATCGGGATTAAGTCCAGGCGATCTTCGCGAGCGAGCAGTTGCAAGTGTAGATAAGATGTTAGCTTCGCAACGAGAAGTTGTAGAAGCTTGGATTGCTCACTACGAGATTGTCGCGGGATTGGATCCTGTCCGAGCAGAGTCAGATATCCGACAGCTTTTAAGTATGGCACCGAATAACTTGGTGGTTTTGAAGAATGCCGGTTTGCACTATCTTGCGCGGGCACAGAATGCCTCCATGGCATCCGAATCGCTTAAGCGCACCGAGTGGCTTTCCTCCTCGGTTGAGTTTTTTCGCAGGGCAATAGACCAAGGACTCAAGGACGATTACAGGGTTTATTTGGGGCTAGGCGAGGGGCTTGAACTCAGTGGTCAAGTCGAAGAAGCGATCGATGTATGGGAGAGCGGGGCCAGAGTTAGTAAGCCCCCGACGGCGATTCTTTGGTCGCGATTGGTTCAGGTTTGGAGCGCGAAGAAAAACATAGAGCAAATGCACGAAATGCTCAAATCGATGGACGAATCGATTCGAAATGAGTCCAATCAGTTGAGCAAAATGGGCCAGAGCGTATTGAATCGTATTTCTAAGCAACAGTGGGCAAGTTACTACGCGATCCAAGGCGATTTTCTCGAGGCAGCTAATTATCTCCGTGAAGCAATTCTCAACGATCAAGACCTTGATTCATACAATCGTTCTGCGATTTATGGTTCTTTAGGGCAATGTTACATCAATTTAGGTCAGCACGACTTGGCTGTCGACGCATATCAAAGTGCATTGGCGTTGAATCCCAAGGGTGATGCAAATCATCGAGGTCTAAGTCAAGCATTTTTAGGATCGAACCGGTTCAGAGAGGCTGTCGAACAACTTGGTTTGTTAACAGAAAACACTGCTGAGGATCACGTTCGGATCTGTGAGATTGTATTGGGAATGCAGAAAATTGGGGTGCAGGACGTCAACTATTGGAACGTTTTTGATCGGTCTTTTAAAGAAGCGGCGTCGTTGATTGCAAGCGATGCGTTTCTTATAGAACGCCCCTGGTTGATGGAGTTGCTCCAACTCGATTCGGCCTTGATTAGAACCACGGACATGGATCCTGCGGCACTAAATCAATTAACGCAAACTCGTCTGATCGAGTTGTCGGAAAAATTTCCAGAGACCTTAGACCTGCAGTTGCAAGTCATTCAACGCCTTGAGAACTTGGGGTTCAGTGAGAAGTCTCGCGAATTGTTGGCGAAAATCGAATCCTCTAAGCCGCAGGATACTTCGCTGTTTCTACTGAAGATAGATAGGCTTCTCAAGGATGGAATGCAGGATAGCGCGAAGAAATTGCTCGATGAAAGACTCTCGGCCGATCCAGATAATCAAGCTTTGCAGGCCGCCGCGATGAGAATCGCAGGTGGAATACTCGGGCGGCAATCGGATATCAATGATGTTGACGCATTGCAAACGAAGAATATCAACGCATTGATCAATGTTGGTCGAAACGCGGTGAATAGTCGAATCATTGTTCCAGTCGGTTCCGATGAAAATCAAGTTAAGACTGCGTTTAACACTTGGTCTGCCAATGTCCAAGCCTTTGAGAAGCAACTCAGGGATCGAGAGGGATTGCAAGGTACAGAGTGGCGGTATCTCCGCGCTCGACGGCTTTTGGCAGAGTCTGAATTCTCCGGAAAGACTGAACTTGAGGAAGTGGAGATTTTGTCAAACTATCTCTCAAGAAATCGCTCAAGTTGGAATTTAAGTTATGTCCTCTCTGGGATGCTCGAGGATGTCAAAGGAAATCCTCAGACGGCCGTCCGTGAGTTCACCAGAGCCATTCGACTTGGTGAGGAGTCCATGCAGGTCTACGAACGGCTTGCTGAATTGATGTTTTCGCAGGGTCAAATGGCCGAACTTGCCTCGCTCCTCGATCGACTAGGGGATCGAAAGAATCAATCACAGAAGCTATCGTCGATTGCCATCGGTTTGTCTGGTAAAGACCAGCAATCGATGCTCGGACTGGCTAAAGATGGGACTCTTGCAAGACCCAGGGATCCCATGGCATGGGTCTGGCTCGGTCAAGCTACCGAGCTTGCGTCTCGTTCGTTGTCGGGAGAGTTACGTGAGCAAGAAATACTCAAGTCCAATGAAGCGCTTCGAAACGCTCTGGAACTGGCCTCAGGAAAAAGTATTCCGGTTTATAGCGCAGCCTTTGGCCTCTATCTTTCCACGAAGCAACCAGAGAAGGTTGAGGAGCTCCTCGAATCTCTTAAAGGCTCGGATATCGAACCAACGTCCAAGCAATTGACTCTTGCGAACATGTATCAAGCGTTGGACCGCATGGATTTGGCCAACAATTCGTTGCTTGAAGCAAGGAAATCGGCGAAAAATCCGACTGAGATAGACGGCCTGATTGCCCGTCTGTACGTGGCGCAGGGCAAACAGGACGAAGCGATCGGACTATTCAAGGTACTCTACGAATCTGGAACGGACCAAAGCGGTACAGCCCGAAGGTCCTACGTGACACTGTTGGCAAATCGCGGTTCCGATGCTGACTGGCAAACGATTGAAAAGGTTTATGAAAATGATAAGTACTCTGGGAATCCAGACGATAAAAGGTTAAGAGCAGAACTGTTGGCAAGAAAGGGTAAACCGAAGGACCTTGCCATGGCGCAGTACCTTTTGGAGTCGCTAGTAGAGGATCCGAAAAATAGGATGGACCAAGATCGCTTTCGACTGGCGTCCATCTATATTGTCAATGCGAACATGGCACAGTTACAGGATCCGGCGAATCCCCAAGTACAGCAACTGCTCTCTCTTGCCGGTAAGCAACTAAATACCTTGACGAGAAATCCACAAGCATCCATCGAATATCTGTACACCTACGGCGACTTTTTATTGAGTCAGGATCGTATCGTTGAGGCCAATGATATCGCGGATCGACTTGATGTACAGGATGCCGACCACTTCGCTACTGCGTTCCTACGAGCTCGTCTGCAGAAGGTTTCCGGGAATTCGCAGAGAGCTACGACCCTCATTTTAGCCTGGAAGGATTCACAACTAGGGAAGCTTGGCCAGGGCTCCGATTCGGTTCAAAAGGCCGAGGTACTGGCCAAGGCTGGAAGTGCCCTTAGCGAACTTGGGGCAGATGTCGAAGCCGAGGACATTCTGAGAGAATCCTTTGAATTAGACGCTACACGGGGAGCCAACTACGCAAGAAGCTTGGCAAAATCTGAAGACAAAAATGCCAAACAAAGCGCGATTCGGTATCTGCTCGACAAGTTAAAGAAGGAGAAAACGCCCGAGATCGCTAGATTGCTAGCTGGATTGTTGTCCGTGGGTTCGATCCCTGAAGAACTCGCCGAGCAAGGCGATGAAGCGCTGTCTGCCATCGGTAGCTCGAACGAAGACAACGCCGAATTGCTTCTGTCGATTGCCGACATGTGGCTGGCGCAGAAGAAATCAACCAAAGCCATTGATGCATATCGAAAGATCGTCAAGCTCAAGCCCAACGATGTTGTGGCACTGAATAATTTAGCAATTCTTCTCGGTGAACAACCCGATGGAACGACCGAAGCCCTTTCATTGATCGATCAAGCGATTAGGATTGCTGGAAAGCAACCCCTGCTTCTGGATTCAAAAGCTGCGATTTTGATGTTGGCCAACAGAGTCGACGAAGCAATCCCTATTCTAGAGATCGCAGCGTCTGCGACTGAGGATCCACGAGTTCTATTTCACTTGTATCTGGCACTTCGACGCGCATCTCGGGATGAAGAAGCCGATCGCTTGAAGTCGCGAGTAAGCCCGGTTGCGCTACGAAAGTCGATCCTTACTCCAGATGATCAACTGGAACTCGAACGCTTCGAGCAGCAAACGCCTTGATCGAAGTTCGAATTCACTTCCGCCCAATTCATACTATATTTTTCAGAAATAAAGCCTATGTCCACGGAATCCACAGGTAGCATTGATCCCACAAACGGAATGGACGCAAGCGATCCGACGGCTTCAATGCCCAAGGAAATCGACAAACCACGTGTCGAGCAAGTTGGTCAGGACGATAGGGTCGCTCATGGGAAAGAACTCCAAAAATGGTTTATTGGAGTCGGCACTGCCTTCGCTTTGCTTTTGTTAGGGGGGGCGGCTCACGGTCTGCTCTCAAACCGGTGGGGGATTTCGGAAGATATCTTATTACTCGGTAAGAAACTATCGGAAATTCCTACTGAAATCGGTCCCTGGAAATGCACCCAGGATTCGAAATTGGAAGAAAACGTAGAAAAGATGCTTGAGGCTAAAGGGTATATTTCGAGACTTTACACCCATCAAACAACAGGTGAATCGGTGAGTGTTTTCGTCGTCTTTGGCCCCAAAGGACCCATCGCCGTTCACACTCCAGAAGTCTGCTACAGCGCAAGGGCTGTTACTCAAACCTCGGAGCGAACCGCGACTCCGGTTGAGCCTGAATTCAAGGAAGGAAATCTCTGGAAATTGGCGTTCGAAACCAACACCGTCGACAAGCGTAAAATGAACGTTTTCTACGGATGGAGTGAGGGGGGCCCTTGGCAAGCGGCAGCCAACCCACGATTCTGGCGGACGGATTATCTGTACAAGATCCAAACATCCTGCCAAGCAGCAGGCAAAAAGGAAGACTCTACCGACGAATTCTTCAAGCTATTTCTTCCAGAATTGCGCAAGCAGATGCGCCAGGTCGACGGGTGAATGGAGCTTCCCGGAAGACTGTAAGCTGAGGTTCCGCTTCGGAGTAAAGTATCGACAAACCTCTTAAAAGATGACCCGAAAAATCGCTTCGCATTGACCAAACGTGTCACTGTCCTAATAGAGAATTTCGTCGGAGGCTAGCGAATGCTGCTAACCTGATGAACGAGGAATTCTTCGAAAAGGGAACATCGGTCATGAGCGATCAGGAACATTTTCAATTGCTGCTCGACGATCAAGAGGGCAGTCATTCCGGTGGTTTCGATCCGGAAGGTCTCTCTGAGTCACTTCTTCGAGTGGCTCTTGAAGATCAGGATGCATTCTTGCAACTCTCCCTGGTCGACGGCGTTGGATATCGGACCATGTGCCGTCTGATCCAACGATTTGGCTCGGCAACTGCAACGCTTAAAGCGACCTTGGGGCAGATCAGTCAAGTGGAACGCGTCGGTCCAAAGATCGCTTCGTCCATTCGTGATTCGGCGGCAGCTGTTTATGCGACTGAGGTGCTTAAGATCTGCAAAGATCAGCATATAGATTTGCTTTTTCCCGGCGATCCGCGTATTCCCAGTTTACTTTCTGAGATCGGCAATCCCCCCTTAGTGCTGTACCTTCAAGGCGACTTTCGACCTGAAGATGCGCTGTCGGTCGGTATGGTTGGGACCCGTCACGCGACGGCTTACGGCCGCCTTATGGCCGAACGCCTGACCCGAGGCCTATGCTCCTACGGATGCACGATCGTAAGCGGTTTGGCACGCGGGATCGATGGCGTGTGCCACCGAACTGCGCTGGAGTCCACAGGTCGAACCATCGCGGTGCTCGGCAGTAGCTTGACGGAAATCTACCCGCCAGAGCACAAGGATTTGGCGAAGAAAATTCGCAGCCAAGGCGCCCTGGTCAGCGAAACGCCACCGTTGGCTAAACCCAAACCTGGCGTTTTCCCACAACGGAATCGAATCATCAGCGGACTGAGCCTTGGTGTCGTCGTCGTCGAGGCTGCCGAACGGTCTGGCTCGCTGATCACCGCTCGCCACGCTGGCGAGCAGGGGAGGGATGTCTTTGCTGTACCCGGCCAAGCCTGCGCGCCGACGGCCCGCGGATCGAACCGCCTGATCCGCGACGGCGCTCTGCTAGTCCAAGATGCCGAGGATATCCTTGAGCACCTAGGACCTCTTTCGCAAAGTGCCAAACTCAGCTCTGGCCAAATCGTCCAACAACCTAAAGAACTCGTGTTGAACGAAATCGAGAAAAAGGTTCTCCATGCGATCGATGCTTTGCCAACCGATATCGACCAGATCGTGCAACGCACCGGCTTGGCCGTCTCGCAGGTGCTAAGCACCTTGAGCGTCCTGGAGCTTAAATCGGCGATCCGACGGACCGGTGGCCGTAGCTATGCCCGAAAATGGAGTTAGGCCGCCTGACCGGTGGGAGAAACAGCCGAAAACCGAAAGACACCGCCGCTTGCGCGTCGGACGGAGCTATTGAGGACAATAGCTCTACAATGCTTTCTTGAGGATCTCGCTTACCACGCGCGCCGGGTCGACGCCTGTGAGGCGCGCATCGAGTCCTTGGAATTTGGCGGTGAATCGCTCGTGATCGATTCCCAATGCATGGAGAAGCGTCGCGTGGAAATCACGCACATGGACCGGATTCTCTACGATGTTGTATCCAAAAGGGCATGTTTCCCCGTAAACCATCCCCCCTTGGACCCCTCCTCCTGCCATCCACATCGTGAAACATCTCGGATGGTGATCTCGTCCATAATTGTCCGCCGTAAGCTTGCCCTGGGAGTAATTCGTTCGACCAAACTCCCCGCCCCAGACCACCAAGGTGTCGTCGAGCATCCCGCGATCCTTCAAGTCCGCCAGCAGCGCTCCGGTGGGTTGATCGGTCTCTGAGCACTGTGTTCGCATCCCGCCTGGCACACCGCCATGATGGTCCCATCCCTGATGGTACAACTGGATGAATTTCACCCCGCGTTCGGCCAGCCGACGCGCAAGCAAACAATTCGCTGCGAAAGTTCCCGGCGTTTTGGCTTGGTCTCCATAGCGGTCCAAGGTCGATTGGCTCTCGGTCGAAAGATCGGTGACCTCAGGTACGCTGGTTTGCATACGGTAAGCCATTTCGTACTGAGCGATCCGGGCGGTGAGTTCTGGGTCGGCGGTCCGCTGGGCCTGGAACTCATGCAATTGCTTGAGCCGGTCGAGCATCTGTCGGCGACTTGCCGAGTCGATCCCCGGTGGGTTCGTCAGGTACAAAACGGGCTCTTTGCCCGACCGGAACTGAACTCCTTGGTAGCGGGCCGGGAGAAACCCTGAGCCCCAAAGACGAGAGTACAACGGTTGATCTACCTTGCCTTTGGTGATCAACACCACGAAACTCGGAAGGTTTTCATTGTCGCTCCCGAGTCCGTAGTGCATCCAAGCTCCCATGCTCGGGCGACCTGAAATCTGGTTGCCTGTCTGCAAAAACGTGATGGCCGGGTCGTGATTGATCGCCTCGGTGGTCATCGAGCGTAGGATCGCCATGTCGTCGACATGCTTGGCCGTGTGGGGTAAGAGTTCGCTGACCCAAGCCCCGCTTTTACCATGCTGTTTGAACGCAAAGATCGAGCCCGCTAGAGGTAGGGTCGCTTGATTCCCAGACATCCCGGTGAGTCTTTGGCCTGCTCGGACCGAGTCGGGCAGCGGTTGGCCTTGTTGCTCGTTGAGCAGCGGTTTGTAGTCGAAGGTCTCGAGTTGCGAAGGCCCCCCGGCCATAAAAAGATAGATGACCCGCTTGGCCGTCGGTCGGTGGTGCGTGGGATTGAGGATACCCGAACTTGGTATTCCTTGGTCGGCAAACGCTCGATCGCGATGCAAGGCATCCGCCAAGGCGACTGTTCCTAGCCCCATCCCTGCGCGCAAGAGCCAATCGCGTCGGACTTCGACGGCCGATTGCGGATCGTGGTTCGGATTTCGAGACATGGCAGAAGGTGGGTTCTAGGTGGGGGGCTGGATTGGGCGTCAGGGCGTTTGATTCGAAAAGTATGGCTTGGATAGTATAGCTCTGAATCGAATTGGGCGTTACAGCGTCCCTCGGATCTCTTGCTCCCGCTCGATCGCTTGGAAGAGGGCTTTGAAGTTCCCTTTGCCAAAGCTTTTGGCCCCTTCGCGTTGGATGATCTCAAAGAACAGCGTCGGTCGGTCCTGAACCGGCTTGGTGAAGATTTGCAGCATGTAGCCTTCGTCGTCCCGATCGACCAGGATTCCAAGTTCAGCAAGTTCCTGGATGTCCTCTTTGATCGAACCGATTCGATCCTTGAGCGTATCGTAGTACGTTAGAGGAACACGCAGGAAGGAGACATCGTTGTCTCGTAGTGCTCGGACCGTTTTGATGATGTCGTTCGTCGCCAGGGCGATGTGTTGGACCCCCGCCCCGCCGTAGAAATCGATGTACTCTTCGATTTGGCTGCGTCGTTTACCGCTGGCAGGTTCGTTGATCGGGAATTTGATCCGACCCCTTCCACCCTCGACGACCTTGGACATCAATGCCGAATACTCCGTCGAGATATCCTTATCGTCGAAGGATACAAGTTGCTCAAAACCGAGCACACGGCGATAGAACTCGACCCACTGGTCCATGCGTCCTTCTTCGACGTTTCCGACGATATGGTCGATGGCAAGCAATCCGGTTGAGTGGTAGGTTGCCGGGTTGTATCTCGAGGGGTCGATCGGGTCGAAGCCTGGAGCGAAAGCGCCGTGGTAGCGATCCCGATTGACGAATGTGTGGGTGGTATCCCCGTAAGCTTGGATGGTGGCGTGTTCGTAGATGCCGTAGGTGTCCTCGATGCATTGGGGTTCGAGCACTCCGATCGCGCCTCGTTCGATGGCCACTGCATAGGCTCTTTGGACATCGTCGACTTGCAGCGCGATGTCCGAGACGCCGTCGCCATGTTGAATCAATCGCTTGGAGTCTGGGTGGCTTGCGCGTAATGGAGAGATCATCACAAAGTGAATTCCCCCTTGTTTGAGCACATAGCCTGCCTCGTTCTTGACCTTGGTTTCCAACCCGGCATAGGCCACGACATCAAAGCCGTAGGCGTTGCGATAGAAGTAGGCCGACTGCCGCGCATTGCCTACAAAGAATCGGACGTGATCGATCTTGCGGATGGGCATGTCATCTTTTCTGCTCATAAGAGAGGGTTCCTCAAAGTGGTTGGTCAAGGCTTCCAGTTTTGGAAGAAAACTAGGCATTCGGGGTTTGCAAGCGCCCCGGCATTTCCGATTCTGATTCCGCTGATTGCATTGCGAACGGCGATTTCTGAGATTTTACCATTCATGGTTTTGGGCAAATCCTCGACCGGGACGATCCAAGTAGGAACGTGCCTTGGAGAGCATTGGAGTCGGATCCGACGTTTGATTCGGTCGATGAACTCCGGGTTGGCCAGAGATCCCTGTCTTGAGGCATCGTTCAATTTGATAAACAAGGCGATTTTCTCGTCACCATCCTCTTTTTTGGCCGTCGCGACCGATTCGAGAATTTCGGGAAAGGCTTCGAGTTGCCTATAAATTTCCGCCGTCCCGATCCGAACGCCACCTGGGTTCAAGGTCGAGTCGGAACGGCCGTAAATGATCATTCCACCCGATTCGGTTTCCATGGCCCAATCCCCATGCCACCACATCTCCTCGTAACGATCCCAGTAGGTGCTTCGGTACCGGACGTTGCCCGGATCGTTCCAAAACCCAAGTGGCATGCTGGGAACGGCATTGGCACAGACCAATTCGCCCGGCACTCCGTGCAGCCTCGAGCCATGCTCATCGACAATCCGTACGTCCATCCCGAGTCCCTTCGACTGGATCTGACCAGAGACGACCGGTATCGTTGGATTGCCCAACGCGAAGCATGAGACAATGTCGGTGCCACCCGAGATCGAGGCCAAATGCATGTCCTTGGAGACCGATCGATACAGCCATTTGAATTGCTCAGGCAGAAGCGGCGAACCGGTCGAGAGCAACACCCGAATCGAATCGGTATCGCCGTTGGCGTTCGGGACGAACGGTTGTTTTTCCAAAGCTGCATAGTAACGTGCGCTGGCCCCGAAATGGGTGATGCGATGCTCCTGGGCCATCCGCCATAACACCCCATAGTCCGGGTAGACTGGGGAACCGTCGTAGAGAAAGATCGTCGCATCGGATGCAAGGGCACTTGCGAGCCAATTCCACATCATCCAACCGGTGGTTGTGAAATAGAAGAGGCGATCCTGCGGGTGGATGTCGCTATGCAATTGATGCTCTTTGACATGTTGGAGCAACGTTCCACCGGCTCCGTGCACGATGCACTTGGGCGCGCCGGTCGTTCCCGAGGAATACAGAATGTACAGAGGGTGATTGAAGGCGAACCGCTCAAATCGAATCGGTTCGCTCGACTCGGTCTTGAGAATATCCTGATACCAAATCGTAGCGATCCGCGAGGTTCTCCACGCTCGATCCGATGCGCTCAGGCTAGCGATTCCCTCGTCGTTTTCAACAATCAGGGTCGCTTGTAAACTCTCGAGTCGACGCTCGATCGACGCGATCCTAGCTCGCTGATCAAAACGCTTTCCCTGATACCTTGATACCGTTGCGTAGATCAGCAACTTCGGGTGGGTTTGAGCAAACCGATCGACAATCGCATCGTCGCCAAACTCTGGAGAACAACAGGTCCAGACGGCTCCGATCGCACTGCTGGCCAAGAAGCCCACCAGCGCTTCGATCGAGTTGGGCATCACCCCCGCGACGCAATCTCCGTGGTGTACCCCCAAGGAGCTCATGCACCTGGCCAACTGATAGACCCGCTTGGCCAGTTGGTCCCGAGAGAGAGTCTGTGTCTGCAACGTCTCGTCGAGTGCGACCAGCGCCGGGGTCGCGGCGGATTCCAGGCGAACGGCATCTAAGGGATCGAAAGCATCGGGCTTGAGCAAGTTCTCTGCAAAATTCAATGCGCCTTGGGGAAAAAAACGACGGTCCGAGGCACGGAGCGATCCGTTGGTCGGGCTCGGCCCGAGCTCCCCTCGCAATTGGCCGTACTCCCAGACCCTTTTCCAAAACAGTTCTGAATGCTCGAGCGTCCATCGATGAAGCCGATCGACCACCGCGCGATTGGCGAGCGCATCGCCGGTAAGCTCAGGGCCTCTCCAGAACCCGTCGTCGCTGAGGCTTCTAAGAAAGCGGTTCAAGTGCGATCGTTCGATCCGATCGGGCGTCGGTCTCCAAAGCTCAAGCTCTGGCTGTCCATCGGCCGGTTTGCCTGCCGCGTGTCGGCTTGAGTCGATTGGAAATTCGTTTACAGTCACCAACGGATTCCTAATTCAACGAGGGATTCGTGATCGCATGTCCAGCCTGTCGCTATAATAAGTTAAACTTTTGATCTGTTTTCGAGAAGGTGCATTGCTGTGAAAGTTTGGATTCTGGGTGCGAGTCGCACACCGATAGGCCGGTTTCTGGGTGATTTTTCCAATATTCCAGCGCCGATGCTGGCTGGTGTGAGCATTCGGCGAACGATCGAAAGGACTCGAATCGATCCGAGTAGGATCCAGGAACTTTGGATTGGAAATGTGCTATCTGCTGGTCTTGGCCAAGCGCCTGCCAAGCAGGCTGCTTGGCGGGGGGGGCTTGGCGACGACGTCTCTTGCACGCAGGTCAGTAAGGTATGTGGATCGGGGCTTGAGGCGGTGGTTCTGGCCGTTCGGGCACTTCAGAGCGGGCAAGCCAGCGCATGCATTGCTGCGGGAATGGAGAGCATGAGCCAAGCCCCGCATTTGCTTGTAAACAGTCGAATGGGAACCAAGTACGGTTCGGTCGCGATGCTCGATTCGATCGATCAGGACGGCTTGCGGTGCTTCCAAGGGAACGTGGCGATGGGGAGTTATGCGGACCAACTGGCAAGCCAGCAGAGCATCAGCCGATCGGATCAGGACGCTTGGGCATTGTTAAGTCACCAGCGGGCTGGTGCAGCGTCCGATCTAGGATTTTTCGAACATGAGATTGCACCGGTGTTGATCGACGCCAAGACGACGATTCGACGCGATGCGTGTCCTCGCCAGGACACATCGTTGGAAAAACTAGCGAAACTAAAACCTGCCTTCGGTCCCTTAGGTTCGGTTACGGCGGGGAATGCATCAGGGCTGGCAGACGGTGCTGCGAGTCTTTTGGTCGTCGATGAATCTGTTCGCCAAACGCTATCGAGTCAGTGCTGTTTTCGAGTCTTAGCTTGCGCTCATCATAGCCAGAGTCCAGCGGAACTTTTTACGGCACCGGTTGAGGCGATTCGCAAGGTCTGCCGGTATGCGGATCTTGCGCCGGAGGATATCGATTTATTCGAGATCAACGAGGCGTTCGCGACCCAAGTCATCGCTTGCGTCAATCAACTGGGCGTATCACCTGAGCGAGTCAATGTCCATGGGGGAGCCATCGCCTTGGGGCACCCGATTGGATGCAGCGGAACGCGTATTCTCGTGACGCTGATGCATGCGATGGAGCGGTACGGAAAACGCTTGGGGGTAGCCAGTTTATGCATCGGGGGGGGAGAAGCCGTTGCGATCGCGATCGAGCAAGAGCCCGTCGGCTAATCGATTTGCATACTGGGTGGGGTTCACTGTGAACCAATACATGAGCGGACGGACATTCCGCCGGTGAGGTTGTAGACTCGACTAAACCCGGAGGCTTTGAGCCGACAGGCACCCACATGCGCTCGCTTGCCGCTGTGGCATACCACGACGGTCGGTAGATCTTGCTGGAGTTCATGGAAGCGACTTGGCAGTTCATCGATAGGAATCGCGGTGGCACCTTTGAGCGGCAATTCGCTTTGCTCTTTGGGCGTCCTGACGTCGACGATCTGGAAGCCTGTAAGATCCGCGTCGGGTGGAAGCAACCTTGGTTGCTCATGGAGGTCGTTGATGGCTGTAAAGGCGATCATGTGGATCGGGTCTTTGGCTGAGCCATAGGGGGGCGCGTAGGCAAGATCGATTCTGGCAAGGTCATAGACCGTACCACCGAGGGTCATGGCCGTTGCCAGGACATCGATCCGCTTGTCGACTCCGTTTCCACCGATGGCTTGAGCCCCGAGGATTCGACCGCTGGGTTCCTCGTAGAGAACCTTCAACTGCATGTTGGTCGCCCCTGGAAAATACGATGCGTGATCGGTCGCTTGGACAATCGCCGTGCGGTAGGGGATGTTTTGTGCGTCGAGGTACTTTTCGTTCAATCCTGTCATTCCAACGGTGGAATGAAAGACTCGGACGATCGAGGTTCCGAGGACTCCTCCCATCGGTTGCGAGTGTCCGCAGGCAGCATGTTCACCGGCGATTCGTCCGGATCGATTGGCTGGGCCAGCCAGGGGATTGAGTGTTTTGGCATTCGTGATTTGGTGGGTGTATTCGACCAAATCCCCGGCTGCATAGATCGATGGATCGCTTGTTTGCATGAATTCATTGACCACCAATCCACCCGAGTCGCCGACGTGCAATCCGGCATCGACGGCCAATTGCGTACGAGGGCGAACCCCGACTCCGAGGATTACCAAATCGGTTGGCAACGTCGTTCCGTTACTGAGGACTGCCGCGTTGACGCGACCGTCTTGGCGTTTGAGCTCCAGGACGCTTTGACCTTCGATGGGGTGGATCTTTTCTCTCCGCAGGAGATCGCTCGCCATTTTCCCAAAGATTGGATCGAGTCGGTTAAGGACCGTTGGGGAGCGTTCTACCAAGTCGACTTGGATGCCGATCCGGTGGAGTTGTTCGACGACCTCGATCCCGACGAAACCTGCTCCGACGACCAGAGCTCGTCGAACCTTGGATTCTTGGATCTGCTGGAGAATCCCGTCCATATCGGGAAGGGTCCAAAGTTGGAAAACGTTGGGGGCCGGATCCTTGGCAAACGGGGGCAGCACAGGTTGCGCTCCCATAGCCAGGATGAGTTTATCGTAGGCGATCTGGGAGAAGGTCCGGGTCGGATCCGAGTGATCGCGGACGGTAAGCGACTTCGAATCGCGTTCGATCGCGACGACTTCTTGAAGGGTTCGGACTCGAATTCGGAATCGATTCCAAAACAGTTCGGGTGTCGCGACGAGAAGCTTGTTCCGATCGGCGATTTCGCCACCTAGATGGTAGGGCAAGCCGCAGTTGGCAAACGAGACGGCTGGGCCTTTTTCGAGGATCGTGATTTCCGCCTTGGGGTCGATTCTTCGGGCTCTGGTTGCGGCCGAGGCTCCGGCCGCGACGCCTCCGATGATCACGATGCTTTGGGGCTTTTCGGTCGACATGGAGTTCACTGGTCCTTCGATGATCTTTGAGCCAAAAAGCGGACTGACACTCTGCGGGCTTGCACTCTGCAGGCAGAGCAATAAAAAAGCGTGCCAAGAAAAGTCTCTTGGCACGCCAGGGACGATAGGGAACGGATGCGATGCATCCTGGTTCGCTTAGGGCTTGAACTTGTCCGGCTTGAGCGAGACGGTTCCAAGGTCATTGGCACCTGGTTTGAGTGTGAACTTTACGTTCCCTTTTTTCCAGCTATCGGCCTTACCGTTGACCGCCACTTCGTCAAATTTGTTCTGAGCTTCGTGCCATAGTTTGAAAGTCAGTTCGACTCCTGCTGGGAGTTTCTCGATTTTGATTTCCCCTTTGTCGTTGCTGATACCGACATAAGGGTGATCGGTCACGATGTGGTAAGCGGTCATCCATGGGTGGATGTTGCATTCGACTTTGGAAGGACCACTTTCGGCCTTTTTGATTTGAAGTGTTTTGCTACCACCGGTGGGGATGACCTGGTTCCACTCGTCGTTGTTGAAGAAAACGAACTTGGCATTGTGGCTGGTGGAGTCGGAGTTTTTGACTTCGATGGTCTGCCCGACACGAACTGGCAGGATGTGTGGAATGAATCGGCAATTGACATTGTCGAGAACCGGCTTGGTGCTCGGAGCATCCTTGAGCGTCGGATGGATCTGATCGCCAGAGAGCTTCGTTTGCTTGCCATCGATCATGAAGACCATGTTGGCGATTCCCTTGGTGCTGCCGTCGACGACCAAGCGTTCCGAAGGGATTTGCTGCTTGGCACAGAACGCATCGGCGTTGGCATTGACGGCCGCTCCGGCAGGAGAAGCCCCATCGAGAACGAACTTGATCGTCACATCGGCCCACTCTTGCGCGATTGCAAAAGGTGCGGATGCGAAACACGCCAGAAGGGCGACAGGGAGGGAATACTTCATAGGATGCACCTAAGGTTTTCTTGGGATAAAAGATTCGACCTGGAAATTCGTTGCAGGGAATCCCACGATTGCCACCGAGATCGGTCCGCCCGCCGAGGGTTGACACAGAGCCTTCTGAGGCCACGATTCGGAAGTCTGGAGGGACCGCACCTAGAATAAATCGTAACGTTGCAGGCTTTTTTTTCAATCGTTGCGACAATCCGTAGTGGGCCGTTGACTGAAAAACGACGGATTACTACACTTGGGATACCACGATGGAGGTAGTAGCTCAGCTGGTTAGAGCGTCGGATTGTGGCTCCGAAGGTCGGGGGTTCAAATCCCCTCTATCTCCCTTTCAAGAAATCCTATCTGAGACGATATCGAGCATTGCCGGGTGGAGTTTTCCGTTCGAAGCACAAATGCTGCTCGGTCGGTTCAGCGCGATGGTTTGACCTTTGCAGTCGCTGATCTGCCCACCCGCTTCTTGGATCAAGACCGCACCGGCGGCGATATCCCAAGGGCTCAGTTGGAACTCGAAGAACGCATCGAACCAACCGGCTGCGACGTAGGCTAAATCCAGTGCGGCCGCGCCACATCGCCGGATGCCGTGGATTTGGCATCGGAAGAGATCTCCGATGGTATCGAGGGTCGACTGCATCATCTGATCGCGGTCGTAGTAAAAACCGCAAGCGATCATCGC
This sequence comes from Planctomycetaceae bacterium, assembly GCA_021298315.1. Classification (GTDB taxonomy): domain Bacteria; phylum Planctomycetota; class Planctomycetia; order Pirellulales; family Pirellulaceae; genus JBKCUI01. The sequence continues at coordinate 37,308 of JAJTFC010000008.1, forward strand.
TTGTTCGAGCCCCTGGGCCTTGCTGACATGGATCTGTTGGCCGTTGAACCAAGCTCCCTCGCCGTGCCCTGCGACATACCAATCCCCGGTGGCAGGACAGGTCACAATCCCCAGGACTCCTTGGCCTTTTTGGTAGTATCCGATCGAAACGGCAAAATGGGGCATACCGTGGATGTAGTTGTTCGTTCCATCGAGAGGATCGATGATCCACGAATGGTCTGCATCGGCTCGATCGCTGTGGGACTCTTCGGACAGAATTGCGTGGCTTGGAAACGCATCTTGGATGATCTGAACGACGGCCGATTCGGAGGCCAAATCCGCTTCGCTGACGTAGTTTGCCACCCCCTTGCTGTGGACCTCGAGGGGCTTTCGAAAGTGGTGAAGCAGAGCGACTGAGCCAGCATGGGCCGCTTCGATCGCAACATGCGCGGCGGCCGCTTTGAGCCTTGTGCGGGACTTGAGTTTGTTCGATTGGAGCAGTTCCCTCATGGATGTTTCTCACGCATATTGGCGATACCTTAAATACCAAAGCAATCCTACCAGAGTTTTCGCATCGGCGATTTGACCGTCGCGGAGCATGTGGTCGATTTGCGACCAAGTCAAAAGCTCGTTATGCATCTGCTCGCCTAGCTCTTTTGCCGCAGGGCCTGGTTTCAAGCCCCGGGCCAAGAATAAGTGCATTTTCTCATCCAAGATGCCCGGCGACATCGCAAAGCTATGGAGCAAAACCAGCTCGTCGGCGAGGTAGCCAGTTTCCTCCTGCAATTCCATCGCAGCCAACTCGATCGGCAGGACCCCTTTGTCCATCGTACCGGCCGGAAGTTCTAAGTGCCATCGATCGATCGCTACGCGGTAGGTTTCGATCATACACACACGTCCGTCGTCGAGCACGGGCAAGATCACAACAGCTCCCGGGTGCCTGATGATCGTCCTTGGCAACTCCCGTCCGTCTTGCAATTTTTCCACGACCTGTTCGACGTCGAACCGAGGTGCACGGTAGACGATTTTTCGCTGGACCATAAACACTCTTTTCCTCTGAGCAAACGGCCCAATAGGGGATCCGTTCGGATTCAGCTCGCTTTGTCCCGATGGATTTGCTCGGACGGAATCCGCTCGCTCTGGGATGCCTCAGATCGAAACTGCATCAAAAAAGCGTCTTCGGTTGAATCTTCGTAGAAGCTTCTCAGGACTCCTGTGGCACGGAATCCTAATTGCTTGAGGAATAACTGCGCCGAAAGATTCGTCTCGCGCACTTCCAACTGGATCCGACTGCGACGTTGATAGGCCAGCTTGGAAAACAGTTTATCCATCAGAGCGCTTCCGACCGATTTGCGACGGAATTCTGGATGCACTGCGAACGATAGGACGTGAATGCTCGTCGGCTGGAGCTCATAGACCATGAATCCTACGACCTGCTCGGCGCATTCAGCAACCATTCCGATGCAGTCGCGTTGGCGCAAGCAGTTGATGAACTCCTCCTCGGTCCATGGATATTCGAAGCTAGCCGATTCGATATCGAGTACCGCTTGGAGATCTCGACGAATCAACCATCTGATATGTACCGTTTGCTTTGTATCTGTCGACTTGGACATCGATCCGATTCCTTTCGTATCCCTGGCGACTCCCCTTCTCGAAAACGCTCCGTTAACATAGCAAGCCATCGGACTCGCACCAAGACGGATTCGGAACCCGTCCGGAAAACGCTAGCTTTTTGTTTCGGGCCTAATGGGCTTCATCGTTTCGGGGCTTGTGCATGCAAAGCGCAGGATCCATCGGGGCACTCCCGACCAGCAATCTTGTACCGCCGCTGGGCGATCGACCGATACATCCAATTCCAGAATGGCATCAGGCCTGGAAGGTGCATCGCCGGAGCCAGTGGCCAGAGCGCAGGCAAGAATCGGGTGAGATACCGCAGAGCATAAGCCCCTCCGTAGCGGTCCCCCTTGGGAGACACGAGCCACATCTGCTCCATGAGTTGCTCATGGCTCAAGTCAGGGTAATCCTGGGCCACACAAGCTTCGTGCAACGAGACGAATCGAAGACGATGAAATAAGTCCAACCGACGAAGGTTGGAGATCTGGCCTATGCAAAAACGGCATTGACCATCGTAGAGAACTACGGCTTGCGACGATGCCTTTGGCTCGCTGTTAGTTGCCATCGAATTGCGACTCCTCAATGGTCCATGGACCCCACCGGTTCGAACCGAATTCCCTCTCCACATTCTAACCGACGGCCGGAGCAATCCTCCAAGAAAGAGGGAAAAACAACCGTTTGAATCCGGTTGGTTTTCCCTGTGGCCGACTCCAATTCCATCCTCAGTTCTTTGGCCGATATGTTCAGGCTGTGGCTTGTCAAAACCACGCCGATCGCATTCTCTGATAGAAGGTGCCAGCAGTCCTTCATAAGCGAAACAAGGTCGCGGTGGATTTCCCAAGCCTCCCCGTTGCGTCCATGTCCGTAGCTTGGTGGATCCAGTACGACGAGTTCATAGCGACTGTTGCGTTTGAGCTCTCGGGCCGCATACCTGCGGGCATCCTCGACGATCCAGCGGATCGGCTTGTCCTCAAGCCCCGAAAACTTGGCGTTGACCCTTGCCCAATCCACCGCGTGCTTCATTGCATCGAGGTGCGTGACCATCGCCCCATGCGAGGCCATCCACAAACTGCTCGAGCCGGTATAGGCAAACAAGTGCAAGACGCGAACCGGCCCCCGAGTCAATCCTTCCTGAATGATTCGAGAATACCAATCCCAAAGACTCCAGTGCTCGGGAAAGACGCCGAGTTGGCCTGTCCTCTGAGGGATAATCTGCAAGTTCAGCCCCCGAGTCTTGCACTCCCAGCCTTTCATCAATTCAGCAAGATTCCGGCCCGATTCCGAACGGACTTGCCAACTCCCATCGCTTGCGTTCATTCGCTCACCGCGATAAATCAGTTCTGCTGATTCCCAAGCTTCGGGAATCGCCTTGGGGGTCCAGGCTCCCCTAGCGGGACGATCTACGGTAATCGAGCCGAATCTTTCGAGCTTACGGCCATCGCCAAAGTCGATCAGTTCGTAGCCTTGTCGCTCAGAGTTCATCTGTTTGCCTACCGTTAACCCTTGAGGTATCCCTTGAGGAAATATCCGATTGGACCTATGATTCCCGGTCCAGCAAACGTCCAGTCGCGGGCTATCCCGCGACCTGGTGGACAATCTCCATAACCCAATTGATGAGTCTTGGTCCGATGCGACACGTGCTATCGGCTACCGTTCAAAATGTGCCAGGTGTTCTTGCGCACATTTCCGGAATGCTTGCTTCTAGAGGATACAACATTGATTCGCTTGCGGTAGGCGAAACCGAGATCCCAGGTCTCTCGCGAATGACGTTCGTCGTCCGTGGAGACGATCGGGTCTTGGCACAGGTCCGCAAGCAACTCGAAAAGATCATCACGGTCGTTTCGGTGCAGGACATCAGTTCGAACGACTATGTCGAACGGGACTTGATGCTCATCAAGGTCTCGGCACCCGACGGAGCCAAACGAAGTGAAATTCGAGAGCTTGCAGAAATCTTCCGCGCCAGGATCGTCGATGTGGGCCCCGAAGAGATCATGATCGAAATCTCCGGCCGGGAGAACAAAGTCCAAGCCTTCATCGAACGCATGAGGCCCTACGGCATCAACGAATTGGTACGCACGGGTCGAATTGCCATGGTCCGTGGCAGCAATCCCAATGTCTGCATCGACGGACCTACCGCTGATTTTGACAACGCATCCTCTCACTCCTAACTCTCCATTCCTTCCCTGGTTGACCAAGCATGACTGCAAAAATTTACTACGAACAAGACGCGGATTTATCGGTTCTCAAAGACAAAACCATTGCGATTTTGGGCTATGGATCCCAAGGCCATGCGCAAGCACAAAACCTGCGTGATAGCGGTTGCAAGGTCATCATCGGCCAACGCCCCGGGAGCAAGAACTACGATTTGGCAGTCAGCCACGGCTTCCAACCGCTTGAGATCGACGAAGCGAGTCGCAAGGCTGATATCATCAACGTTTTGCTTCCCGACGAAGTCCAAGGCGATTTGTATCGGACGCACATCAAGCCGAATCTTACTCCAGGCAATGTGCTCATGTGCTCCCACGGATTCAATTTGCACTTCGGCCAGATCGATCCCCCAAAGGGTGTCGACGCGCTGCTGGTGGCACCCAAAGGCCCCGGCCACTTGGTTCGCAGCGAATACACCAAGGGGGGCGGAGTTCCTTGCTTGATCGCTCTAGGGACCGGAGCTAGCGAAACGACCAAAAAAATCGGCTTGGCCTATGCCAAGGGGATCGGTGGGACCCGAGGGGGTGTGATCGAAACGACCATCGCCGAAGAAACCGAAACCGATCTTTTTGGCGAACAAGTCGTCTTGTGCGGCGGTGTGAGCGAATTGGTGAAAGCTGGTTTCGAAACATTGGTCGAAGCCGGTTATCAGCCCGAGATGGCCTATTTCGAATGCATGCACGAGTTGAAGCTCATCGTCGATCTACTCTATCAGGGAGGTCTGAACTACATGCGCTATAGCATCTCCAATACCGCCGAGTTCGGCGACTACACCCGCGGACCTCGGATCATCACTCCCGAGACGAAGAAGGAGATGAAAAAGATCCTTCGGGAAATCCAAACCGGCCAATTCGCCAAAGAGTGGATCCTGGAAAACAAAGCTGGTGCGCCGGCCTTCAAGGCCTCGCGTCGTCTGGAGCGCAAGCATCAGATCGAGCAAGTCGGCCAACGTCTTCGCGGGCTCATGAAGTGGATCGATGCGAAGGTCGTCGAATAGTCGATGACTGTTTGAACTGGGGCGATACCGCTCGGTGATCGAGGCAGTTCGCGGTAACTTGCGTACCAATAGGCCGGATTGCTACAGTGCTCGATTAAAGTACCCTCCCCGCACTCGGTCAATGCGAGTCGCTGGGTTTCGGAGCTAGCCTGATTCTCAGTGGACCTCGGATCGATTCGAGGTCCACTTCTTCGACGTCGATGAGTTCACCACGGAGCGTGACTTCGATCGCACCGTCGCGAGCCATATCGGTGACCACTTCGCGAACGTGGGTCATGAGTTGACGCCACTTGGAACCGAAGCCTCTTGCCGCATCCGAGGGGCAAATGCTCTCGCCGGGTTTCATGCCCATCAAGAGCCGGTAGATCTCATCGCGAATGTCGTTGTTGCTGGCCGACTCGTGTTCCATCCATCTTGTTTTCATCGTGCACGTCGCCTGGGGTTGTCCTTGGACTCGAAGGCTTGCGGACTTTAGGGAAGAATTTTGCTCAGCTTGAGCCAGTTGCTGAAGAGTTCCAAAGCCAGCGGTTCGATGGCTTGATCGATTCGGTCGTACTCCTCAGGCAGCCCGGTATCGGCTTTTTGCAGCAGATGGTTCAGCCCCGGTAGGACGACCAAATCCGCTTGTAGGTTCAAGTTGTGGGTGATGATGTCTTGGAGTTTGGTTCGATTGGCTTCGAAAAGAACTTGAGTGTCCTTCTCGCCCCAGATGGCCAAAACGGGGCAATCAAATAGCACCCAGTTTGCGGCAGGGTCGTAAGCCAGGAAGTGGCGCATCCAAGGGGATTGCAGACCTTTGAACTGGGTAGAAATCGCCTCGATGAGTTGTTTTTTGCGAGTCGTCTCACCGGTCCCCGCGACAGCCTGCGAGAGTTGTCCCAGCGATTCCCATCGCTCGACGATGGCCTTGCGCACGTCGCTCAATGCAGCTTCGTCATTGGCTGGGTACTTCAAAGCGATCTGCTGCAGTTCACGTTGTAGCGAGTTCGCAGCGGCGCGATCCTCCGGGCCTACTCCCTGGAGTTCGGCGATTCGATCGATTTGACTGCTTAAAATTTCGGAGCCTGGAAGGATCGGCGGAGCGATGAGGATCAAGAAGCCGACTTCTCGTTGCCATGCGGCGATCGTCGGACCGATGATTCCACCTTCGGAGTGTCCGAGAAGTCCGACGCGGGTGCGGTCGACGCCTTCGATCTTCCTTGCAAAATGCCAAACGGCCAGTGCGTCTTCAGCAAAGTCCAAGCTGGTGGCCTGGGCAAAGTCGCCGGTGCTCTCGGCAGCACCACGGTCATCATAGCGGAGGACCACCATACCCTGGGAGGCTAGGTGGTTTGCGATCTCTTTGAACGGTTTATGTCTGCCGATGGTTTCATCGCGATCTTGCTGCCCGCTTCCGGTGATCAGGACGACGGCCGGGTATTGCGCGTTGGGGTCGAAGCCTTTGGGGAAAGTGATGGTGCCAGCGAGTTCGAATCGGTTGTCGGCCCGTTTGCCGAGCTCGTTCAGGAGTGGTTTGCGGCTATCGAACCGTTCGACAACGAAAGGCTCTTCGAGAAGACCATCGGGAGCAGAGGTTCGCTGTGCCAGAGGTTTCTTATCCATCGCCAAGGGAGCTTTGGCATTTTCTGTTTCGTCCAATGATGGTTGGGACTCTGGAGTCTCACGGAGGTTATTGTTTTTTGCAAGGGCCAGCAGGTAGGTTGTCAGATGGTCTTGGCCAAGGACCTTTTGGATCGCCTGCTCGGATGTCGGCACATCGCCGACCGAATCGACCGGCTTCACATCGATCCGCTGCATGTCGAGTTGGATTGGAAGGAATCCCTGCTGGAATTTGCCCGTAAGCATCTTCCCGTCGTCCGAGAGTTCTGCGGTGTACTTCGCATTGCCTGGAATCGCAGGGATCGAAAATTCGTAGAGTCCCTTTTCGTTGATCGAGATGCTCATGGGAAAGCCATTGGCTTTCTCGAGGATGGAGTCAAAGAGCAGCCGAGGTTTGTCTCGGGAGGCAAAGGGAGCCGAGTCATAGAAGCGGAATCGAAGGGGGACTTTTCTAGACCCGGCCTCGAGGGAACCTGACCAAACCGAGTCGGCTCCGAGTCGCTGGCTGTCTTCGGCTTGGAGCGAAGATGCTTTTACGAATTGAATAGGAAGCTTGGAGCCGGATTGCTCGAGGATGCCTGAGAGTCCATCCCCTTGGAACGAGCCTTCGAAGGCGTAGGCTGCCGAGCCGATCCCTTCCGGGGCGACTTGAAAGCGCAATTGCCTTTGGTCATCGATCGAGGCGTTGGAGATCGGGACAGAGGTTTCGGATTGGTCTGGACTGGTGACTGTTCCTGTCGGGGAGCCTTTTGCGCTCGAGGAGAGAGACACGATCAATCGGAGGTTTTGGGATTTCGTTTCGAGCCAACCGACCCAACGTTCTGAAGCTTCCGAAGCGGTCGCTTGCAAGGCCGAATCGAGTGCAACTTGAGCCAGTGCCTGGCTCGAGAGGATTCCCAGGAGCGAACATAGCATCCAGGCCACGAGGGCTGGGGATTTTTTGGGAAGCTTCAAGCGAGCGACAATCTTCAAATGAGCAAAGGAGAGCTGGATCAAAGGCTGGATCATAGACGGCACAGACGATAGAGTTGGATTGGATTTAGGCGATGGTTGGTTTAACGCGAGTTGCTGAACTGGACATATTCATCCAGATCGATTTTGCCGTTTTTATCCTTGTCGACATCGCCGAAAGAGCTTCGGGTCGATTTGAACTCGTCGGGGGTCAGAAATCCGTTTTTGTCTTTGTCAGCCCTGTCGATGCTTCGTTTCGCGAAGACTCTCATGCGTTCGTCGATCGGGGCGCTCATCGGCGCGGCAGAGTTGGTGCTCGGTGTACCGGAAGCACCAGCACCTGGGGCAGAGGCACTGCCCGATGAATTCGAGGCAGGGGCACCGGGGCTCGCGGATCCATCGGAGCTTGCGATGCTGCTGGAGCTTCCGGAGCCTTTGAGGTAACCTTTTTTGACGGCGGCCAAGCATTCCTGGACGGTGATAAATCCGTCCTGATTGATATCGAACTTGTAGAAGTCTTCGAGGGTCGATGCGTCCCATTTGCGGGCGAACTCGCCCATAGAAACTTGGTTGTCCAGGTTGGTGTCATCGCGGACGAACCACTCGGGCATGCCGGAGGGTCGGGGGGCATTTCCCGAGCTATCGGAGGTTCGGAAACTGGCTCGTTTTTCGAAAGGGTGGGCAACTTTTTGGTCCCCTTCAGTACGTCCGGCTTGGGCTCCAGCGGCTTGGGGGTCGCCTCGTCCATCACCGCGGCTGCGAGCCTCCCAGCCGTTGCGAGATTGTTCCGGTGCGGCTTGGTTGGCGTTCAGGAGACGGCGTCGAGCGTAGCGCACGGCGACTTCTTCTCGGGTGAGTTTCCCGTCCTTGTTCGAATCCCATTGGGACATCTGTTCGTTCCATCGGGTTTCGCGGTATTCGGATTCGTCGATCCCCCCGTCGTTGTTTCGGTCGTAGCGACGCATGCGTTCGTCGGCGTCGCGAAGGTCTTGGTCTTCGACTTTCGTCGGTGGGGTTTTGCCCGATGCGCCGAAGCCTGGGACTGGGACGCGGTCGATTTTCACGCCAAAGCCTGGAACCAGTGAGCTGCTCGAGGCACCCGCGACGCTTTCATCGGAGGTTTCACCACCCCAGGAACCGCCCCCCCAAGATCCCCCGCCGAAGGATCCACCGCTTCGCATCTGTTGGAACGATTCGGTGATGACCGAAATTGGGATGGGTTTGGAAAGGTCGATCTTTGGGTTGTTTCTGGCCATCCGATCGAGCATGAACCTCGCTGGGCCTTGGGCCTCCTCGGGATCGATCGAGCCGTTGCCGTTGGTGTCCATGCGGGATATGAAGCTAGACGGATCGAACCCCCCGCCACCGAATCCACCACTGAAACCACCGCCGCTGAAACCACCGCCGCTGAAACCACCGCCGCTGAAACCTCCACGGCCGCGATCCCCGCCGCGATCCCCGCCGCGATCGGATCCTCCACCCATGATCATCATCGGCGGTCCACCGCCACCGAAGGACATTCCTGGGGGTTGGGCCAGGGCGATACGATCCAGCGATAGGCCTCCCAAGAGGGCAAGAGCCACAGGAGCGACAAGGGCTTTATAAGTAAATCTCATTGCGCGGGTACTAGTGGAGATGGAAGGGATTCGGATGAATGGGGGGTTGGTCAATTGGACAGATCGGCCGGTTGCTCTGAAAGTATAGACCAGAAGGAACTGAAATACCCCAAACCCAGAATTGTCTTTAAGGTTTTTCATGTTTGGTACGGAAATTCGATTTTCCCGGATTAATTCGACAAGAGGGGATACTTCTTGGTTTTCCGGGATTGGATGCCACTGCGTGAAGTGCAGGAGTCGAATCGGTGAATCTCTGACCTCTGAGCCGGATTGGGATTTCTGAGCCGTGGGCTTCGGGTTACAATTCGAGTGTTAGTTAAAAGGTTTTGGTCGAAATTCACCGATGGGAGAATTCCGCCCGGCAGCCTCTCCTCTAGGGAAATTCACTCTGGGGAACTTTGTTCTAGGAGTACAGCAGTGCAAGTCAATATATCTACCCGTCATGGCCATCTTCAGGGCGAAGATCAGCAGATCATCGCCGCGAAGGTTGAGAAGCTCAGGCGTTTTTTCGATCGCATCAACGCCATTGAGGTGACGGTCGATTTGGAGAAGCTCGACCGTCCGAGTGTTGAGATCAACGTTTCGGCTGAGCATGCCCCAGATTTTGTGGCCGCCACGGAGTCTTCCTCGGTCGTTGCGGCTTTGGATTTGACTCTGGACAAAGTCGAGCAACAAATTCGCAAGCACAAGGAGCGTGTGACGGACCACAAGGGTGGTCCCAACGCGCACCACACCTAAGAGCCTTGCTTGCTTGAGTTCTTAGTTTTCGTCCGGCAGCCTCTTCAATGCCGGGCTAATGATGGTCCAGTGGAATGAAGACCCGAGCACGAAGTCAATGGGCTGAGGAAAGTTTTCGACAAAGGCATCAGCAATCTATGAAGTTTTCTGTATTTGTAGCTCCGAAAGCGGTCAAGTCGGACCTAGCTGCGACGACCAAGGAAGAGGTGATTGCAGAGCTAGTGCAATCGTTGGTCGAGGCCCAGGAGATTCTGGCCAAGGACAAAGACGACATCATCAAAGCGATCATGCGTCGCGAGGAGCTCGGGAGCACGGGAATCGGTCGAGGAGTGGCCGTTCCGCACACGAAGCATCCGAGTGTCAAGAAGCTCGTCGGGACCGTAGGTGTCAGTGCCCAGGGGCTCGATTTCGAGTCGCTTGACGGGCAAAAAGCCAGTTTGTTTTTTCTGTTGGTCTCTCCCCCGGATCGACCTGGAGATCACCTCAGAGCTCTTGAGAACATTTCGAGGCAGCTTCGAGACGAGCAGTTCTGCCGCGTTTTGAGCCAGTCGAAAACCGTCGAGGGGATCTTGGAGTTGCTCGAAGAAGCCGACAGTAGCCAAGCTAGCAACTAGGGATTCCCCAGAGAGATTTGATGATTACCCGAGTCGTTACGGTCCAAAATCCAGAAGGTCTGCATATGCGTCCGGCGGACAAGCTGGTTCGTGCGGCGACAAATTTTCAGTGCCAGATTGAACTGGAGCGAGCTGGCCAGATTGCTGACTGTCGCTCGATGATCGGCTTGTTGACATTAGGAGCACCGCAGGGTACTGAGTTGACCTTGCGAGCCCAAGGCCCCGACGCACCGATGGCCATCGAGGCCATTGCGCGTTTGTTTGATTCACAATTTGACGACCCGTAAAGCGCGCATGCTGGAATTACAAGGCATTGCAGTATCACCTGGCGTAGCCATCGGCAAAGCGATTGTTTTCGACCGAGAGGGCTACAGCATCGCCCGATGTTTGGTTTCCAAGTCCGAGGCGCAGCGGGAATGGCAACGGCTTGGAGAAGCGGTTTCCAAGGCGCATCAGGTCTTGGGTGCTCGGGGCAAGGAGACGACCGATAGCTGGGGGGCCAATCTCGGCGGGATCTTCTCGGCCCAGCAGCAGCTTTTGCTCGATCCACATGTTCGCTCCGAAATGGAGCACTTGATCCGCGACAATCTCTACGCGGCCGAGTATGCCGTGAGTGAAGTTTTTGCGAAATATGCCGCAGCGTTTCGCAAAGCGAGTTCATCATTTTTGGCAGAAAGAGCCGCCGATGTTCGAGATGTCGAACGCACGTTGCTCGAGGCCCTGACGGGCAAACCCACGCAGACATTTGCCGAAATCCCTCCGGGATCGATCGTCGTGAGCCATGACCTGACCCCTGGCGAGACTGCTTCGTTCGACACCGAAAAAGTGTTGGCCTTATGCACCGAGGCCGGAGGGCCCGGTGGTCACACCGCGATCGTCGCGCGTGGGATGGAGATTCCGGCGGTTGTCGGGGTCGGGAATTTCCTTCATAATATTCGTTCTGGCGATGAGTTGATCATCGATGGGCATCTCGGCCGAATCTTTGTGTCTCCAGATGCTCCGACCCGCGATAGGTATCTCAAGCGTCGGATCGCACGCGAATCGATCGTCTCGGAACTCTCGGAACTCAAAGACTTGCCCGCGGTGACCTCCGACGGGGTGCATGTTGAGTTGATGGCCAATGTTGAATTTCCAAACGAAACCCAAGCGTGTTTGGCTCGCGGAGCCGATGGGGTTGGTTTATATCGCACAGAATTTCTCTACCTTGGGCATGACAAGGAGCCCACGGAGGAAGATCATTTTTTGGCATACCAGCAAGTTTTGCGGGATATGCAAGGCCGCCCGGTCGTCATCCGCACCCTGGACCTAGGTGCCGATAAGATGGGGATGACACGGCCGGTGGAACCCGAGAACAATCCGTTCTTGGGACTCAGGTCCATTCGATTGAGTTTGCGTAATCCAGCGCTGTTTCGAGTTCAGGTGCGAGCCATCCTCAGGGCGGCAAGTGCAGGGAATTGTCGGGTCATGTTTCCGATGGTCACCACGTTGGATGAATTCCGCAGCGCGAAGTTCCTTTTGCGCAGCGTCGCAGATGATTTGACTTGCGAAGGAATACGAATCCCTTCGACACTCCGAGTTGGCATGATGGTCGAGGTGCCAGCCGCTGTTTTGATGTTGGACCGATTCATCGAAGAAATCGACTTCGTGAGTATCGGGACCAACGACTTGACGCAATACACGCTTGCTGTCGACCGAAGCAATGACTCGGTCGCCGACCTTTACCAAGCGTGCGATCCGGCCGTGCTACGATTGATCAAGCGAACTCAAGAGATCACATCGGAGCATGGCAAATCGACGAGCGTTTGCGGGGAAATGAGTAACAATCCCGCTCACGCCCTACTTTTAGTTGGTATGGGAATCCGTTCTCTGAGCTTGGCTCCGTCGACGATCCCGGTGATCAAAAAGGCCATTCGATCCGTGACCCTCGGGCAATGTGAAGCCATGGCTTGGCGTGCTTTAAGACTCGGTACTGCACGCGAGGTCGAAGCCTTCTTGATGAACCAACTCGCAGGGCTCGTGCCCGAAATCGTGCTCCAAGCATGAACAATCCCAAGGAAACAACTTAAATGCTACAAGGAAATGATTCTCGATGAAGAAGGAAATGCTGATCAATGTCTCGCAAGCCGAGGAGTGCCGAATCGCGCTTTTGGAAGACGGGATACTTGAAGAACTCTACACCGAACGAACCAGCCAGAACAACTGGGTTGGGAACATCTACAAAGGCAAAATCGTCAATATCGAACCGAGTATCCAGGCCGCCTTCGTCGATTTCGGAGTCGGACGCAACGGATTCCTCCACATCAGCGATATCGAACCCGAGTACTTTCGACAAGCCGGTTACGATCCTGCGGATATTTTGAGCGGCAAGAATTTCGGGATCGATGACGAAGAAGCAGGGGGAGACCAAGATCCCCCCCAACGCTCCCGGGGGCCAAATCCCCGTGGCGGGAAACTTCGAAGCGGCAGACCCCGGTTCAAACCACCCATCCAAGAGATCTTCAAACGCGGTGACGAAGTCGTCGTCCAGGTCATCAAAGAGGGAATCGGCACCAAAGGCCCAACCCTCTCGACCTACGTCAGTATCCCCGGTCGCTACCTTGTCCTCATGCCCTCGCTCGGACGAGTCGGAATCAGCCGCAAGATCGAAGACGAAGCCGAGAGAAAAAAACTCAAGTCCACGATGCATGAAATCAACATCCCCAAAGGGGTCGGGTTCATCGTCAGGACCGCCGCACAAGAACGCAACCGCAAAGAACTCTACCGCGATGTGGCTTATCTGCTGCGGCTTTGGAAAGTGCTCGCCAAACGGATCAAGAATCAACCGGGACCTTGCGATGTCTACGAAGAGTCCGACATTATGATTCGTACCATTCGCGATACATTCACCGAAGATATCGATTCGATCCTGATCGATTCTCCGGATGCCTTCCAAAGAGCCAAAGAGTTCATGGAACTGGTCATGCCCAAGTACGCCGACCGAATCGAGTTGTACGATAGCCGAGAGCCCCTCTTCCACCGCTTCAAACTCGAGCAAGAGATCGCCCGGATCCACCAACGGGTCGTTCCGCTCAAGGGGGGCGGCTCGATTGTCATCGACCCGACCGAAGCCCTCGTTGCGATCGATGTCAACAGCGGCAACTTCCGCGGCGGTGATGAAAACGCGGAGGAAAACGCTTTTCACTTGAACCTAGCGGCCAGCAAGGAGATCGCAAGACAACTGCGATTGCGGGATTTGGGAGGCGTGATCGTCAACGACTTTATCGATATGCGCAAAGAATCGCATCGTCGCAAAGTTGAAAAATCCTTAAGCGACGCGATGAAACGCGATCGTGCCCGAACCAAAATCCTCCGAACCAGTCCTTTCGGTCTGATCGAGATGACGCGACAACGGATCCGACCAAGCTTCAAACGGAGCGTCTACGAGGATTGCCCTTGCTGCCGAGGACGCGCGCTGGTCAAAACCGCCGAAAGCATGGCCATCGAAGTCACCCGGATCTTGATGTTGGCAAGCCAACATCAAGGGGTCGCACGCATCAACGTCCGAGTCAATGAGAACGTCGCTGCGTACCTGAACAACCGCAAACGTCGCGAACTGATCCAACTGGAGGAATCCTCCGGCGTGGCCATCTTGATCCTGGGAAGCGATTCTCAGTTTCCAGAGTTTTTGGAGATCGACTGCCGAGATAAAGACAATGGAATCGTCACCGTACCATTCGTTCTCTCGCAGTGATCGATCCGATAGATCCACCGAGTCAGTTCCACCGAGTCCATTGTTGCCTAAGTACTATTCGTTAGCTCAATACCAAAGGGAGATGCGCCTTGAACATCGAACTATTGATCTTCGTATTCATCTACCTACTGGGTACGCTGGGCATCGGTGCTTGGGCAGGCACCAAGGTCAAGAACACCGCCGACTTTGCCGTCGCCGGCCATAGCTTACCTCTGTACATGGTTATCACGACCAGCTTCGCCACTTGGTTCGGTGCCGAGACGGTCATGGGCATTCCTGCGAAGTTCGTCGAAGGGGGACTCCAGTCGGTCGTCGAGGACCCCTTCGGGGCCTCGATGTGTCTGGTGCTCGTGGGGCTATTTTTCGCGATACGTTTGTATCGAATGAAACTTCTGACGATCGGCGATTTCTTTAGGAAACGCTACGGTGTACCGGTTGAAATTCTCTGTTCGGTGATGATCATCTTGAGCTATCTCGGATGGGTGGCCGCCCAAGTCACCGCGTTAGGGCTTGTGTTTACCATCCTCTCCGGGGGAGCGATCGACCATCCGACAGGAATGATCATCGGCACGGTTCTGGTCCTGATCTACGTCATGATGGGCGGGATGCTCGCAGTGGCTTGGACCGACTTTATCCAAATGATCGTTTTGGTCTTGGGGCTATCCTACATCGCTTGGTATTCGGCCGAGTTGGTCGGTGGGGCTTCGACGGTTTTCGATTATGCAAGCAAACGCGACTGGTTCAAAATCATGCCCCCACCGACTTTCAAGGACTGGGCTTTTTTCCTCGCTGCTGCCATCACCATGATGCTCGGCTCGATCCCCCAGCAGGATGTCTTCCAACGGGTCATGTCGGCCAAGGATGAGCGGTCGGCAAAATACGGGGCGGTTATCGGAGGACTGTGCTACCTGGTTTTTGCGTTTGTTCCGATGTTCATTGTCGTCGCAGCACTGATCAAGATGCCTGAGCATTCCAAGGAGCTGCTCGCAAACGATCCGCAAAAAGTCCTTCCGACGATGATCCTCGATCACATGCCATTCTTCGCACAAATCCTCTTTTTCGGAGCCTTGGTTTCGGCGATCAAGTCTTGTTCCTCGGCCACCCTATTGGCCCCTTCGACGAGTTTCGTCGAAAACATCCTCAGGCACATCAAGCCGAACATGCGTGACAAAGAACTGTTGCTTGCCATGCGAATCACGATCCTGATCTTCACCTGCTTGGTGCTGACCTACGCGATTTTTACCTTGGGCACCCCGATCTATGATCTGGTTTCCAATGCTTATCAAATCACCCTTGCCGGCGCCTTTGTTCCATTGGCCGCAGGGCTGTATTGGAAACGTGCAACGACCCAGGGAGCAGTTTTTTCGATCTTCGCCGGGGTGAGCACTTGGGCGTTGGTGACTTTTTCAGACAGCCTACCAATCCCTGGAATCGCCGGTCTGCATGAAACCTATCCGCCCCAATTGGTAGCGCTGAGTTTCGCGATCCTCGGGATGATCTTCGGCTCCTACGCCCCACAATGGATCGCCAACCGATGCCATATCCTTATGGATCACATCGGACTGCGTCCGGTCGAGCCATTGCACCATAAGGATCTTGAGCATTCCCACTGATGCGATTCGACTCGACTTCATCAAGACCCCTTTAATCCTCCATAGATAATCCTTCAGAGATAAGCAACCAAAGGCACCTACCATGGCAAAGAAGAAGAAAACAGCTACCAAGAAAACCGTCGTCTCGAACAAAGGACGAATCGTTATGAGGACCGGCGAGGCCCTCGTCGAATCGACTGAAGCTTGGTCGGCTGCGGAACCCGAAGTGGTCATCGGTGAACTCGACGGCCCGGTCGGTTATTCGATTGCCAATATGATTGGCAACCAGACCAAGGGCCACTCAAAAATCTACGCGATCCTCAACTGCGATGTGCAGGTTCGACCCGTCACGGTGATGGTCAGCAAAGTCACGGTCAACAACGAAAAGTATACCAATATCCTCATGGGAACCGTTCAAGCCGCCATCGCCAACGGCGTGCTCGATGCGGTTCGCCAAGGACACATCCCCAAAGCGAAAGCCAACGACCTCGGGATCATCGTCTCGGTCTGGCTCGATCCGTCGATCGTCACGGCCAAATACGATCCTGAAGTGCTCTTCCAAACCAACCGAGAAGCGACCACCAAGGCGATCGCCAAAGCGATGAACTGCGAGCCTTCGATCGACTGGCTTTTGAAGAACCAAGCCGACGTCAAGCATTTCTTCCACCAATTGGCGATCGAAGGCAAACTCTAGCTCGTTGCGTTGAACTCACTTCGAGCCGCTTCGGTCCTTGTGCATCGCAGCAAGCGATGCCTCGCCGACGGCCTCGTAGCCGATGGCCAACTTGGCGTGGATCTTGGACCTTGCCTCAATGGGGGTTTGTGCCAAGGCCAACTCAAGCTCTTGGATCGCAGCCCGCCAATCCTTAAGCTCCAGATAGATCGTCCCTAGGGTATCATGAAAGGTACCCATTCGAGGGTCGCTTGCTACGGCCCGCATGGCCAGCGCTTTGGCTTTCTCTAGGTCACGCGGCTCTTGGTTGCCGAGCAACCAAGCTAGATTGTTTAACGACAGACCATGGTCTGGGAAAGCATCGACAGCCTCCTGGAGTTTCTCCCTGGCTTCGGTGCTCTTCCCCTGGTCGATGAGAATCATGCTTTGTGCAAACAGCAGCGACGGGCTCGGTCCGTAGCGACTTAAACTCTCGTCGAGCATCTCGAGGATCGATCCCTTTTCTTGCTCGTTGGCTGCGTTGCGGTAAAGATCGATGGCCCCCTGGTAGACCACCGAGCGGTCTTCGGATTTCGCAACGATTTCTTTAAGGAAGGATAATTTTTCTGGGATACCAGGGGCTTTTTGAAACGCCTGCTCGAGGGCAATGGTCTCCAACTGCGATTTGGCACCAAGCAATTCGTCGCTCTTAGGATCGAGATCCAAGCCGGCTTGCAAAGTCACCGAAGCCTGTTGGTAATCCCCAGATCTTGCTTGGGCCATGACCAATTGCAGTCGGTCGGGAATCGATAAGGGGTTGTTTCCCAAACGCAAACGGTAGGCGTTCGATGCCATCAGCAACGAGCGTTTCGCAAGATCCGGTTTGCCGTCGAGGACATACAAATCGGCAACGGAAAACCAGTGGGAGGGGTTGATGTTGGCCACCGATTCGAGGGATTGCACCGAGCGATCGATTTGGCCAGTGAGTCGAAAGTAGTTTGCCCAGGCAAGCCAATGGGCCTCAGTCGATGGATCCCCGGCTTGTTTCAAGTGCCACGAGAGGATGGGCAAATACCGATCGCTGGCACCTTGGCTCAACAGGTTTGAGTAACCGATGGCGCGCTGAAGGTGCGCGGCTGGATAGCCGGGGGTATCGTCTGGGGCGAGCGTCTCGAGGATGCTGTTTGCCTGGAGCAGATCTTTTTGCGTTGCGAGAAAATTGCAGTAGTCCATCGCCGAGCTAGGCGCATCGCGCAAGCCCTCTTGAAAGACCCGCTGACTCAACCGCTCGGCCCGTTTCGCATCGGGCTGTGCGATGGCCTCGGTCAGTTTCTCGGAGTACTTGGTCGCGAGCTTCCTCTGATTGGTCGCACCCCAACCGGCAAGAAAAATCGCGGCCAGGGCGCAGCAAAGAGCGGGAAGCCCCGAAAGGAGCAACCCTCGACGTTTGCGTTGCTTTTCGATGGACTCGGGTCTACGCGAGGAAGGATTTCCCCGGGAGAAAAGCCCTAGCAACTCTGCGATCGCTCGGAACGGTGCAGCCGCAAGGCGTTGAAGGTAGCGAAGGTATTTTTGAAAACCTCTGGGTTCCATATCTGATTTTCTCCCGTTGGCTCTAATTCGAAAGGCCAGTGGCCCGTTCGAGACTTCTCCGGAGCGACTCGGGGCCAATCGAGTCGATCGATCGGGCCCACTGGAGCTTGCACTGCTCCAACCGGGCAGATGCGGACTCGGGATTGGCAAGGATATCCAAAAGTGCATCGGCGAGCCCATCGATCAGGGAATCGGCACCGACGAAACGAGGGGTCAGATCGAGGGTCGAATTGCCCGCTTCGAGCCTCTGGAGAGTTTGGTAGTCCCGGTAATCCTCTCGGACCCGATTGGTATCGTTTTCGATTTCGAGAACTTCGATGCGTGGCGACTTGGCTTGCAGTGCCGCACGATTGTCCTCTCGATGCAGCCAATGCATGAATTCGATCGACATCGAGGACTGCCTAGTCTTCCTGCCGAGCGAGGCCAATAGCCCCTGGCCTCCGTTGTAGAGGAAAGGGAGCAATTGCAAGGGTTTGGAATCCGAGGCAAGACCGGCTCGCTGAAATCCATCGGTACGGGGCCAACCGATCCCAAAGACCGCTTTCCCCTCAGCGACCCTCTCCCAAGCCTCGACGGGGGAAGCCAAGATGGTTGTCGGCTCGATCAAGGCAAGTCGATGCAGAAACCTTGCGCTGCGAGCAAACTCAGGGAGCCCCAAACGTGCCGTGACTTTATAAGGGTCGATCAGTCCACGGTAGCGAGACTCGCTGGTGGTCATCACCCAAAGGAACCGCTCGACCAAGGCCCGCCGATCGATCGATGGGATGTCCTTGAGTTTCTCGGCGAGCAAAGCCTCCCGGACTCCGAGGCTATCCTGGAGAGTCGATTCGGACTTCTGGAGAAAGGCCTCAAAGCTTTCCCTAGCGAGCTCGGGATTGTTTTGGTTGCTCGCAATCGCCTGATGCAATCGCTTCAGCGGCTCGATGTCTAGCCCTCTGACGGCTGCAACCCAACAAGGGGCTCCCAGGGGCAAGCCCATGGACTTGCCGTTGTAGTGGGCAATCGACCGCCAGCGGCTCGACCAGCTCTCGATGCCTTGGGGCGACTCCTCGGAGTCTAAATTCATAGAACTAGGGGATTTCTTCCCGGTTTTTCGCTGACCGCCGTTTTGCTTTTCGCCGCCGAGTCGTTCCAAGAGCAGGGAGGGGAGAGGTGCGATCCAATCCTTTTCGACAAGAGAGCCTAGAAAATTCGCCGGATAGAGGATCACGTCCAACGAGGGTGTATCTTGGGTGCCGACCTTGAGCCGATCCAATCGGATCCGTTCGATCGGTTGGTCGGAGTATTCCTGCCATCGGCTCTCGAGCACCCCGGAGAGTTCGTCGCAATCGATGATTCCAATTTTCAGAGGTGGCAGGTCCCCTCGACCTACTTTGCCAGCCGCATCGTTCTTGGTGCGATCCGGGGCCTTACCAGGGCATCCGGTTAGGGAGATCATCAAAGAGCACCCGAGCGAGAAAGAACCTCGAAGCCATGCCCTGCGCTCGATCGGCGAGACCAAGGCATCGGGGGGACTGATTTTCTGGGATTTCATCTGGCATGTCTCCAAGGATTCGGCAAATCGGCTAGTATAGAAATCTTGGACAATCCGTTGGATTTTTTCTAGACCAACCCATTCTAGCAACGCATTCATTATGGCTTATTATCTTGGGATCGATATCGGCACATCCGGCACGAAAAGCCTGCTAATTGACCAGTCTGGCAAGGTATTGGCCGAGGCGACAGCCAGTTATCCGCTTTTGACCCCAAAACCGCTTTGGACAGAACAAAACCCTGAGGAATGGTGGACTGCAACCAAGCAAACGATCCAAGGGGTGCTTAAAAAAGCCAAGGTCAAAGGGGCCGATGTACGGGCCATCGGACTCTCGGGGCAAATGCACGGATCGGTTTTTTTGAATTCCAAAGGAAACGTCATTCGACCGGCCTTGCTCTGGAACGACCAGCGGACGCTGGCCGAATGCGAAGAAATCACCAAGCGGGCCGGAGGGCGAGACAAGCTCATTTCGATGGTCGCCAATCCCGCCATGACGGGTTTTACCGCACCGAAACTCTTGTGGCTAAGGAACCATGAGCCCAAGCACTACGATGCACTGCGGTACTTGCTTTTGCCCAAGGACGAGATTCGCCGACGCTTAACCGGTGAATTGGCCACCGATGCGAGCGATGCGAGCGGCATGCTCCTACTTGACGTCGTCAAGCGCCAATGGTCCCAAGAACTCTTAACCAAGCTCGACATCGACCCATCGATCCTTGCTCGCGTCTATGAGTCGGAGCAGGTCACCGGGACTCTTAAGGCCGATGTGGCCAAAGAGCTCGGGCTCAGTACGGCCTGCAAGGTCGTCGCCGGAGCCGGTGATTGCGCCGCGGGTGCCGTTGGCAATGGGATCGTCAAGCAAGGGATCCTTACAGCCAGCTTGGGGACATCGGGCGTTGTCTTTTGTCATAGCGACACACCGCAGTATGATCGACTCGGGAGACTCCATACCTTCTGCCATGCGGTCCATGGCAAGTGGCATATGATGGGCGTGACGCTATCGGCCGCAGGTTCGCTCCAGTGGTTTGTTCAGAACATTTGCAAGGATCTCGCGGCCAAAAAAGGAATCGATCCCTATGAGATTCTCACTGAAGAAGCCTCGGCGCTAAGCCCTGGATCCGAAGGCCTGTTCTTCCTCCCCTACTTGGCCGGGGAACGCACCCCCCATGCCGATCCACTTGCAAGGGCCTGTTTCATCGGGATGACCAACAAGCACACCCGTGGACATTTAGCCCGCTCGGTCATGGAGGGGGTCGCCTACTCGCTTCGCGAAAGTCTCGATATCATCGGCCAACTTGAGATCCCAGTCCAAGAGATTCGACTCAGTGGTGGTGGGGCCAAAAGCGATCTTTGGAAGCAGATCTTGGCCGACAGCTTCGGTCAAAAGGTTTGTTCGATCAATGCAGAACAAGGCCCTGGGTACGGCGTGGCACTCCTGGCGGCCGTCGGCGATGGTGCTTATAAAAATATCGAGGAAGCTTGCAAGGCGACGATCCG
>JAJTFC010000097.1 GCA_021298315.1 Planctomycetaceae bacterium
GGAATACCATGGCTCATACGACGACCTCAGAACACAATCACGACGCACACGCTGGCCATGGCCACCATGATCATGGCTTTTCGCACCCGATGCCGATCTGGATGCTCTTCTCGGTGTTCTTTGCGCTGCTTTTCCTGACGGTGGTGACGGTTTTTCAGTCCCAATTCGATCTAGGTAACGCTGAAATTTGGGCTTCGTTGACCATCGCTACCATCAAAGCGGCTTTGGTGATCCTCTTTTTCATGCACTTACTCTGGGACAAACCTCTCAACGCGATTGTGATCCTCGGGAGCTTGATTTTTGTCGCCTTGTTTCTCGGATTTACCTTGATGGACGCAGAAGGCTACCGAGAGAACCTGATCTACAACTCGACGATTGAAGAATCGCAACCTGTCGTCGTTCCAGTCGATCCCATTACGGGAGCGGCGGTTCCTGCTGTCGCGGCCCCATAGACCTGAATCTAACAGATCTGGTACATTACCCGGGTTGTCGAATCATCCCCTCCCGGTAAGCACAAATGGCACCAGATAGCAAAGAAATCCAGTTCCTCGAAGGCCGTCAGTCCCGACGGAAAGAACTCTACTTCACCGTTAAGGTCGCTTGGGAATTCATCAAGGGCTTTCGAACCCTCCATTTCGTCGGGCCATGCATCACCATCTTTGGTTCGGCCCGACTCGGGGAAAAGACTCCAGAGTACCAGCAAACCGTTGAGATCGCAGGTCAGATCTCCAAGCTTGGGTTTACCATCATGACCGGGGGTGGGCCTGGAATCATGGAGGCCGCCAATCGGGGAGCCAAGTCGGTAGGTGGTCGGAGTGTAGGAGTGAACATCGAGTTGCCTTTCGAGCAGCAACCGAACCCTTATCTCGACAGATCTGTGGACATTCGGTATTTCTTTGTCCGCAAAGTCCTTTTGCTCAAGTACTCTTACGGCTTCGTGATCATGCCTGGCGGGTTTGGTACGCTCGATGAATTTTTCGAGACCATCACACTCATCCAGACGAAGAAAATTTCGAAATTTCCGATCGTCATTATGGATCGCGACTACCATAACAAACTGATGGAGTACATCGATCACATGGTGGAGCGCGGCACGGTCTCGCCGAGCGACAAGGAGTTGTACTTGTACACCGACTCGATCGATGAGGCGGTCAAATACATTCACGAGAACACGATTGACGATTTCGAACTGAAGACCGAATCCAAACGATGGAAACCCTTTGGTTGGTTGTTCGAGAGGTCTTAGTCCCAACATTTCCCACCCCAGGAGAACGCATTGTCCGCAATCCGAGTAGGCATTCAGTTAGCAGGTTTGAGGCTTCCGTTGCGTCAAGCGCTCGAGACGGCCGCGAGGTTGAAGGCCGAGGTGATTGAAATAGATGCCCGCAACGAGATCCGACCAGTGGACGTTGCGGGTACAGCGTTGCGACAACTGCGAAAACTGCTCGACGATTTGAATCTCAAGGTAGGCGCGGTTCGTTTCGCGACTCACCGAGGTTATGAAACGACCGAAGAGCTGGATCGTCGGATCGAGGGTACCAAAAGCGCGATGAAGCTCGCTTTTGACCTTGGAGCCAACGTGGTCGTCAACAGCGCTGGCCACATCGACACGGCTGCCGATTCGCCTTCTCGCGAAATCCTTCGAGGGGTCCTTTCGGACCTTGGGAAATACTCGCATCATGTCGGTGCGATGCTGGCGCTCGAGACCGGGGCAGAGTCTTTGAGTCTCCTCGGAGAGCTGATCGATTCGCTTCCCCAAGCTGGCGTGGGTGTGACGCTCAACCCAGGCAACCTGATCGTCAATGGGTTCGGGCTCGAGGATCTTCCGGCCGTCGCCAAGCATGTCATGTTGGTGCATGCCAAGGACGGTTTGCCGGACCGGGCAAGAGGCCGAGGAACTCAGGTTCCGCTGGGGCGGGGGCTCGCGGAATTCCCCCAGATCATCGCTTGCCTTGCGGAACATTCGTACCGAGGTTGCTATATTGTAGAGAGGGACATGGCGAGCGATCCCATCGCGGAATTTGCAGCCAGCATGAATTTCCTCAGAAGCCTCTGATACCTCTAGGAGAGACACAATGCGACAGGTTGAATTACGATCGATCGGACGTTGGGTGACCGCGGTGGTCTTGTTCACCAGCGTCGCAAGCTCCGTTGGTTTTTACGTTCAAGGACCGGTCCAAGCCCAAGACGACTCCAAGGGGCTTAAGGACGGCACCAAGGGCATCAAGCCTCCGATCGAGGAATTTGAGAAGTACCTTTCGAATTCGGTTCTGTCTGGTTCGTTTACGATGGACGGACAACCTCTGAACAAGCTCGAAGAAGAGCGTTACGAAATCAAAAGTGCCAAGAAACTCGAGGGGGATGACAACCTTTGGGAGATCAAGACACGCATCAAGTATGGAAACAAGGATTTGACCGTACCGGTGGTGGTCAACCTCGAATGGGTTGGTCGAACACCCATGATCGTATTGGACTCCGTGTCAATCCCAGGCATGGGGACTTTCTCGGCGCGGGTGGTTTTCCACGATCGAAAATACGCAGGAACATGGAAGCATGACAATGTCGGGGGGCATCTGTTTGGGCGGGTCGAACCGGCCGCAGATGCGTCGAAACCCTGACCATTAGCCCGCTTGCATCGAAAAACAACCGTCCATTCAACCTCTCCACAGAACTCTCCACAGAAAAACCGATGAAACTCTCACGACGCACGATTCATTTTTTCCTTGTTGCAAGCGCTGGATTTGCCATGTGGTCCCAAGCGGCATGCAACGTTGTACTTGCAGAAGAGAATGCATTAGCAACCCCTATGGCTATCGAGAAGAAACCTTTTGGAAACACCGCCGATGGCAAGGCCGTCACCCTATTTCGACTGACCAACGATGCAGGAAATGTCGTCGAGTTGATCGATTACGGCGCCATCGTGGTGTCGATCCAGGTGCCCGACAAGAACGGCAAGAAAACCAACGTGACCGCAGGATTCAGCAACATCGACGGTTACCTTCAACGGCACCCGTACTTTGGGGCAACCGTTGGCCGCTTCTGCAATCGAATCGCCAAGGGCAAGTTCACGCTCGAGGGTAAAACCTACAGCTTGGCGACCAACAACGGACCGAATCATCTCCACGGTGGAGAGATCGGTTTCGACAAACGGATGTGGCAAGTCGCCGAGGTCAAGTCCGACACCTCGGTAGGTCTGAAGTTCACGTATGTCAGCCCTGATGGAGAAGAAGGCTATCCTGGAACACTCACGACGGTCGCAGAGTACCGATGGGACAACAACAACTGTTTGACCCTCGACCTGAGTGCAACGACGGACAAGTCGACGGTCTTGAACTTGACAAACCACGCGTATTTCAATCTTGGGGGCGCAGGATCAGGCACCATCCACAACCATGAACTCGTCCTCTCGTGCGATCAGTACCTTCCGGTCGATGAAAACATGATTCCGACGGGATCTACAGCGGATGTCAAAGGCACAGCGTTGGATTTCACGACGCCGCACAAGATCGGTGAGCGGATCGGACAGTTGACCTCGACCAACGGCTATGATCATTGCTTTGTTGTTCGTGGAGCTGCTGGCCAGATGCGCGCTGCGGCCAAGGTGGTCGATCCTGCCAGTGGTCGCACCATGGAAATCAAGACGACACAACCTGGGGTGCAGTTGTACACCGGTAATTTTCTCGACGGTGGAGCTGGAAACGCTGGTTATAAAACGCATGAGGCTTTCTGTTTAGAGACCCAACACTATCCCGACGCGCCAAACCAACCGTCGTTTCCAACGACCGTGCTCAAGCCGAACGAGAAGTTCCATCAGGTCACGACCTTCACCTTCGGCGTAACGAAATAAGCGTTGCCGTAAGACTTTCTATAGATTCCCAAAGACGGGTCTTTCTTTGACCCGTAAGAACCGTTATTTGGATGGTTGTTGCTGGGTTTGAGGTGCGGTAAAATCATCCTGTTTTGTGAATACAGACAGCACCGCCACGACCCTCCCGAAAACAAACGCCATGCCCCAAAAACCGCTCGCTCTGGAAACCGAACTCTATCGGTTCCGTGACAAGCTGCTCGATTCCAGCCTGCGCAATCCTCTCCTTAATTACAGGACCAGCCAACGCAAGACGATCGAGATCACACCGACCCTTGCCGATGAGGCTTATCTGCGCCTTGTCGCCGAAGCCAACTGGCTACGGATTGTGCCCTCTGCAATCCAACAAGAGAACACTGCCTCAAAACCGAGTGCCAAGCTCCAAACGAGCGTTGGGATAGCTACCGAGCCTGAGCCGATCGTCGATCATAAGCTGATCGCCACCTGCTCGGCGGAAAAATTCGACGGGCTGCTCCGAGGGGTCCAACGGGATGCAAAAACCTCGATCGAAGAGACGGGGATCAATTACCTGCACTTAGCGATCGGTTTTCTTCATTGGACCGATTCGAATTCCAACGAATCCGAACTTCGCCGAGCTCCACTTATTTTGATCCCCGTGCAGCTTGATCAAACGATACGCGCCGGGGGTGGTTTGGAGTACAAAATTACGTGGAATGAAGATGAGTTGCAAAGCAACACGAGTTTACGAAAAAAGCTCGAGTCGGATTTTGCGATCCAACTACCCGATTACGACGACGCCCAACCTCCTTCGGTGTACTTCGATCAGGTGCGAACTGCGATCCAAACCCGTACGGCTTGGAAAGTCCGCGAAGAGATGCTGCTAGGTTTTTTTTCCTTCCACAAGCTTTCGATGTTCGTGGACTTGGACCCAAAACTCTGGAGTGGCTCGAGCGCATTGGACGAGTCCTCCTTGGCATCGAAATTGATTTCCGGCAGCAACGATCGCATCGGGGATGGCCTTTATGCTCCGGACTACCAAATTGACGAACATCCTGTTGCCCAAACCATCGAGTTACCGCTCGATGCAGACAGCTCACAGCTTTCTGCCCTTTCCGACATTGCAGACGGCAAGAGTCTAGTCATCGAGGGACCACCCGGGACTGGCAAATCCCAGACGATCGCAAACGCCATTGCGAACGCCATGGAGCAGGGCAAGACGGTCTTGTTTGTGGCCGAGAAGCTCGCGGCGCTGGAGGTCGTTCACAAACGTTTAACCCAAGCGGGACTGGCAGACTTTTGCCTCGAGCTCCACGGTCATGCCGTATCACCCAAGAAGGTCTACGAATCGCTTGCCAATCGACTCGCTAGTTCGCAAGCCGCACCCCCGACGAACGCCCAAGAGCGAACGCACCATCAAACCTACCGATCCAAGCTTCATGCTTATTTGCGGGCCTCGAGCAAACGACTCGGGCCTTACGACGCACCACTTTACGATGTCTTTTGGCGAGTCGTCCAGCTTCGACAAAACCAGACGCAGTTGCTTCGGGATATCCCAGTCGAGAGCAGCGTGGATTTGCCGGGATTCGACGAAGCGATCCAGTCGCTCGAGGGGTTTGCCAACGCATCGAGTCAATATGAGAAGCCTCAAGAGAGCGCTTGGTGGGGGTTCTTCCCCAAGGATCTGACGCCAGCCGAGTCGGATCGCATTGTGCAACTACTTCCAAGTCTCGAGGAAACCGCGCAGGCGCTCGATCGATGCCTAGGAGCATTGATGCCGATCCTCGGTCCTAGCAAGACGAATGCCGTTTCTTTTCTGGGTGCTGCGTCCTCGGCAGCTCTTCAACCACTGCTGTCCAAACCGCCGGTGAATTCCAAAATCGGGTTTGCCGCCTTGCTTGAACCGCAAACAGAGTCGCGAGCGCTCGAAATCGATCAACTCGTGCGCGACTCGAGCCGTTATCGATCCACTCTTGATGTTCACTTGGAACCGCCGGGATCGGATTTCCAACAGGTGCTCCATCGATTCGCGGACTACTCGGATAAAGAATGGCAAACACTCCCACTGGGCACCGAGATCAGCAAGCTTTCCGAATACCAAGTGTGGCCTAAGCAAGTGGAAAACTTGCTAGGGGAACTATTTCCTACGATCGGAAATTTGAAAAGATTAGGTTTCCCAGATCCCATTCACCTTGAGGATCTCGAGCGATCCATCCAAGCCGTCCACTTGATGCAGCATTCTGCTGTAGATGGAATCGGCCAATTGCCACTCGAATGGTTTTCTGACTCCTCTCGGAAACTGATTGCCGAGGCACAGAAACGCGCTGAGCAACTGGTTTTGCGGCAGAAACAGATCCAGGAGTGCGTTCATTTGCCTTCGGCTCCGGATTCAGATCGGCTGCTGTTTTTGATCAAGCAATACCGGAACACAGGAGGCTCTTGGTTTCGATGGTTGTCTGGAAGCTATCGATCCTTGATGAAAGAGCTTGGGCAGTTCGTGACGTTCCCCAAACAGATGACCCATTCGCAATGCGTTGAGCTTTTGGAATCCCTGTTTG
This sequence comes from Planctomycetaceae bacterium, assembly GCA_021298315.1. Taxonomy (GTDB): domain Bacteria; phylum Planctomycetota; class Planctomycetia; order Pirellulales; family Pirellulaceae; genus JBKCUI01. The sequence continues at coordinate 6,382 of JAJTFC010000097.1, forward strand.
CATTCGACAAGGACCTCAAAGCATTCCGATCCAATACAGCCCTTGAGCGGCTCATCGGCGACCGCTTTCAAGGAATTGAGACAAGCTGGGAACCACTCCAAACCTTGAGCCAGTGGGTGCATACCGCAAAGAAAATGGGTATCGATCACCGACGAGGCAATACCCTGCTTGCGATCCGAGAAGAGTTGCAACAGAAGTTCCCGATTTCTCAGATAAAGCAGCGCATCGCAGCGATCGATGCGGAGTTTCAACAACCCTGCGCTCGGGGATTTGGAATCGATGAGGATTGGCATCGAAAAACGAGGCTCACCGAGATATTCACTGCCGTCGGTCGATGGAAGAAAGGGACCGAGGACATCGACGATGCAGTCGGCTCTCTGAAGCAGGGGAGTCGCACGAAACTCCAAGACCTAATCGGTTGCGTTCATGCGGTGCGGAAATACAGGGATTCTGCCGCAAGGATCGAACAGATCCGTCAGGATGCCGATTCGTTATCCAACCAAATACTGCAGGAAGCCGAGAGTGGTCGGATCGACTTTCCCAAGCAAATCCAATGGGGGAAAAAACTGCTGCAAGCCGGTGTACCGAGTCATGCGTTGGCCAGCTTCGATTCGACGGGAACACAACAGGCATGCGAGGCGTTGCTCCAAGCGGTGGTCGAGTTTGAAAAAATCGAAGAAGACTGGAACAAATTACGGGAGAAAATCACAGGAAACGGGAGGACCGATGCGAGTTGGATGGCCTTTAGAGACCCATGCCACTTGCCACGATTGGACTTGGGTACAGAGGTCCAACGACTCCTTTCTGAATCCCATCGGCTTGCGGCTTGGTTGGCCTTTTGTCGCATGATGGAGCGATGCAAACGGGCGGGAGTTGAGGGATTCGCGATGGCCGCAGCGACCAATCGAATCGATGAAGCCCGACTCAGCGATGCTTACAAGTTAGCCGTCTTTCATCGTCTGGCCGAGGTCGAGTTGGAATCCAATGAAATAGGTTTTCAATTTACGACAGCCGAGATGGACGACCTTCGGGCCAACTTTCAGCGGCTCGATCGCAGGCGAATACAGAGCAAGCAATCGGAGATTGCCAGCAAGGTCCGTCAACGAATGGTACCCGAAGGAAACGGCAAGGGTCGGGTAGGCGAATACACCGAGCTATCTCTGATTCGGCACGAGATCGGCAAGAAAAGTAGGCACTGCAAGACCCGAGAGCTTATGGTACGAGCCGGGAAGGCTGTCCAGGCTTTGAAGCCATGTTTCTTGATGAGTCCACTATCCCTTGCTAGGTATTTACCTGCTGGAAGTATCGAGTTCGACATGGTCATCATGGATGAAGCATCGCAGATCAAACCCGAGGATGCAATTGGAGCCATCCTACGCGCCAAGCAGTTGGTGGTCGTAGGCGATCCAAAGCAGTTACCTCCCACGAGTTTTTTCGATTCGATCGACGACGAGATTGACGATGACGACGCAACGCAGTTCGACAATGCCGAATCGGTCTTGGAGGTTGCCCAGCGATCTTTTCAACCCTATCGCAGACTCCGTTGGCATTACCGCAGTCAGCATGAGAATCTCATTCAATTTTCGAATGTGAAATTTTACGATGAGGATTTGGTTGTCTTTCCATCACCGAGCAGCACCATGTGCTCCCTAGGTGTCGTTTACCACCACGTCGAAGGAGCCACTTGCGTCAAGGGTGAGAACCTCCGCGAGGCGCAGAGGATCGTCGAACGGATTGTCGAGCATGCCAAGCAACGGACAGGTGAATCGCTCGGAGTGGCAACTTTCAACAAGAAGCAAACCGAGATGATCGATACACTGGTTCTCAAGGCATGCGAAAGCGATCCGGAGTTCGCGATGCTTTACACGACCATGCGGGAGGGAGACGACGGCTTCTTTGTGAAGAATCTCGAGAACATCCAAGGAGATGAACGTGACGTGATCTTTATCTCGTACACCTACGGTCGAGGTCCAACGAGTACCGCAGTGGCCCAGCGGTTTGGGCCCATCAATACCGCCATGGGTTGGAGGCGGTTGAATGTCATGGTCACCCGAGCCAGAAAACGGATGGAGGTTTTTTCCTCGATGCACCCGAGCGATATCCATGGAGGCCCAGACAAGAGTCGCGGAGTAAACGCCTACAGGGATTTTCTCGAGTATGCCAGCCAAGGGCTCCTGCGAGAGACAGGATCGGAGTCAGGCCGCGAACCGGGATCTCCCTTTGAGGAGTCAGTCGCCAAGGTCGTGGAGTCCTATGGGCTCGAAGCGGTATTTCAAGTTGGGGTGGCCGGCTATTTCATCGACATCGGAGTACGCCGACGCCAGGGAGATCGCTCGTATCTGTTGGGGATCGAATGCGATGGAGCGACTTACCATTCGTCGAGATCGGCACGCGATCGCGATCGATTGCGGGAGGAGATTATCCAAGGTCGCGGATGGGACCTGTATCGCATTTGGTCGACCGATTGGTTTTTGAATCAGAAGGCCGAAGAGGAACGACTCGTCAAGCGACTCCAGCAGTGCATGGTCTAAAAAGCGCCATGCGATGACACCCTCGACTAGATCCTTTAAAAGTGTCCAACCAGACGCTTCCCCAACGTCCAGAAGTTGGTTTCGCGACGTGCAGGAGAGGATTCGCCGGAATGTTCAAGCCCTAAGACACCAGCAAGTCGCCTTAGAGACGGATTTCCTGTTGACTTTGTTGTCGAATGTCGTCATAAATGCATAGTCTGATTCGCAGTTGATGCAGCGTTTTCTTGAGATGAATCCAAGTCCCCTCTATGGCGACTTCTGTTCTTGTTGGGATTCGATTAGCTGTTGGTTGGAGAAGAGGAAGATTCGCGGTTTTTACTGGGACGGTGGTTCCAGTCGGCGATCTTTCGACATGTTTTTCTGGTTCACTCGCATTATCGTACGGACTTTGGGTTCTCGGCGAGGTTCTCGCCCTACTGGGGAGTCCCGTGCTGATTTGATGTTGGATGTGTGGATCGGATAGGAGTTTTGGTATGACAAATATTTTTGTGGGCAATCTATCGTTTCGCGCTACGGAAGCTGAACTTCGGGATGCATTTTCCCAATACGGAGATGTCAGCAAGGTTAGCATCGTCATGGATCGTGAAACCGGCCGTTCACGCGGTTTTGCATTCGTTGAAATGGGCAACGCTAACGAGGCCAGCGCAGCGATTCAAGCGCTCAATCAATCGATGATCGGCGACCGAACAATTTCGTGCAATGAAGCACGCGAACGTGAAAGCCGTCCATCAGGCGGTGGTGGTGGTTACGGCGGTGGCGGCCGCAGCAGCGGCGGTTACGGCGATCGACGAGAGCAATCGTCTCGCGGACCCCGAAACTAAATCAAGCCGACAACAGTCTCGCACTGTGGGATGAAAATCGTTCTTCGAGCCAACTTTCCCAATGGAACGTTGGCTCTTTTCTTGCGCTTTTCGAGAATCTATTTCGATGGCTCTGCGCTTCTGTTTGCGTCCCTAGGGGGGTGAATGTAATGCAGCAAGGCAATGATCGATAACACGAGTGTCGTTGCGAACAGAATGCTCACGAGCGGTGGTTTCGGGAAAAACAGGTCTAGAAAACTGGTGATGGTCAAAATCAAAGTAGCCAACTGATTGACCCCGAACAAACCGCCGTTGGCAAATATCACCGCGCGCCCGGTTGCACCGACTCGCAAGGGTCGATCGGGCTGATCGTCGGCCATAGAGACGATCACTTGAAAGTCCTGCCCCATTTCGGGGGTATCAAGCTGTCGCCCCATACGGCTCTGCGAATCGGGCAGAGTGCCGTTTGGTACTCCCTGTCCCGACAACGCTCCACGACCGATGTGGAGTACTTTACCTTGGCGGAATTTCCCGGGGTAGTTGCGAAGCGCGATCTGTACCTGATCGCCAACCTTGACACCCGAGAGCCAGTTTTCCGGGACTGGAGCCACCAAGCGCCATGAGTTCGTATCGATCAATGTCATGATCGGTTTGCCAGGTCCCAAAAAGGTCCCGTTGGTCAAATGCAAATTCGTCACGATGCCGTCTACAGGCGCCACGACGGTCGTTTGAGCTTGATCGTACTGGGCCAGCTTGAGCGCACTTTCTGCCTGCGCGACGGCGGCAAGTTTTCCATTCCGCTCAAGGGCATAGCTTTGCGCTTCGGTGAGGTATTCTTTGAACCGAGCGATTTCTGTTTCAAGTTCCTTCGTTCGCTCCGAGGTGCTCGGATCTTCGGGTTGGGAGCTTTGAACCGAAACGAGTTGAGATTCCAGCCGGTCGACTGCATCCTGCAGCGCTTCGACCGGAGAGATCATCGACATGGCTTTACTGCGTTGGGCTCTAGACTCACGGTATGCGGCTTCAGCCGTCTGAACTTGAATCGTCGCTGCGTTCAAGCCAGCTCTGGCTTTAAACTCACGCTGCTTGGCCTCTTCTAACTCCGCGCGATAAACGGCTTGGGACTTAACCCGCTCATCGTATTCCTCTTGGGAAATAGACCGCGTCTCGATCAATTTGGCCACCCGCTCGAGGGCCGCATCGGCCAGCGTAAGTTGGGCCTGAACACGATTGATCGACGCTTGGGTCAGCGCTAAATCCGCATTGGCACTTTCGACACCACTGCGAGACGATGCAAGGTTCGCCTCTGCTCGGTTCAACGACTCGTTGGCTGCGTAGAGCGCTGCGATCGAACCGAGGGAAGCCTCCTTGGATTCGAACATTTTCGCGCGTGCTTGCTCGGTACGGTACTCAAACGCCTCGGAATCGATTTGAAACAGCGGGGTCCCTTTTTTGACCAAGACATTGTCCTCGACCAAGACTTGGGTTACCACGCCGGCAACCTGCGGGGCGACTTGGACAACCGGAGCTTGGACGTAGGCATCCGAGACGATTGGAGTAAATTTACCGATCGCAAACCAAAGAAAAATCATCGCTAGGATCGGAGGAAGTGGCAGCGCAAATTTCCAGAAACGCGTCATCGCGATCCACTTGTAGTGGTAGAAGACCAAATAGATAGGCAAAACATAGAAGAGCAAAATCAATAGCAGCATCGAAGAGGATTCCGTGCAATAGGATGGATTGATCGAGGGATGAAGCCTTCGCTCCGGAGAATCTAGTCGAACACGAAGCAACTCGCAATCTTATTCAAACCTCCACCGTCTGGCGAGCGGTGGCTACAGGCGAGGGGTGGCTACCGCAAGCACTCAGGCAGTGGAGCCTCGATCGATATTTCCCGCCCCAACGCCGGATGGCGAAATTTCATCCTATGTGCATGCAAGATGTATCCTGCATCTCCCGGTAGACCGGGTGCTTCGAGGATGCCCCCTCCAGACCCGTACACCGGATCACCCAAAAGGGGATGGCCAACAGATGCTAGGTGGATTCTGATCTGGTGCGGCCGACCCGTCATGATTTCGACCGAACACAGCGTGCCCGCCGCGCTGCGTTGCAAAACGTTCACCATGCTCCGCGACGCTTTTCCAGCCGACGAAGCACCGAAGATTTCCCCGAGTCGCGGATGGGGAATCAAGCCGATGGGCGTGCGAATACAAAGCGAATCGAAGGTCGCGATACCCTGTATCACCGTACGGTACTCTTTCTGAACCTCCCCCCAACGCCTGGTCATCTCCGCCGATGTCTTTCGATCATAGGCGAACAAAACAATTCCCGACGTAGCGCGACCAAGCCGATGAAGAGGGATCGCCGTTGGATGTGCACTCTGCACTTGGGTTAACAAAGTGTTTTGATAAAACCCTGCACCCGGAAGGGTTGGAAGTCCGCTCGGTTTATTCACAGCCAACAAAACCTCATCGCGATAAAGAATTTCATAGCCGCTTGGGACCTCTTCCTCCTCCCAGCCTGGTCGATCCCAGATCAAGATCCCTCCTGGTTTGAGCCGTTCGGCCCCGTCTGCGATCGTGCCGTTGACTCGAACTTCTTGCGCCTCGATCCTTGCAAGCCACTCCTCTCGGGTCGAGTGACGAAATCGCTCGACCAAATACTCAAGGGTGGACTGGCCCGCTGCGGAGGGCCTAAGTACATGTCGGAAAGTGTAGCCCGAATTTTCGGATGTCACGATGTTTCTATTGCTCCTTAGGGCCCGTCGCGATCGTCATTGACCACCTTCTCAACCGGCTCATCCTTGTTCCTCCAGAAGCGTGAAAATCGAATTATCGAGGCGGCGACAAGCATGGTTGTGAGCAAAATCCCCACAGCGCGAAGCCACCCCGACTTGAATACAACAACTCCATTGAATGCAATGAAGAGCATGTACATCAACCCAATTCGTAATAACCACTGGACCATCCATCGCCCCAGAGAAAAATTCGTCCACGAATTGATCACATCAGCCGCCCAGACGGCGAGAAACAAATAATTGAAGTAAACCCCCGTTCCGACCTCAATACCAAGCAGCTCCAAGGTCTGCTTAGCAGTAGCTCGGTAGGCTGCGCTATGGCTCCAACGGTGTACAAAGTGAAACGAGGCCAGGACATGCACTACGAATAGCGCGAAAGCACAAGTCCAAACGGTCCTCGTAACGGTGCTTTCGATGATGGACTTACTGCCCGCGATTCGACACGCGACAACGATGACAAAGAGCAACATCGAGAGTCGAATCGACCATGCTATGAGTGAATGTTCTAATGTCATCGTAGCGTAGTACGGGCTTCCGCCGTATCAACTGGAAGTGGCATTAGGAAGGAGAGCATGGACGCAAAAAATGTTAAGACTGCAAAAACGTAGTAAGCTGGTAAATGCGAATGCTGTTGATCGGCAAACCATGCGACGCATACTGGACCGATCGCAGATGCAAGTACGCTAAGAACTTGAGCGACGCCTTGAATCCGTCCGATTTCGGCCCTACCAAAAAACTGCCCCCAGGCCGAGAAGTGGATGACGGTGACCATCCCGCCGACGAACCCCATGACGGCTCCGTACAGACGCAATTGGATTGCCGATCGAATCGAGGGAAACCAAGCGAGGGCAACCGTCAGCGTCAAAAGGGCAACGCCAAGAAGCATTCCGATCCGCTGCCGTGTGGCGAGCTTGCCTGCTACAAGATTGCTGATAAGACCAAGGCCAGTGAGGTAAGCCATCATTTCGACTGCGGCTTTCTGATCGAATCCGAGTTCATCAAGAATCGGTTCATTGAAAAGGGTGATACTCGACCAGACGAGGTTGAAGGCCGATGTCGCCAAGGCGATGATCCAAAAGGTCGGTGTGAGAAGAGCTTCAAGCAGCGTGAAGTCCGCTAAACCATGCTCGCTGTTCAGAGCTCGATTGGCGGCATTGACTTCGGGATCCGGCTCGACGCCGAACTCTTCCGGAGTACTGCGAACAAGCAACCAAACCGCTGGCGTCAGAAACACCAACCCAAAGCCTAGGAGTTTCCAAGCTTCACGCCAGCCATAGCGATCGATGGCCCACCCCATGCCCAGCACGGAGAACACGAAACCTATGGTTAGGAGCACTGCGTATACCCCCATGGCCGGAGCTAGGTTTTGCCGAAACCACTTGCTGATCATTGCGATGCTAACGACCGACAGGGCGCTTTGACCGAACCCTCGGATGAGTGTTAAAGACAGGAATAGCTCATTTCCGTCATCGACTCTTGTCAATTGAAAAACACTGGCCGAAAGCAATCCGACCACAACGGTTCCTGCCAATCGCACGCCGAGGCGATCGATCAACCATCCCATCGGTAACGCGAATAACGCACCCAAAAGACAACTCCACAGGTTGATCTGGGCGAAAGCCGACTCCGTCAATCCCAAGTCCTCTAGAAGTGGCTTGGTGATCAATCCAAGGCCATGAGTCCGGCCGGGCAAGGTGGCCACCATGGCCCAAGCGGCCATGACAACATGGATCCAACCGTAGTAAAAATGAAACCGCTGTTGCATCACGCGTTCCGACATTACCGTAAACCAAAAAACCTGCCAGAGAAGCGGTACCCGCGCTCAGAGGGCCGATGGATTAGAATGTACCAACGATGCCAAATCTAGACCTATCCCAAATCTGCATCATGGGGACATCAACCCACAGCAGTTGGGCACTTCCCCGTGAGGCAACCAGCGCAAGCGGTTGGGCGCTTCCCCGTGAGCCAACCAGCGCAAGCGGTTGGGCGCTTTAACCAAGCCCCCAATCACGCTGCGTTTGGGCACCAGCAGGTTAGTGATCCCGGCGGTGGAGCACAATCGATTCGGTGCGGGGCCGATAGCCATCGCCCGCGGCTTGCGCCCAGCGGCTCACAGGGTTGTTGCGAGTACCATGCATGATCGATAAGATCTCTAAATCATGAAAAAACTCGGGGGATCCCTAAGCCCAGTTATCCGGGAGATGACCTCTTAACCAAAAATTCTGCGGAAGAGCCAATAATCAAAGGACTCATGCAATGCGAACTCACCTACTCACGGCACTCGTCGCAGGTTTACTTGCGATCGGCGTCTCCATCGCCAGCGCCGAAACCAAACCGCTTAAAGTCTTCATCCTCGCAGGCCAGTCCAACATGGAAGGTCATGCGGAGATCAGAACGTTTGACTACATCGGTAGAGATCCACTCACAGCACCGTTGCTCAAAGAGATGCGTAACCCTGACGGTACACCACGAGTGTGTGACAAGGTCTGGATGTCCTACTTGACCGGCCCTTACGATGGCAGCGCCAATGGAGAGGGGTTGGGCAAGTTGACCGCCGGTTTTGGCGAGCGGGGAAATCAACCTACGAAGATCGGTAGAAAGATTGGCCCCGAGTTCACCTTCGGAATCTATATGGAGAAAGAACTCAAAGAGCCCATTCTAATCATCAAGACCGCCTGGGGGGGCCGGTCACTTAATACCGAATTTCGTCCACCCAGCGCTGGGCAGTACAAGCTGCCCAAGGAGGTTCAGGATCGATGGGACAAGTATCCCCAAGGCGCCCACGGGATTCCCAAGATGGAGGACCGGAAAAAATGGCAAGAGGACAAAGATGCCGCTTCCGGTGTTTTTTATCGAATGATGATCGAACATGTTCAAAGGGTGCTGGCGGATCCCAAGCGGGTCTGTCCGGAATATGACCAGAAGGCTGGCTTTGAACTGGCCGGCTTCGTCTGGCTTCAAGGTTTTAACGACCTAGTCGATGGTCAAACCTACCCCAATGGGAACTATGAGGAATACTCCCGTTTGCTGTCGCACTTCATTCGCGATGTGCGCAAAGACCTATCAGCCCCAAAGATGCCCTTCGTGATCGGTGTGCTGGGAGTCGATGGAGAGAAAAATGTGAATTTTCGCAAGGCCATGGCTGCGCCAGCCGACATGCCCGAGTTCAAGGGCAATGTGATTGCCGTTGATACCGCCCCCTTCTGGGATTATGACATCGCCGCCGCACAACCCAAGCAAGGCGAGTACGACAATCTCGTCAGTACAGCTCACGCCCTTAAAGCAGATGGCGATTTGAACAAAGATTGGAAATGGGAGAACTACTGGAAGCCCATTGGAAAACCGCTCCCTGAGGAACGAACTTGGCAGTTCACGACGATCGATCCCACGCAGAAAAAAGACAAGCTAGAAAAATATGACAGCAGACGATTCCGTGACATCACGTTGCCCGACGGGATGGAGAATTGGTACATGCCCGACTTCGATGACAGCCAATGGACGGCGGGCAAGGCTCCCATCGGAAAGGGGACCTGGAAACACAGTGGCATCCAATTGGACAAATTCCCCTCGGCATGGGGTGCTGGCGAATTCCTGCTGATGCGAACCACTTTTGATGTCGAAGAGCTCAACTTCGATGCGTATCGCATCTCGATCTTGGCTCGACAAGGATTCCACGTTTATTTGAACGGTCATAAGATCCACACTTACATCTGGTGGGCAGACAACCCTCGGTACCGTTCGATCGTCCTTGAGGAGGAACAGATCAAATACTTGAAGAAGGGGACCAACGTATTGGCTGTCTATGCCAACGACCAATACGACCTCAACTCGCCGGAGCATTATGGCGCGATCGATGCGCAGATCGAGGGGATCACCAAGGCCGACCAGGAGAAGCTTGACCTGGCGTTAGAGGAAGTCCTTTCGACCGAAGATAGAGAGATCCTCAAAGGCGCTTCCAATGGGGGCTACCACTATTGGGGTAGTGCGAAGATCTTCGCGCAAATGGGCAAAGCCTTTGCAGAAGCGTTGCTACCGCTGCAGAACTAAAACCGCCACAGGCCCAGAGGGCATGCATTTGGTTTTAGGCCCGGAGGGCTGGCACAACCTCTGCCGGGGTCGAAGGCCTCGTTGTTATACACATCTTAAGTGATGATGTGGTCGCCGCTCCGATTGTGTAAGTTGTTCATGGCATGGATGTTATGAACGACAAAATCGCGAAGGAGCGTGCAATGTTTGG
>JAJTFC010000098.1:0-838 GCA_021298315.1 Planctomycetaceae bacterium
GTGCCATTGCAATTGGGGATTGGCTAAGGCCAATTGATGCAGTTGCTCGGTGAAGGCTGGTAGAGCATCGTGGTTTCCAAGAATGTAGTGGAAATGGCAATCGGGATTGACCGAAATGAGGCCTTGTAGCCACCGCACACTCTGCTCGACGGTCTTCTCGTGCGACTCCAGAGCACTCCAGCGGAAATCGAAAATATCGCCCCCTAAAACGAACGTGTCAGACCTTGCAACGGCCGATTCGATCGCTCGCTGGACTTGTGGCCCCGAACTTCGCCTCGAAAACAGATGGAGATCGGAAACAAAATGAGCTCTGGGGAATTTCATCGATCAACCTAAAAAGACCAGCTACCAACGCCGCAAGGTCCGTCATTCTAGAGCCAAGTGCGTCCTTGGCCAGTTGGCCAATCCATCGATGCTCTAGGAATTCCTTATTTCAATTCCACACAACTCCCGGTCCTCAAGGATCAGTGATAGAACATCCAAGCAATCTCCGCTTGCATTCCGGCCTGTAAGGCACCCTGCTGAGGATTATAATCCAGTTTTCCTGCCGCGTGCTTAGACTCTCTACGCAGGCTAACGTCCTTTCCAAAATACGCTCAAGCGTCTGACGGCTCCCGAAAAACTTATGCGAATCGTATTCTTCTTGATTTATTGCTTGTTCCTCGGGCATTCTAAGGGGCTTGGTCAAGCCACTTCGTCCGAGGGCCTAACCTTCGCAGGCATCAATGTTACTCCCCATCAGGTCTCCTCAGAGATGCAATGGAGACGACCGGCTGAGCCAACACTCTCTGCGCGCACAGAAATCTTCTTAAGCAATCCTTCGCAAGAAACGAAACGC
>JAJTFC010000098.1:858-32078 GCA_021298315.1 Planctomycetaceae bacterium
CCCAAGGTTTGGATCGAATCGATCGGATTCCTCAATACCCCCGAATCGTTCCGGCCCACCAAGCTCGTCGTTACTCTGCGCAATCAACGCGATGAAAATCTGAAACTCAAGTCATGCAAGATATGGCTTCCCAAAGACAACGACTCGTATCAAACACTCTTTCCCTTTAAAACCTACGAGTTTCAAAACGGGGGCGACGTAAAGACTTGGTCTGGCGACCAAAATGTTCCCGCGAAAGAACTGTTTGGATTTACACTCACAAGCGATCCACTGCCGTTTACCACCATGGCCCTTGAGGTAGTCATCGAGCAGGATTCTTTGTCCGAGCCGATGAGTCTTTGGGCCAGTATGAAAGTTCGACCTAGCACCTTCGATATCAGCGGTGGTTGGACTGCCAATAAGGTCAAAGACAAGATGAGTATGACCAACGAAGAGTACCTTAAAACCCTCGCTTTGTTGCATGTCAACACTGGGCAAATCGAGGAGGTCGACGGCTTTACGAACAATCCTGATCTGTACTCCAGATACCCGATGAAGCGCTTTAATCGACTCGGTGATCGCCAACGTTACGATACCGAAGCTCTCTTGCCTACGATCCATGCAGTCGAGTTTCTCGGCGAGCCACAGTACGGTGGAGGCCGACCCGTTGCTCCCCAAGAGGTGTTTGACAAGTTAGCACCCTACGAACCATGGAAAATCCCGACAAGCGTTACACTCAGTGAAGAACGAACTTGGAGGTACTACGCTGGCCTGTCGGATTATCCGCACTACGATGCCTACCGAGTCATCGCGCCTGCGGCCGACGCATGGTCCAAATACGATCGTTGGAATGGTGCTTCGATCCGTTGGGGAGCCCCTCTTGAGACCATCGGGACAATGACACGAAGCCTCCGCCAGCAGAGCCGACCTGCGAGCATCGCTTATTGGTCCCAGGGTGCCCATGATGGCTGGGGCGGGATACTAAGTCCCCGTCGTGGATCGCCAACTGCCGATGAGCTTCGCTCGCAAGCTTGGCACGGCCTAGGAAATGGAATCATGTCCTTGTACTGGTTTAATTTGAGCATGAAGTCCTTGGCCAAGTTTCCTGACTTGCTCGATCCGATCCGTCGCGTCGGGCGTGAGATTCAGTTACTACGACCGATCCTCGAATCCGGCACGGCTTATGACTGCGAACGGATCATCGAAGAAGGAAAACTCTCCTGGGATCTTTCCTCTGTGGTCAGCCAAGACTCAGCATTCCTTGTGGCCAACGATCTTGCCTACGGTATTGATGAGAAAACCCGAACCTTCCAGTTCTCAAATCGCTCGGCAAGCTTGTCCTTCGAACTTCCTTTCTGGCTAGCAAGCCACCAAAGTCAAGAGAGCCTTGATTGCTTTGAGATCGATGCTGACGGTCCAAAACCGATCGGTTATAAACTCATCGAGCAAGGAGTTCTCATCGAGGCCAAGGATTTGAAGGTGGTCGGCGTCTATGTTGTGACTCGCGACAAATCGATGCGTCAAAGGCTCGCCGAGCAATCCCAAATACTCGATCAGCACGAGAAATCCCTTGGATTCGACCCTATCGGCAACCCAGAGGATCGCAAGCGTCTTCAAAGCTGGGTCGACTAAACCTACAGAATCTTCAGATGACAGATTCGACCAATTGACTACCATACTGGCATACTCGTACTCGAAACGCCTGAATCGATTCCATTCGATCGACTTTTAAGGACGCTGGAACCCCGGAATGTGGCTCCGAATATCGACAGCATTCCAATACTTCTCTTCGAGTACGGGTACCATTTCATTGAGTACGATTACGAGTACGAAAAGTACCATCAGCCCACATTATCTGCCACAATAATTTCTGAAGAACTTACGTTACACCCGACCCACCCCCGTTTTATCCCTCTGAAATTTCCATGCAAAAAATCAATGTCTTGGCCTGCATAACGGCCTGCTGGTGCTTAACACATTTCCATGCGATCGCCCAAGATCCAGCGAGCAACGCAGGCACCGAGGCAAGCTTTGTTTCGGGGATCCGGCAACTGACCTTCGAAGGTTCCCGAGCCGGTGAAGGCTACTTTAGCCGTGATGGTCAGCAGATGGTTTTCCAGAGTGAACGCGAGCCGGGTAATCCGTTCTATCAAATCTATCTGCTTGATCGCCAGTCGGGGGATGTCGAGCGTGTTTCCCCAGGTCATGGCAAGACGACCTGTGCTTGGATCCATCCTGACGGAGATCGAGTCCTTTTCGCATCGACTCAGTTCGACCCAGAGGCAAAGAACAAACAAAAAACGGAACTCGATTTTCGGGCATCGGGTCAGCAACGCCGATACGCTTGGGACTACGACCCTCAGTTCGAGCTCGTCGAATGGAATCGCAAGACAGGTAGCTACAAGAAACTCACCGACGCGATGGGTTACGACGCGGAAGCGTCGTACAGTCCCGACGGCAATTTGATCGCTTTTTCATCCAATCGCGCAGCCTATTCCAAGCCGCTCAGCGATCGTGAAAAAACGCTTTTCGAAAACGATCCTGCCGTCGCCTTAGACCTGTATGTGATGAATTCCGATGGGACGAATATTCGCAAGATCACAGATGTGTTTGGATATGATGGAGGGCCGTTCTTCTCACCTGATGGGAAACGGATCTGCTGGAGACGTTTCAGCGAAGACGGAGCAACGGCCGAGATCTATTCGGCCAACGTCGACGGATCCGATCCCAAACAGATCACTCGCTTGGGGGCCATGAGCTGGGCACCCTACTTCCATCCTTCGGGCGACTACATGATCTTCGCGACAAATCTTCAAGGCTTCGCGAACTTTGAACTCTACATCGTCGATGCGGCTGGGATAAAAGATCCGGTTCGCATCACTTCGACCGACGGATTCGATGGTCTTCCGGTCTTCTCGCCTGATGGCTCCGAACTGGCTTGGACCAGCAATCGAACGGCAGAGAAAAAATCACAGATCTTTATCGCCAAATGGAACGATCGAGCTGCGAGGAAAGCCCTCGGGCTCGATGGCAATCCGTCGAAACCTGATGCCGGTGCCTTTGGTCAAGTCTCGACGCTCGCGATGGAAAATGCTAAGGCCAATGACAACGATTACAAAGCGTCAGACGTTGGACGCCATGTCGATTACCTCTGCCGACCTGAACTCGGGGGCCGACTCACGGGTACCGATGGCGAGCGGCTTGCAACAGCTTATGTTGCAAGCTACATGTCCCAACTGGGGCTCGTTCCAGCCGGAACCGATACTTTCACGAGCCTCTTGGAAACCATCCGTGTGGCTAGACCCCAGGGAGCCGATGAGTATGGCAAGTACTTCTATCCGTTTCCTTACACGGCCGGCGTCGAACTTGCAGGTGCTAACAAACTCACCTCAGGGGATAAACTTTGGAAACTCGATGAAGACTGGAGACCGCTTGCGTTTTCCAAGTCGATCGACGTCGATCCTACCGCAGTGGTTTTTGCTGGTTATGGAATCGTCGCACCTGCCGACGGCGACCAAAAAGAATACGACTCCTACGTCCACTTGGATGTCGAAAACAAATGGGTCATGGTCTTGCGTCAACTACCAAGTGACGTCAGCCCCGAACGCCGTCAGCATTTGGCTAGGTATAGCTCCTTGCGATTCAAAGCCATGGTCGCTCGCGATCGAGGGGCAAAGGGATTGATTGTTGTAAGTGGGCCCAAAAGTGGCGTTCGTCAGCAACTCGTTCCACTGCAAAACGACGGTTCCCTATCGGGCACGAGTATCGCAGCGATCAGTGTTAGCGATGCTCTTGCCTTGGAGTGGTTTGCCAAGAGCGAAGATAAACTCGAGGATCTGCAAACAGAACTTGATAAAGGCGAGATGATGATGGGCTTTGAACTTCCAGAGGTTCAAGTCGCTTCATCGATCCAAGTACAACCCATCAAGCGAACGGGGACGAATGTTTTGGGTATCCTGCGAGCCTCCGACGATCCGAATCAAGCGGCCAAGTCGGTGATTATTGTGGGTGCTCATATCGATCACCTCGGTGCAGGCAGTAACAGTTCGAGTCTAGCTCGCGATGAAGAGCGAAACGGGATCCACCGAGGTGCAGACGACAACGCTTCTGGGGTTGCCGCCATGCTCGAGATTGCTCAGTCGCTTGCAAGCCAAAAGAAGGCGGGCAAATTGCAACTCAAGCACGATATCCTCTTTGCTGCCTGGTCTGGTGAAGAGATGGGGCTCTTAGGCTCAGCGTACTTTGCCGACCATTTCCACGACATCTACCCCAATTTGGAAAAACCAGAGGGGAACAAACTCTATCCAACCGTAGCCGCATGTGTGAATCTCGATATGGTCGGTCGACTTCGAGAGAATCTTGTTCTCCAAGGCATCGGCTCTTCGCCCTATTGGAAAGGTGAAATCGAAAAACGAAATGCCGTCGTCGGGCTACCGATCACCTTGCAGTCCGACAGTTATCTACCGACCGACGCAAGCACCTTCTTTCTCAAAGGTGTGCCGATCCTATCTGCCTTTACTGGCTCGCACTCGGAGTATCATACGCCTCGCGATACCCCCGAATTGCTCAATTACGATGGTGCGGCTCAGATCGCCAAGCTCATGGGTTTGATCACCCGAGCTTTGGGAACTTCCGAAAGTATCCCCGAGTACACCGAGCAAAAGGCTCCCGAGAATCAAGGAACCCGTGCTGCGATGACGGCTTACCTGGGGTCGATTCCCGATTATGCCCAAGGAGACATTCAGGGTGTATTGCTTTCGGGAGTATCAAAAGACGGTCCTGCGGCCAATGCTGGCGTTAAGGCCAAGGATATCGTCATCGAGCTTGCCGGTCGCAAGGTCGAGAACATCTACGATTACACCTATGCGATCGAAGCGTTAAAGGTTGGTCAGGAGACCGAGATCGTGGTTCGACGTGGATCCGAGACCCATCGATTCAAAGTCACGCCCCAATCGAGGCAATAGAACAACCTTACTTTTTGACCCGACCATTTTTTGGATCGACATTGATTTGTAGCGATTCGTTTTGATCGACGTAGAAGACAAATCCGTTGAACATTTCATCGACTGTTTGGGGGCCGTATTCGACCGTCGCCTTGGGATCCGGATTGTAAGGATTCAACGGCGAGTTGTCGTAGTGCGCGACGGCCTCGATCTGGGTTCCTTTGGGTAAGAGTTTTGTGCCTGGGGCTAGTTCGTATCCGAGTTGCCATTCGAAGTTATAGTTTGGTAGTTGTAGAAGTGTTTCCTTGCTGCCAGAAGGATCAATCGCATAGAAGGTCATGTCACGACCTCGCACATGCATGTGCGTAAAGAGTCCGAGCAGATCTGCATCGCGTTTGAGCTCATGCTTGGATGTGATTCGGAATGCAGGATCGCCGGGAGGAATTTTCCAGCCGCGAGGATCCAAGACGAAATGGTAAAGCTGCTTGCGAACTTGCTCCTTAGGAAACCGTAGACCGACCTGAATTCGACACTTCTGCTCTTGTCCGGTCGTCGTGTAGTGGATTTGCAATCCCAGTGCGGATCCTGCGGGGAGTTTATAAGCCACCCCGTTATCGAACTTGGTCAGATCCATCGGTTGACCGCCCGGGACATAACCGGTGATAAAGGTCTCTTCGCTGGCACCTTTGCTCGTTGCGTAAGCCATATTGCAATGATGCACCACCGCAGGATTGAGTGGACGGATTTCAAAGGCGCTGACCCAGGTATCGCTCAGGAAGACATGAGGCAGTACGACATACTTGTAGGGGACAAAGCCGGTGGCTGGAACCGTGTGCTGCTCGAGGGTGGTGATGATCAGATCCGGAGTGCCGATTCTCCAGGGGGTCTCTTCGAATTGAGGTTCTTTGGGTGCGGCATCTTGAGGGCCGATGGATCGCTCAGAGGCAAGCCATTCGAGCAACATCTCTTTTTGTTGAGTGCTCAAGGATCGATCGTTTTGGAACTTGCCGTGATGCTTGTTGGCATACCAAGGTGGCATCGTTTCATCGCGAATAACTTCTTGGATCATTTCGCTGTGGGCGACGACGTCTTGATGGCTCAGAAGAGAAAATGGGGCGGCGGTTCCAGGGCGGTGACAATTGGCGCAGTGCCCTAAGACGATTGGGGCGATGTGTTGTTGGTAATTGAGGTCCGATTGGATAGGGGTTGCAGTAGGAGACTTGGTCGAAATCGCGCATCCGTCGGCGATCGTTTCGGGAATACTGATGTTCTTACCGGCAAGAAGTTCGTCGATAGCGATCTTAAGATCGTCACGTGAAGCGTTTGGTTTGGTTCCACCCAGACGGAATTGGTCATCGACTCGACCACGGTAGACCAACTCGTGACGAGAGTTCAAAACCGCGACTTGGGGGGTACGGGTAATCCCGATTGCCTTGGCCGCTTGAGCATCGTAGTCTTTGACAAAGAGCCAAGGGGCTTGGTATTCGAGTGCTTGGCTTGCCACGTCTCGAAGGGTGTCATTGGCTCCGACATTGACACAGACAAACAACACGTCTTGGGTGTGGTAGGTGTTATACAGATCAAGCAGTTTAGGGAGTGTCTTTTTGACGATTGGGCAATCGGAAGTCACAAAGACAAAGACATAAGCTTGATGCGAACCCAAGTCGTTCAAATCCCGAGGAACTCCTCGGATATCCTTCATTCGGATAGTCTCGATCTTGGTACCGATCGTCACATCCGAGGCAAGTAGCGATGGGATAAAAACGGCAAATGCCGCACAGATCGCTAAAGCCAAAGTGAATGGTATCTTTGAGTGAATCTTCATTTAAAAAATCGTTGATGAGGAATTGCATGTTATCCCATGAGCGACTGGGCCGATTCTATTGGAATTCTACACGTGCTCTAAGTCTTGTGTAACTGCTTTCCTTTGACTTTCTAACCGTTTGTAATTAGACTTGCCCCCCCGTTGCGAGCACCCTAGAACCCCTCAATAACTGTTTGAATGTGGATGGACGAGAACCTCTCTTGTGATTCGCTAAATTTTGAAACGAGCGATGATTTGGTGCCGGATACGTCGACAATTGGCCGACCTCTGCCATCCCTTGAAGGTTTGACTAGGCTTGATTACAAGATCCCTGGGGAACTGGCAAGCCGACTCGATAAAGCAAGTCGCAAAGAAGGTGTCGATGTATCGAATTACCTGCTCGCAGCATTCTCGGTGGTCTTGGGTCGCTATGTGCAGGATTGAAGTGGACCCCATTATTCGGACCACGGGTTAAGATAGAAATCCGTGTGTTTTTTAAGCCGCAAAGCACCGTCTCCACTTTGGTTCGTAGAGCGATGAAAGTGATTGCGAGTCGAGTCGCTATCGTAACAATCCAACAAAGTACCATCGATTCCAATGAGCCTGAGGCCTTTGTAAAACGCACCAGGACACCGTTTCGGAGAACTTACAGGATCGTTGAGAAAGCTCTCGTCATAGACTCTTGCTGCGAACGAGCAATATCAAGCTCATTAGCGATTTGTCTCCAGTTTGAGACCGCATCCTGTACCCTATCGATGATCTGATCGGCGCGTTGAGAATCAATCCGAAACATGCGGGCAACACTACGTACCAAACCGATATCAAGGGCGTTATTCGCCTGGTCGATGTTGAGCGACAATCCTATGCCATGAGGATCTGGATTAAGGTCAAATGACGGCGATAGCCTCCATCCTTCCCTCGTCAGAAGGAATCCATGATTTCTTAGATGGTCATCAGTATTGTGAATCGCAATAGAAAAAACGATTCGACTTCTGAATGATCCAAGTAGCAATGTCCAGATAGCTAGTGCCGGTTGAACCATCAGAACCGTCGCTGTGGCCAAGCATCGTCATTGCCGAGGCAAAATGCAAACGCTTTCGGCTTCCGTCGACATCAACTCGATCAAACCTTTTACACAAAAAAGTTCGGTGCTTCGTCCCATACGACTCAAGCTTGGCTTCACAGACCGTCAGGCCGCTTTGTACCGCAAGCCGGTTTGCCACCATCTCCCAAGCGGAGATGTCTCTAGGATCGGATCGGCCAGGAAATTTCGCGATCCATAACTGTTCATTTTCATCAAGGACTCCTGCCTTGGGGCGTGGTCCACCAAGCGAGGATCTTCGACCCAAACCCAATCTGCATAAACATAGATTTTGCGGCTCATGGGCTCTGCTCCTATTTGCGCCTCGCCTTGAGCAACTCGATATCCGCAAGTTTTCTGCCAAGCTCGTCGTCCGAAGCGAGTTTGACTAGATCATTTTCCAGTTTCAAAGCGACGAGAACTTGGAGCAACACAGCTAAAGAACTGTTGGCATCTCCTTTTTCGAGGTGGTAGAGCGTCGAGCGGCTAGACGGTGGCTTTGGCCATCGACATTTCTTCCTGACGCAGTTCTTCGATCAGAGGCCACAGTTCATCGACCTCATCCTTGAAGAGGTTTCCGATAAGGATATCGGTGATCAGATGTTTCTTGTCCGGGTGTCTGCGAACCAGTTGGCCAAAGTTCAGGCCATCGTAGAAAGCCCGAACTAAGTTTCGCATACGATCCATCGCTTTGCGATACTCTGGTTCCCAAGCTCTCAAGCGGGTCTCAGAAGGATCGTTGACGTCCAGGGCATCGGCGATCGCATCGCCGGCCATCTGAGCAGACACCAATGCAAGCAACACACCCGACGAGTAGAGAGGATCTAGGAATCCAAACGCATCCCCAACGAGAACCCATCCGTCGCCAGCTCCTTGTCGGGCTTTATAGGAATACTCTTTCATGATTCGATATTCGCCAACACACTCAGAACCGGCGATGCGTGGCTCAACCCCAGGGCAGCGCGCAACCTCTTCGTTGAAGATCTTTTCAGGATCCTTTGTCTCACGGTTCTTAAACAGATAATCGTAATCAGCGACGACCCCGACGCTCACGACATCATCATGGAGTGGGATGTACCAGAACCAACCTTTCTTTCCTTGGGTCTGGATGACGATCGTACCACCTTCATCGCGTCCAGGTTCACGCTTGGCCCCTTTGAAGTAAGACCAAACGGCAGCCTTCTTGAGTTCGGCATCCCACTCGCGCAGGTTCATCCGGTCGATCAGTAGCGACGACTGGCCAGAGGCATCGACGACGACTTGGGAATGAACCACTTTGGCCGGCTCGTCCCCGATCTTGACCTTCACCCCAACGACTCGATCCCCTTCTCGCTGGATATCCAGCACGCGGGCACCTTCGATCACTTCGACTCCGTGCTCCCTGGCGTTTTCCATCAGTAGCTGGTCGAATTCGCTGCGGAGGACTTGCCAAGTCTGAGAGCGTTCATGGGGATCATACTCCTCGAAGCGGAACGGTTCGGACAGTTTGCCGTGCTCGTTGATAAACTGAACGCCATACTTTTTGGTGAAATGGCTCGACTTCATCTTGTCCAAA
This sequence comes from Planctomycetaceae bacterium, assembly GCA_021298315.1. GTDB lineage: Bacteria > Planctomycetota > Planctomycetia > Pirellulales > Pirellulaceae > JBKCUI01. The sequence goes on from JAJTFC010000098.1 coordinate 10,221, forward strand.
AGTCCGATTCGTTTGATCGTACCGTGGCAGAACGGGATCAAGGATTCGCCGACGTGGAAGCGTGGGAAATGATCTCGCTCGAAGACCGTGACTCGGTAGCCTCGCTGGGCGAGTATCGTGGCTGTGGCACATCCAGAAGGCCCACCGCCGATGACAATCACATCTGGTTTTTCAACGGACTGGATCATGACTAAACCTACCTTGGGTGATCTGCTTGAATCGTTTCGGTTGCAATGGGAACGCCAAGCGGTCGGTTTACCAATGGCCGCTTGGAGGTTCGTGTGGTTCTCGGGACTTCTGGAGCAATCTGCACAACGCGGTGCAGTCTGCCGCCGTCAAATGGCCTAACTGCGAAATGTGCAGCGCCTTGACAGGTTCCTGAAGTTTTTCCAGCAGCTCGAGTCCTTCGGGAGTGATTTCAACCAGAACCGTCCGTCGATCCTCCTGACTTCGCAACCTGCTTACCAGTTTGCGTTCTTGGAGCTTATCGAGCATCCGAGTGATATCGGGTGCTCGTGAGATCAGGCGATGGGAGATCTGGAGGGTCGGGACGGCTTTTGGACTTGCTGCTTGAAGGATCCGCAAGACGTTGTATTGCTGGGAGGTTAAATCCCAGCTCTGAAAAAGTTCATCTTCGAGCGCCTTGAGACGGTCGTACGTTCTCCAAAGCGAGAGATACACCTCCTGCTGCTGCGAATCGAACTTGCGTTTCTTGGCCTCGGACTGAGAGCTCATCAGAATATATTAGTCGTCCAAACAACTATTGTCCAGACAGAAAAACACCGCTTTTTCAGCAGTAATTGGCGTTTTCTGGATCTCAAGGGCGCCTTGGCCGATCACTTGGCCATTTCGATGTCTGGCAAGACCCATGATCGGTCGAAATAAGCTTGGGTCGGCCCGTAGAGCCGAAAGTAAGCGAACCAGCCTTTGCCGGGTAAAGTCTTGATCCAGTTGCTCTCGGGCTTTCCGCTCGGAGCCGCAGGTCCAAAATAAAGATCGACGCTACCGTCTGGATTTTTGACGATGTCGTTCCGCGAAGACCGGTCTGGCTGAACCCCTGTGTCTACAAAACAGCGTGTCTCGTTGTCGTAAACCGTGACGGACCAGAACTGCGCGACCGGTGCGTCCTTGGGTACTCTCAGGTGATAGGTGTTGCTCCCATTGAACCAATTGCCTTGACTATCCTTGGTAGATTCAAGGTACAGTTGGCCAAATCCGACCGTTCGCCCCATCATCCCGACGGACACCCCCACGGCTTCATAAAACCACGACGTGCGCTCGTCGATTTGAGTGTGATGCTCAGCCTCCTGGTTGGTTTCCTTGAGGAAGAGCGAAATGTCCCAATGCTTGTCTGGCCATACTTTCGCTCCTGCGAATCTTTTTTCGTAAGCGATCGTCCGAGCCATGACCTCACCGGTTTGTGCTGCATCGATGAGAATCTTCTTTTGCCTATCGGTGGGCTCAAACGGTTTGCCCTTCTCGATCCCCAACGGCTGAAGCATCCCCATGATCATCCGATCCCGCTCGTGAACAGGTTCTTCGTTGATGATCTTCGAGAGCCCTTCCCAGAACGCAAGTCCCCGAGGTTGCACACCACTCCACTTGCGGCCATTGGGTGACACGTGGCGAGTAGGACTTGGGTTTTGGCGCTGAGAGTAAGGGTAGATCTTCAGTCCATCGATCAGCGCTCGAGCTTTTGCGGGATCTGGATCCAGCGCTCGGTGAGCAGACCAAATATTCACCGTTGGCGAACGGAAGACGTAATAACCTTCAGGCTTCATGTCTGGATCATCAGGTCCGAGGATCAGGTACTTACCACCCGCTCCTTTATCTGGCCCAGTTTGTCCCGAATCGGTGATAGGACGTTGCCAGAAGTCCGTGCACCCACCGGCCGTAGCACCTGCAGGCACCTCCAGAACCAGTGGGCCCGTTTCCTTCAGATTGGGAAACGCCATGATGTAAGGTGTCGTTGCGTTCGCCGTAAGTAGCCCGAGCTTGTCTTGGAACGTAAGGTAGTCCACATAGTCGCATTTGCCGGCACCGAACTTCGTCAGGTGCTCGCTTTGCCACTGCTGCATGGCCATCAGCGGCAGGGCCCAAAGGTAAGCCTGACAAGCGCGCTGATAGTCGATATCGTCAAAGACTCTTTCGGCAGTAGCACCTGCCGGGTACCCATTCTCCAACTCGATTTTACCAAGTCGGGTTTGGATACTTCCGGTCGTTGGCAACTCTTGGGCAAGCACGGTTGTCGATGCCCAGGTGCTCAGTGACACGATCGCAAGGGCAATTGAGTGCTTTGAATATCTCATGGGTGTTCAACTTTGCTCATTAAAATGGGAAGGTTTTCGGCGCTTACTGCAGATCCATACGGGCAAAGAGTCTCCGATAGCGGGATCCTCTAGTCAAGTTAAATCCGCAAATACTCTAGCAATCTGGCTGTTTGTGCAAGAACCCGAAACAAACCCAGCACAGGTATGGAGTAGCTTTACTCAAGAGGCAGCCTGGCTATTTTCCTCTCGCCTGGCATCTGCTTGGCCAAGCTCTCAATTCGGTCAACCTTGTCAACACCGTCAAAAAGACCGCTCATGAACACTGATAAACGCTCATGCAGAACCCGATAAACAGCACAGGCCCAAACGCAGGATCCTGGGGGGCTTGGTTCAATTCCTCGCCGTTGGCTGCGGGTTAAACGAATGTTCACCAATGCGAACAGTGTCGATGATTTCTCCGAAATCATCGCATGCGCCAGAGCATTTGAATCAACGCAAGTCAAATGTATCAAGGCCGATAGCTGCGGCAGTAGCGAGTGGATCCTCTGTATGTGGTTTTGGCTGCTATGATGTATGCCTGATCCCTAAGAGCACTCTAGAAAATACAAGGACTTCGTCGATGAAGTTGTTCATCCAGCACAAGAATCTTCTCGCCATATTCATCGCGATCGGTTCAATCGGCTCGCTAAACTTAAGTTCCCAAGCCGATGATTGGCCGCAATGGAGAGGTCCCCAGCGCAACGGCACTTGGGAGGAAACCGGTATCGTCGAAAAACTGCCACCTGGCCAGTTGCCATATGCGTGGTCCACACCGATTGGCCCGGGTTACTCAGGGCCCACCGTTGCACAAGGTCGCGTCTATGTGATGGATCGCCAACCCAAAGAACGCCAAGCGACCGAACGCATCCATTGCTTGGATTCTCAAACCGGTAAATCGCTCTGGGTTGTCGAGTATCCAGCCGAGTATCGAATCAGTTACACCGCTGGTCCACGCGCTAGTGTTACGATCGATCAAGGCAAAGCCTACTGCGTTGGTGCCATGGGACACTTCCACTGCCTAGATGCTGCAACCGGTGAAGCGATTTGGAAAAAGGATCTGCAAAAGGACTACGATATCCAAATGCCTATCTGGGGGATCGCAGCCTCTCCGTTGATCTACGGGAATCTCGTGATCCAGCAAGTCTGCGGATCGGCGGATGCTTGCATGGTCGCATTTGACAAACTCTCAGGCAAAGAGATCTGGAGAGCCTTGAAGGATCGAGGAGCCTATTCGTCCCCGATTCTGATTCGTCAAGCAGACCAGGACGTTCTGGTATGCTGGACTGGCGATAGCCTCACAGGACTCGATCCAAAGACCGGAGCCGCCCTCTGGACACACCCTTTTCCGCCATCGCGCATGCCGATCGGAGTCGGCGATCCGGCGCTATCAGGGGAACAGCTCTTTGTCTCGTCGTTTTATGATGGGTCGCTGATGGTTCGCGTTCCTAAAGACAAAGTCGCTTCGGAGGTCCTCTGGCGCGCAGTTGGCCCTGACGAGCAACATACCAAGAGTCTTCATGCGATGATCGGCACGAGTATCGTCCGCAACAACCTCGTCTTTGGCACCGACAGCTATGGTGAATTCCGTTGTCTGGACGCTCTTACCGGCCAGCGCCTTTGGGAAGACACGACGGCAGTGCCACGTGCTCGCTGGGCGACAATCCACATGGTTTCTCAAGCCGACCGCGTCTGGATGTTCAACGAACGAGGTGAGTTGCTCATTACCAAACTATCGAACGAGGGGTTGCAGATCCTATCTCGAAGCCAACTGATTGCACCGACTCGCGATCAATTGGGACAAAGAGGAGGCGTGTGCTGGTCCCATCCAGCCTATGCCGAAAAGAGCATCTTCGCCCGCAACGATCAGCAGATCGTGCGGGTATCGCTCGAAGAAAAATAATCGCAAGATCGATCGCTTGGAAGAGAACGGGCTTTGAAGCAACTAGTGCGTAGCGTGCTTCTTGGGCTTGTAAATCTCAGTAGCCGTTCCGAAATGAACCTCGCCGGCATTCATGAGCGTCTCGCTCAACGTCGGATGCGGATGGATCGATTCGGTCAAATCCCGAACCTCGCAACCCATCTCGATGGCAAGCACCGCTTCGGCAATCAACTCACCAGCCCCCGAACCGACGATGCCACATCCAAGCACCCGATGGGTCTTGGGATCCACCAACCATTTCGTCAGTCCATCGGTGCAGCCCAACGCTTGAGCCCGTCCACTGGCGGCCCAGGGATAAACTTCGATGTCCACTTCGATCCCTTCCTTCTTGGCCTTGTCCTCCGTCAGACCAGCCCACGCGATCTCCGGATCGGTAAAGACCACCGCTGGAATCGCCTGCTTATCAAACGAAACATTGCGGCCTAGGATCACTTCGATCGCCACCTTGGCCTCATGACTAGCTTTGTGAGCTAACATCGGTTCGCCTGCGATGTCCCCAATGGCCAAGATATGCGGATCGGCAGTCCGCTGCTGCTTGTCGCAGACCACAAATCCGCGTTGATTTACTTGAACATTGGTGTTTTCCAGACCAATCCCATGAGTGGCAGGACGCCGTCCTACGCTCACGAGAACTCGATCAAAACGCTCATGACCAAACTTGCCTGGCCCCTCAAAAGTAACCTCCACTTGGTTGTCAACTTCGGCAACCGAGCCAACCTTGGTGCTCAAATAGATGCGATTGTCAAAAAGCTGTTTCAATCGTCTTTGCAAGGGTGCTACCAGATCTCGATCGGCTCCGGGTAAGAGCGTATCGGTCCACTCGACGACACTGACTTGGGATCCAAGGTGCGCGTAGACTGTCCCCATTTCCAAGCCGATGTATCCACCGCCGATGACCAACAGCTTTCCGGGAATATCTGCTAATTTGAGCGCCCCGGTCGAATCCATCACTCGCTCCGAGCCGATCTGGAAATTCTGCGGCATCGCGGGAATACTCCCCGTGGCAAGCACGCAGTAATCGAACGTCAGCTTGCCTCCCTCTGGAATGCTCGGATCGGTGCCTTCGAGGATCAGCGTCGTCGAGTTCTCAAAGCGACCTCGCGCTCGGATGACTGTTACGTTCCGGCGTTTAGCGAGTTGTGCAAGTCCGCCGGTGAGGGTATCGATGACCTTCTCTTTCCGAGCCCGCACTTTATTGATGTCGACCTTGGGTGAGCCGAACTCAACCCCCCAACCGCTTGTGAGTTGATGGGCTTCATCGATCACTTTGGCAACATGCAAAAGCGCCTTGCTAGGAATACAACCTCTCAAAAGGCATGTCCCTCCTAGCTTCGACTCGCTCTCGACGATGACGACTTGTTGCCCTTCATCGGCTGCAAGAAAAGCCGCCGCGTATCCGCCAGGACCACCACCTAAGACGACGATTGGAACGTGCATTTGAGATCAGATAAGAAGGATTCAAAGGAGGAATTTAATGAACGAGGCTCGTTTCGACGAATCGAACGAGCCTCGTAGCTTCTCGATAAAATTATAATCGGAAGGAAACCTGATCGGTGATTAACGCGACAGGAATTCGACCACGATATTGGCATTGACCGGTAGCGAGATATCGCTTGGTCCAGGAGCGCCCAACATCGTTGCTCTGAGTCCTTCGGTATCCAGAGACACCCATTCGAGTGGAGCTGGCGGGTTGTTGGCGATGATACCTCGGTAGAGGTTTCGCACCGCTTCGCTACTTCGAATCTCGATCACATCTCCTGGTCTCAGAGAGAACGAAGGGCTGGTTACCTTGACTCCGTTGACCTTGAAGTGACCGTGGACGATCCCCTGGCGTGCTTGCGGGCGAGTCTTGGCCAGCCCAAGTCGACGGACGACGTTGTCCAATCGTCGTTCGCACAAGAGCAATAGCGTCTCGCCGGTGTTACCTTTCTTACGAACTGCGTCGTCAAAGTAACGGCGTAGTTGTCGCTCGCCGAGCCCATAGTAATACTTGATCTTTTGTTTTTCGGCCAAGGCGGTGCCGTAGTTACCGGATCGCCGGCTACGTGGGTGCATACCTGGCGGATTGTCTTTCCGCTTTTCAAATGCGCGGACGCAACCGGCGCTCTCATAGAGCAATGCGCCAAAGCGTCGGTTGACGCGGGCTTTGGGTCCTGTGTATCGCGACATGCGAATATCCTGCAAATAGGACGGCTCAGTCGGCACTCTTTGCTACACCGCAAAGGTCTGCTGGCCAGGGGATCTTGGTGAGTGAAGGTCGATCTTGCGACGATTCGCTACTAGCTAACCCGAGCAAATCCGTAAGGATCGCTCGGTCATGCACTGCACGAATCGTTTTGCAAGTCGTTTTGCAAGTCGCTCTGCAAATCTCTTTGCAAGCGTTCAAGGATCGCAATCGAAAATTGCGATCGGGAATCACCGAGGGACAAGGCCCTCAAAGTCGCTGCTCTGGAAACTACTTGAGTTCGACAGTCGCACCGGCTTCGGTGAGTTCCTTCTTGATCTTCTCAGCATCGTCCTTGGAGACTTGCTCTTTGATCTTCGAAGGAACACCTTCGACCAACTTCTTGGCATCGATCAAGGACAAGCCTGTGAGGTTCTTGACGACCTTAACAACATCGAGCTTCTTATCGCCAAAGGCGGTCAAAACGACGTCGAATTCGGTCTTCTCAACCACAGCAGCAGCACCGCCGCCACCGTCTGCTGGAGCGGCCATGACAACTGCGCCACCGGCGGCAGCTTCGATGCCATGGACATCCTTTAGGTAATCGCTGAGTTCCTTGGCTTGCTTGAGCGTCAGACCAACGATCTTTTCGCCTAGGTTCTTGATATCTTCCGCGTAAGCGGGATTGTTCTATTAGCCTTCGGAGCCTTCTTGGCCTTCGGAGCCTTCTCGGCCTTCGGAGCCTTCTCGGTCTTCGACCATCTTCTTGACTTGACCGGCGATCTTGCGAGCCGGACCGACGAGTTGACCAGAAAGGGTGCTTCCGGGCGAGAGAATCTGACCCAAGAGCATTGCGATCTGCTCTTGGCGATTCGGCCACTTGGCAACCTTCTTGACTTGTGCAGCGTCCATGGCTTCTCCATCCATGACGCCACCTTTGATCTCGAGCTTCGGGAAGGCTCCCGAATCGACGAGCTTGGTGACAGACTTGACCAAGGAGACGAAATCTTCGCCACCCCAGATGATCGCCAAACTGCCGGTCTGATCATCAAACGCCGGACGAAGCGAAGAGCCTTCGGTAGCCATGGCAGCAAGCGTTCGCTTGACGACCATCAAGCTCAAGCCTTTTTCCCTGAGCGCTTTGCGGATCGCATAGTTTTCGTTTCCAGTCATTCCAACGATGTTGGCGACCATTGCATCATTGACCCCATCAAGGCGGCCAGAGATGTCTCGGGAGATCAGTCTCTTTACAAATTTGCTCATGTGCTCACCAATTCCTTAAGCCGACACGCGGACGCTAGGGGTCATCGTTGCGCAAATCGCGATCGACTTGATGTAAGTACCTTTGACGCTCCGATGTTCTCGACCAATTTGTTTGCATCGAAACTCAGCTTTCCAACGACTGCATGGACGTTCGAGCCTTTGTCGTTTCGAAACTCAACCTTACCCGCTTTGTATTCTTTGACGACTCGTGCCACGTCGTTGGTCACAGTGCCTGATCGAGGCGAAGGCATCAAGCCACGTGGACCGAGCAACTTACCGAGCGGCCCGACCATCCCCATCATGTCTGGGGAGGCGATGCACACGTCGAAGTCGAGCCAGCCGTCTTTGATCCGCTTGGACAGATCGTCCGAACCGACTGCATCGGCTCCAGCGTCTTGGGCCTCTTTTGCCAAATCTCCCTTGGCAAACACAATAACGCGTTGGGTTTTACCAATGCCATGCGGGAGGACCAAAGAACCGCGAACGATTTGATCGTTCTGCGCTGGATCAACCCCGAGGTTCATATGAATCTCAACGGTTTGATCGAACTTGCGCCCGCTGAATTGCTTGAGCAGTTCAACGGCTTGTTGCAAAGGCATGGGATTCTTTCCCGGGGCCTTCGCAAGCATGGATTTCATTGCTTTTGTTGGTTTGACCATTTGAAAGTTCCCTTGGACTTAGCCTTGTACGATCTCGATTCCCATGCTTCTTGCTGTCCCTTCGATCATGTCGACCTGAGCTCGCGTGACCTTACCCACCTTGGTCTTGTGCGGTTCACCCGATCCACTAGCGATCCCAGCGGCCATCTTGAGTAACGCAGATGCCGGAGGACTCTTGGTAATGAACTCAAAGCTTCGATCGGAGTAAACCGTGACGACCACCGGAATCGGTGTGCCATTGAACTCTTTAGTTCGCTCGTTGAACTGAGAAACGAACTGACCGAGATTGATACCAAACTTGCCCAACGACGTTCCGACCGGAGGGGCTGGAGTGGCCTTGCCTCCCGGCACTTGAAATGCCGCCTTGCCTGTGACTTGTTTAGCCATGTTTGAAAAAACCTAAATGACAAATTCCAAACGACAGACGGATCAGCAACCGGTGCTTGTGCACCCTGCCACCTTTCCGCCAGGACTTACAACGACTCGATCTGCCAGTGATCTAGCTCGACCGGTGTGCTTCGCCCGAAAATGTTAATAATGACCGTGACCCTACCGTTGGCTTCGTCGATGCGATCGACATCACCTTCGAGACTCTGGAAGTTACCTTCCTTGACTCGTACGCGATCGCCTGAACGAAACGGTATCGAGGTCTTTGGCCCTTGTTCTTGATCCACATCAGGATGCGCAAGCTTGATAATTCGCTCTGCATCCTCATCAGTCATCGGCGTGGGTTTGCCATACGTTCCAGTGAAGTCGCCGATGCCCGGTGTCTCTCGCACAAGGAACCAAGTGTCATCATTAATGATCATTTGGATCATCAGATAGCCCGGGTAAAGCTTTTGCTTTTTAATTCGCTTTTTGCCATCCCGGGAAAACACCACGACATCTTCGGTCGGAACTAGAATCTCGCCGAAGTACTCTTTTAGACTCGATAACTTGATGCGCTTTTCGAGCGCCTCGCGAATGGTATCCTCGCGGTTAAACGCGACTTTGAGGATATACCAACGCGGGGCTGGCGCGAGCCCATCAGTTGTCGTATTGTTCGTGGAATTGTTCACTCGATAACCTAGCGCCAGTACATGCGAATCATCAACCGATCCCCTAGAGAACCGCCGATCAATCTCCTGGCTGTTGGCCGGTTCGATCTACCCACCAGACGGGAACCCCGTCCTCAAGCGGCGTAAATCAAGCCGACGCTACCAAAAAAACTAACTCACCCCTAGCGTTTCAAACAATAGTTGCCAGAACGCGTCGTAGCAAAAAAGCAATAGTGCTAGGAATGCCATCGTGAATATAACAACCATCGAGGCCCTGTAAAGCTCATTTAGCTTAGGCCACGAAACCTTACCCAATTCTGCTTCGACAGCGATCAAAAAATCCGCAAAACGGGGCCAATTGATCAGCCGAAACCCTAACCACATCCCTAAGGCCATGAGACCAAAAGGTATCCAGTAACGGGCAGAACTCCAAAACGAACTTGCCTGGGCCGAGCCGCTCGGGGCGACCCAAGCTCCCATGGCTTCAAAAAGCTGCCAAGCACCCAATCCGCATGCAAGCCAAATGGCCAAACAGGTCACTTGCCTTACGCGCCTGCCTTGCTTGACCTTGTACTGCGCGCTGTTGAGCAACTCGCTGATAAAGGATCGATTGAGGGAATCGTCTGTGATCGTTGCCATGCTTGGAGCAATTATCTCCTGGAAATAACAGGGGCGGCAGGAATCGAACCCGCAACCCCCGGTTTTGGAAACCGGTGCTCTGCCAATTGAGCTACACCCCTTTATGACAAGTCGCGGGCAACATCTCCCGCGACCGTCTCGAATCATCTTAACTACCAGTTTCGATTCATCGCCGAAACCAGTAGCAATAGATCTTGATTACTCAACGATCTTGGTCACAACACCCGAACCGACGGTCTTACCACCTTCGCGGATAGCGAAGCGAACACCTTCGTCGATCGCAACGGTCTTCTGCAACGTTACAACCAAGCGAACGTTATCGCCAGGCATGCACATTTCAGCACCGATCAAATCGGCTGTTCCGGTAACGTCGGTGGTTCGGAAGTAGAACTGTGGACGATATCCACTGAAGAACGGAGTGTGTCGACCACCTTCGTCTTTGCTCAAGCAATAGACTTCGGCTTCGAACTTCAAGTGTGGGGTGATGCTGTTTGGCTTGGCCAAAACTTGACCACGCTCGATATCATCACGAGCAACACCGCGGAGCAAGCAACCGACGTTGTCGCCCGCACGACCTTCCTTCATTTCCTTGCGGAACTGCTCGACACCGGTGACGGTTGTCTTACGCTTTTCCTTGGTCAAGCCGATGATTTCGACTTCTTCGCCAACCTTGACCATACCGCGCTCGATACGACCGGTAGCTACAGTACCGCGACCTTCGATGCTGAAGACGTCTTCGATGGCCATCAAGAACGGCTTGTCTTCTTCACGGGTCGGTTGTGGGATGAACGCATCGACTGCATCAAGCAAATCCGAGATGCATTTGGATGCAACTGGATCGGCTGGCTTGTCATAAGCAGCCTTGGCATTGCCTCGGATGATCGGAGTCTCTTCTCCTGGGAATCCGTACTTCGAGAGCAACTCGCGAATTTCCAATTCGACCAATTCCAAAAGCTCTTCGTCGTCGACCAAATCGCACTTATTGAGGAACACGACGATCGCAGGAACATCCACCTGGCGAGCCAAGAGCACGTGCTCTTTGGTCTGTGGCATCGGGCCGTCAGCGGCGCTGACAACCAAGATCGCGCCGTCCATCTGGGCAGCACCGGTGATCATGTTCTTAATAAAGTCCGCGTGGCCCGGGCAGTCAATGTGAGCATAGTGACGATTGGCCGTCTCATACTCAACGTGCGAAGCGGCGATCGTCACCGTCTTGGTCGCATCCCGAACCGTACCACCCTTGGCGATATCCGCATAAGTCTTGGGAGTCGCCAGCCCCTTGGCTGCCTGCACCGCCAGCAGTGCACCGGTGGTGGTTGTCTTGCCGTGGTCGATGTGTCCAATCGTTCCAACGTTGCAGTGGGGTTTCTTGCGTTCAAATACCTCTTTGGCCATTTTTTGCTACAACACCTAAATTAAAAACCCAGAAATCCGTCGCCGTGAAGCCGATGCCATACCGGCTAACGCCCACGCACAACTACAGAACTACTACTCGTACGCTGTCTCCTGACCCAGGTGCACCAACCAAAACCGCTTGTCCAAGCCATTCCTTGCGAAACAACCCAGAAAAACAACTTTTATTTGGAGCAATTCTCCTGACCGAAGGTCAAAAGCATAAGCAAATCCTATAAACATGCAATGCTTAAAATCGGCACAATTGCTCGGGCTTTGATGCCTTCGCTTTCGCTGTTGCTTTAACCTTCGCTGAGCTAAAGCTGCTGATGGGACTTGAACCCATGACCTCTTCCTTACCAAGGAAGTGCTCTACCACTGAGCTACAGCAGCACCGTCAGGAAAGCGGGTGAAGGGAATCGAACCCTCGTATTCAGCTTGGAAGGCTGCTGCTCTACCATTGAGCTACACCCGCAGTTTTTCAGTCGATTTTCTTACTGTTCTTGACCCTTCGCTTGCCCTCGAATGCCAGCCATTTTACCGGTCGGGCAAGCGATGACTAGGCAAACAGTGGCCAGGCAAACAGTGGTCAGGCAAACAGGCCATTTCCACCCGGCTTGTGCAACCACCCTGGAAAACAATCCCCAACTTTTATTGAGGATTTTGACCAGCGCCAAAGCACCAAAGCCGGCGATGGGACTCGAACCCGCAACCTGCTGATTACAAATCAGCTGCTCTGCCAATTGAGCTACGCCGGCATCATTTGCTGTTGGGTTTTCATCCGCCGAGTCGCTCTAGTGTACAAATCGGCACTGGACCCGCAAGGCGAATTTTCTCAGGACTTTTGAGCATAGACACCCGCAAATGCCCTCGGTTCGCCTGTTTAAAAACCCCTTGGAAGGGGTTCATCGATGGTTTTTGACGGCTGTGAGGGTGGTTAGGGAGCAGTGATTTCGGAGAAATCAACGATTTTGGTTGAGGATCAATCCGAGGATCTCAGCCCGGGACGAAAGATTTTCTCGGAATACCCCACGCATCGCACTGGTGGTGCAAGAAGCCCCAGCTTTGCGTATCCCCCGCATCGACATGCACGAGTGCGAAGATTCGATCAAAACGACCACACCGCGAGCCCCTAACTCCTGCTCGACCATGTTGGCAATCGTCTCGGTCATCCGCTCTTGCACCTGCGGACGCCTTGCAACCTCATCGACCACACGGGCCAATTTGCTCAAACCTACCACCTTGCCATTGGGCAAATAACCCACGTGCGCCTTGCCCGAGAAAGGCAACAAATGATGCTCGCACATGCTGTGGAACTCAATATCGCGAACCAACACAATCTCGTCGTAGTTCTCTGTGAATACTCGCTTGAGGTGAACCCTAGGATCCTTGTGCAATCCCGAGAAAATCTCAGCATACATGCGAGCCACTCGAGCCGGTGTTTCGAGCAAACCCTCGCGGTCTGGATCCTCCCCAACAGCAATCAGAATCTCTCGAACTGCTTTCTGAATCCTCTCGTGATCGACCTTCATGCTGTCTTGGTTCTTGCTTGCCACAGGCTTGTTTCGTTTGCTGTTTTTCCCCGCCCGACTAGCGACCTCGTTGGTTGCACTTGCCAAGCTTCGTGTGATTCTCTTGCCAGTAATCATAATCGAATTTTCCAAATATCTCGAATCGAGAATTGTCAGTTTGCCTGCAACGTTCCGTGCAGTGGCCTTAAGCGGGGATAGCTCAAGCGGGATGTCCGAAACCCATAAAAGCATAGCGGCCTGCCAAGTGTGCTCCCCTTGCAAACCCTCCTGCGGGTATACTCGGGCACTTCAAAACTCAACGTAATTTCTAAGTAATTCTTCGCAAACCATGAGCACCCAAGAGCCATCCGGAGGCGTGAGCCTCCGGGACTTCCAAGCCCTAATCCATAAGATGTACTACCAGAAGGATCTCCAACGCGGTATCCCGGGCACCTTCATGTGGCTCATGGAGGAAATCGGGGAACTGGCCTCGGCCCTCCAAACCGGAACCGATCGCGATAACCTCGAAGAAGAATTTGCCGACGTTCTAGCCTGGCTAACGACCATCGCCAACGTCGCCCAAATCGATCTTGCCCAAGCCATCTCGAAGAAGTACGGACAAGGGTGTCCGGGATGCAAACTCCTTGTGTGCACCTGTGCCCTCGAAGAAAAGCCCTAACAGGAAAAGCAATCCTCATGATCGATGTTTCGTCTGTCAACCAATTTCACACCTCAAGCGTCGCAAGATGGCACCGTGAGCCCCTGGATCAACCCTACGGCGATCCTCAAGCGGCTGTCCAAAACGCTGGTGATCCTCTTGCGATCATCTGCCAACAACACCAGTTCAACTACTTGTTATGGCACGAAGAAGACATCGCGCGCTCGGTGGATGTCTCGGATGCTCAAATCGCTCAAGTCAAACGCAACATCGATAAATACAACCAAGCCCGCAACGACTGGATCGAAAAGGTCGATGATTGGATCACCGCCGACTTAAGTCGCCAAAACATCGAGCCACTGCCCCAAGCCAAACTCAATACCGAAACACCCGGCTCGGCCATCGACCGTCTTTCGATCATGTCGCTGCGCATCTACCACCTCGAAGAACAACTCGAACGAACCGATATCGACCAAGCCCACATCGACAAAGTCTCGCATCGCTTGGCCGTTTGCCGTCTGCAATTTGCTGATCTTTCCAACTCGCTCCAAGAACTCCTTGCAGATATTTATGCCGGTCAAAAACGTCACAAGACCTACCGGCAAATGAAAATGTATAACGACCCGAGCCTGAATCCCTACCTTTACAACCGCCCAAGCAAAACAACCTAAGATCACAAGGTGTCTTCCATGGAACGTCTTATCCCTGTCCTTGGACTGTGCGTCCTTTTGGGTATCGCTTGGCTGCTGAGTTCCGATCGCAGCCGAGTATCGATTCGCATCGTCCTAGGTGGTCTGCTGATGCAATTCGCTCTGGCCCTTGTGGTTCTGCGATCCGATCTTGGACAATCGGTCTTCCAAACCATCGGCGATCTGTTCACCAATTTGCTCGATTGCGTCGACCAAGGTGCAGGATTCGTCTTTGGCACCAACGAAGTCTCGACTCCGGCTGGCAACACCCCGGCCTACAAAGTCCACTTCGTGGCGTTCAAAGTCCTCCCGACGATCATCTTTTTCTCCTCGCTTATGTCGATCCTCTATTACATCGGTGCGATGCAAAAACTCGTCGGTGCGATCTCGTTTGTGATGCAAAAAACGCTCGGAACAAGCGGTGCTGAAACCCTTTCGACTGCAGGGAATATTTTTGTTGGGCAAACCGAAGCCCCCTTGCTGGTAAAACCCTACCTCAACTCGATGACCCGATCCGAACTCATGGCCGTTATGGTCGGAGGTTTTGCAACCATCGCAGGTGGCGTCATGGCCGCTTACGTCGGCATGGGTATCAGCCCAGTTCACTTGCTTACGGCTAGCTTGATGTCCGCACCGGCCGCACTGGTAATCGCCAAGATCATGCAGCCTGAAGTCGACTTGCCTCTGACGCTCGGCAAAGTCGAAATGACCCCACCGATGGAAGCCACCAACGTGATCGATGCAGCAGCCCGAGGTGCCAGCGACGGAATGCAACTGGCCTTGAACGTCGGTGCCATGCTTATCGCCTTTCTAGGTTTGATCTACATGCTCGATTCATCCTTGGCAACCTTGACCGAGTGGATCACTTTCAAAGCCACCGGCACAGGCCACCGATTGACCTTCACTCAAATGATGGGTTGGTTCTCCCAGCCCTTCGCTTGGCTCATGGGTATCGAAAACAAAGACTTGCCCTTTGCCGGCCAAGTCCTCGGGACTCGGATCGTAGGAAACGAGTTCATCGCCTACCTGCAACTCGATCCGAAAGTCAATCCGGATCTTGCCATCTCCGAGCGAACCAAAACGATCCTGACCTACGCTCTGTGCGGCTTTGCCAACGTCGGCTCGATCGGTATCCAACTCGGTGGACTCGGACCTCTAGCTCCCGATCGACGAGCGGATCTTGTTAGCCTCGGTGTGC
Source organism: Planctomycetaceae bacterium (assembly GCA_021298315.1). Lineage (GTDB taxonomy): Bacteria > Planctomycetota > Planctomycetia > Pirellulales > Pirellulaceae > JBKCUI01. The sequence goes on from JAJTFC010000098.1 coordinate 25,679, forward strand.
GGGCCATGATCGGTGGACTGCTTGCTTGCTACATGACCGCCTGCTTGGCAGCCATCTTGATCCCCTAAACTGGATCAAGCCGAATCCAACACGCAATCCATGAGAATCTCTCAATGAGTCATCTCGATGAACGCTAAAAATCACCAGCAAGTCCTCGATTACTTGGAGCAAGCTCGACAAGTGGCAAAGCGAGCCTATTGTCCCTACAGCAAATTCTCCGTCGGATGCGTGCTGGTCGATGCCCAAGGCCGAGTCTTTGAAGGTTGCAACGTCGAGAACGCCTCCTACTCGGTGACCCTCTGCGCCGAACGAACAGCGGGCTCGGGTGCGATCGCACAAGGTTCACGCCATTGGGAAGCGATCTACATCGTCTCGCCGACTCGCGTTAGCCCCTGCGGCACCTGCCGACAGTTTCTCTTTGAACTGGCCCCGGAACTGAAAATCTATCTGGGTGATTTGCAGTCCAAAGAATTCATCGGGCCGGTTGCCATCGGCGATTTGCTACCGATGGCAATGAACCTTCAGCAGACGACTCTGCCGCAGCCTTAAGCCTGTGTTTCATAGCCTTTGCGGCTTTCGCGACCAAGGAAGGAGTTGGCTTGTTCATCACCGACGATCACCCGCTTCTGGGCATCCCAAGCCACCGCGCGGCCTAGTCGCATCGCGATGTTCGAGAGGTGACAGATCTCTAGCATCCGATTGTGAGTCCATACATCGGAAATCGGTTGCTTGCGAGTCTTCATCGCCGCCGTAAAGTTCTCGGTGTGATTCTCACTAACCTTACCACCGTAGATCTCTTCGATGGCTCCGTCAGGAAGCGGCTTGTCCTTGAGCTCCTCGACAGGCTTACCGGTGATCTTGCCTCGATTGACGAAGAATCGACCTTCGGTTCCCTCGAACAGAATCCCGTTATCCCCTTCGCTGGTGATCACCAGCAGTACATCGTTGGGCATGGCCGCATGGATCTCGAAGTTCGTCGCAGCGTTGTACTGATCCGATACAAGCGGATGTCCATCCTTATACTCGACCGGTAACTTGTAACTGACCGGAGTGACTTTGCTTGGGCCGGTCTGACTAGCACCGATGGCCCAGTTAGCAATATCGACGTGGTGAGCACCCCAGTCGGTCAGCTTGCCACCGGAGTACTCGTGCCAGTTTCGGAACGAATAGTGCCCGTTGCTATAGAGAGGTACTCCACCGCCATAGCCTTTGCGCATCTCGGCAAGTGCGCGATAAGGAACCTTGGGAGCTGGCCCGAGCCAAAAATCGTAATCGAGTCCTTCGGGTACTGGAGCTTCTGGAATCACCGGCGAGGCTTCCATCGCATCGATCCCGCAAGTGACCTTCTTGATCTTGCCGATCCGCCCATGCTTGACCAGCGCGACGGCTGTCAAAAACTGATTGTTGAACTCGGTTCGCTGCATCGTGCCAACCTGGAAGACCCGACCGGTCTCCTTAACAACCTTCTCGATCAATTTGCCTTCGTTGATCGTCAGTGTCAGCGGTTTTTCGCAGTAGACATCTTTGCCTGCTCGCATCGCCTCAATACAGATCTTCGTGTGCCAGTGATCCGGCGTTGCAATCATCACCGCATCGATGTCTTTGCGATCGAGAATCTTGCGATAGTCTTTGTAAGCGTCCGGTTTCTTGCCCTGGGCCTTCTCGACTTTGCCAACGTTCTCCTCGAGAACTTTCGAGTCCACATCGGCAAGAGCCGCAAAATTAGCGAACTTGAACGACTTGCTTGTGATCGCCCAACCTTGATTCCTCAGTCCAATCGTGGCAAACACAGGCCGATCGTTAGGTGACTGATAACCGGATGCTCGAAACGGCGAGCTAGCGACCACCGAAGCGCCGGCAAGTCCCATCAAGAAATGCCGACGTGAATTGAATTGCGAGTGACTCATCGATTATTCTCCAAAATGGATCAATAAGAAGGAAGAGGGCCAAGGGGGTGTTCAAGACAGGATAACACTATAAACACAAACGGGGTCTTCAGGAATTATCGTGGCTTAGAATTTATGCCACTGGTTCTCTTCGTGCTCGTGCTCGTACTCGTGCTCGTGCTTAGTGAAACGGTACTCGTACTCGAAGGGACGTATTGGGATGTCGTTGATATACGGGACAAATATTGGGTTTAGAGCTTACTTGGAGAGGTGATCGGCTTGCATCGACTCATGCGTTTTCGAGTACGAGTACGAGTACCGCGTCGCTGAGTACGAGAAAAACGAGTTTCTACCCACAAAAATACCGGATGAACCCACAAATAGGAAATAAGGCCACGGATATCTACAGACATTGCCACCCGATGACCACCGCTCCGAGAACTATGCGGTAAATCGCAAAAGGAGCAAAGCCCCTGGAGCGAACCCATTGCATAAACCAAGCGATCACGGCCAAGGCGACCAAAAAACTCGTTACAAAGCCGATAGCAAGCGTGACCCACTGCTGGGATTGGATCTGAATCGGGCTTTTGATGACAAACTGCAAAAGCTTAAATCCACTGGCAGCAAACATCACAGGGATCGAGAGAAAAAAGCTGAACTCTAAGGCTGCCGGGCGCGAGAGGCCCATGATCTGCCCACCGGCAATCGTTGCCATCGAACGACTCGTACCGGGAAATACCGCCGCCAAGATCTGCGTCGCCCCAATGACGATCGCTTGCCGCAGTGTCATTGTCTCGATCGTGTCTGTTTTGGCCTTGGGCGAAAACACCCGATCGATCCACAGCATGGCGATTCCACCGACGAGCATAGCCAAGCCGATGAACAGGGGTTTTTCGAGGTTCTCACCGATGAGCTTATCCATCAAAAAGCAAGGGATCGCAGTGACGAGAAAACTGATGATGACCAAGGCCAGCGGATGCTGCCACCAAGGTCGGATTTGGCCATCGGGATCTCCTGGTCTTGCACGGTGAATATTTGCTAAAAAAGAATTCCCAAAATCGACGATCCTTTGCCAAAAGTAGACCACTACCGAGAGGATCGCACCGAGCTGAATGACCACCGTGAACATCTTCCAAAATGGATCGTCCAATTGCATCCCCAAGAAAGCTTGGGTCAAGACGATGTGAGCCGTCGAACTGACGGGCAAGAACTCCGTGAGTCCTTCGACGATTCCGACCAAGAGAGCTACCAAATAATCCCGCATGTTGAGACTCAAGCCTTCCAAATTTGCGAATCTATGGATCATTCAAAAAAGGGGGGGCGAATCCCATAAACAAAAAAACCCGGATCCAATGCTTTCGCATGGATCCGGGCTCGTTACCGTCAAGTTTAGCCTGTTTTGGTGAAATGGTGATCATTTCATCCACAAGCTGGGGTTGGAGCTGCTTGTCTTAAACAGCCCGCCGGCATACTTAGGACGCCCCACCCCTTTGGCTAGTAGAACAAGAATTCACTAATCACCTCCTTTCGAAACGAGCCAGGCAAAATGCCCCCAGGTTGCCTAGAATCGGGAGCCTTTTGCACCGATACGCACAGCCGCGATGCGTTTCGCAGCACTTACTGAGATTGTAACCGTCCGAACCTCAGAAAAACAACGGGAATCTGTGAATTTACCGCCAAGTCCCCCAGTCGGTATTCCAATCTTGGGAACTTCGGTAGATTGAAGACCCATGGCACCTTACGTCGAACTCCACTGCAAATCGAACTTCTCGTTCCTCGAAGGTGCGTCGCACGCCCACGAACTTGTCCAACAAGCCAAACTCTTGGGCTACTCAGGACTTGCGATCAGCGACCGCGATACCTTGGCCGGCATCGTCCGAGCCCATACGGCAGCCAAAGACCAAAACCTGCGCTTCATCGTCGGCTGTGAAATCAACCCCATCGACGGGCCTGCCGTGGTCCTTTGGCCCACCAACCGCCAAGGATACGGCGATCTTTGCCGACTCTTGAGCATCGGACGACTGCGGGCCCCCAAAGGTCTCTCGCAAATCACTTGGCACGATATCGCCGCCCACAGCCGCTTTCTACTCGGTGGCTTGATCCCAAACCTGCCCAACGCCCAATCCTCTCGCATCCTGGACTTCGGCCTGCCCGATTCGCAAGACCAAGACTTAGACCAAGCCCCTGCTGGGCAAGAACCCGTCGAATCGAGCTTGGACTCTGCTGCTCCACTGCAAATCCCACCCATCCCATCGAGACCCTGGTGCTCGGTCGGACATTCCTTTGACCCACTGGAACCTGCCAACTGGCTTGCTTGGCTAAACCAGTTCGGCGAACTTTTTCAAGATCGAGGGTACCTCATCAGCCACATGCACCTGCTGGCCAACGACCAAGCCAAATTGCAAATACTCGGCCAACTCAGCCGCCAATCCCGAGTCGAATTGGTCGCCGCTGCAGGTGCACTCTACCACCACGAGCATCGGATGATCCTCCAGGATTGCCTCCAAGCGATCGCTACAGGAACGACGATCGACCAAGTCGCACGTTTCAGACCCACCAATGCTCAGCGAGCCCTCAGAACCCTCGAGCAAATCGAGCATCTGTATCGCCAAGCCCCCGAAGCGATCGCAAATACGCTGGTCATCAGTGATCGCATCGACTTTAGCCTCGATTCGCTCCGCTACGAGTACCCGAGCGAATGGTCACCCGAGGGGATGCGTCCGATCGACTATCTGAAGAAACTTACTTGGGAAGGTGCGCAAGCCCGCTATCCCAAAGGAGTCCCCGTGCGGGTCGTGGAAATGCTCCGCCACGAGATGAAACTCATCGAAGAGCTCCACTACGAACCCTACTTTTTGACGGTCTGGGATCTAGTTCGATTTGCACGCTCGAGGGATATCCTATGCCAAGGCCGAGGATCGGCGGCCAACTCTGCGGTCTGTTACTGCTTGGGTGTAACGAGCGTCGATCCGAGCCGTTACGATCTGCTCTTCGAACGCTTCATCAGCCGCGAACGCAACGAAGCTCCCGATATCGATATCGACTTTGAACACCAACGCCGCGAAGAAGTCATTCAGTACGTTTATGAAAAATACGGTCGGCATCGCGCTGGGATGACCGCCGCAGTGACCACCTACCGAATCCGCTCGGCGACTCGCGAGTGTGCCAAAGCTCTCGGCTTTACCAATGATCGTATCGATAGCCTCTCGAAGATCATCGATGGTCGCAGCGGTATCGAAAGCCTTGCCAAACGCTGCAGCGATGTCGGGATCGAACCGGAGTCCGAGCAAGGAAAGAGATTTTTTTATCTTGTCGAGTCCATCCTCGGTTTCCCACGACACCTTTCCCAACACACCGGTGGCATGGTCATGACCCAAGGGAGTTTGTGCGAACTGTGCCCCATCGAAAACGCTTCGATGACCGGTCGTACGATCATCCAATGGGATAAAGACGATCTGGACGAACTGGGTATCCTCAAAGTCGACTGCCTTGCCCTAGGCATGCTCTCGGCGATCCACCGCAGCCTCGATCTGCTGTCGGAGCATTGCGGAAAACAACTGAGCCTTGCTACCATCCCTGCCGAAGACCCCAGCGTCTATGACATGATCTGCAAAGCCGACACTGTCGGGGTCTTTCAAATCGAAAGCCGTGCTCAAATGAGCATGCTGCCGCGACTCAGGCCACGCTCCTTTTACGATCTGGTCATCGAGGTTGCCATTGTTCGGCCCGGACCTATCCAAGGCAACATGGTCCACCCCTATCTAGCCGCAAGACGCTCCGGTGTGCAGCCACCGTATCCCACCGAAGCGATCGCCCAAGTCCTCCGCAAAACCATGGGCGTACCGATCTTCCAAGAACAAGCCATGCGGCTTGCAGTCGTCGCCGCAGGCTTTACGCCCGGCGAAGCCGATCAATTGCGTCGAGCCATGGCCGCTTGGCGACGTCCAGGTGTGATCGATCAGTTCAAGAAAAAACTCATCGAAGGCATGCGAACAAATGGACTCAAAGAAGAATTCGCAGAAACGGTTTTTCATCAAATCCGAGGCTTCGGCGAATACGGATTCCCCGAGTCCCATGCGGCAAGCTTTGCTCTGCTGGTCTACGCATCTTGCTGGATCAAACACCACCACCCCGATGTCTTCTGCTGCGCGATGCTCAATAGCCAACCACTCGGCTTCTATACCCCTGCACAACTCATCGCCGATGCCCAGCGACACAACGTCGAAATCTCACCGGTCGATCTCAACGCAAGCCAATGGGAATGCACCCTGGAAAATGTCGGCTCAAAACTCCACCGAGTCCGACTCGGCCTGTCCATGATCCGAGGACTTCATCAAAACGATGGACTCATGATCGCCGCACAGCGACAAACCCACGGTCCTTTCAAAGACCAAAGCCAACTCGTGCGGCGATGCAAGCTCGGACAATCCGTCCTTGCTATCCTAGCCGACAGCGGTGCGATGTCCTCGCTCTCTGGCAATCGACGAGCCGCCTACTGGCAAGCCCTCGGACAA
>JAJTFC010000099.1 GCA_021298315.1 Planctomycetaceae bacterium
ATTGCCCGCACGAATTTCGTCAATGGCTGTGCCGCCAAGAGAACTTACGACTCCTAGTCTTCAGGAACCCAGACCATGAAAAAAATCATCGAGGTTTCTTTTTTCAGTTTGACCTTTCTAAGCTCATTCTTGGTTGGTTTGCACGCCCAAGATGCACTACCAAAAGTGATCGAAAAAGCACCCGCAGTCCTTGCCGAGAAGTCCACAACACTTTTTAACGGCAAAGATCTTACCAATTGGGATGGTGATCCTGATTTATGGTCTGTCAAAGATGGAGTCATCCATGGTGAAACAACCCCCGAGCATCCGGCCAATGGCAACACGTTCCTGATATGGAAAGGTGGGAAGCTAGCAGACTTTGAATTGAGGTTCACTTTCCGATGCAACGATTCAAACAACTCTGGCGTGCAGTATCGATCCAAGCATATCGAAACACCGCAGGCCAAAAACAAATGGGTCGTCCGTGGCTACCAGCATGAGATTCGCAACGAAAAAAAGCTCCCGAATGTAGCTGGTTTTATCTATGACGAAGGTGGCAAGCGAGGGCGATTGTGCTTAGCAGGTGAAAAAGCCATCTGGGAAAATGGGGCCAAGAAGGTTGTTGGTCAATGCATTAGCGACCAGGAATTTGAGAGCTTATTTCGATTAAACGATTGGAACGATGTGGTGATCATTGCACAGGGGAGTCGTATCAAACACTATCTGAACGATCGATTGATTCTCGACTTTACTGACAACGATCCAGATCTAGCCCTCAAGGAGGGGATTTTGGCGTTGCAACTTCACGCAGGCAAACCGATGTGGACAGAGTTCAAAAATATCAAGCTGCGGGATCTTTCTAAATAGGTTTTGTCGATCGGGCGATGATGGATTGGGCCTCCTTAAAGAAATCTAAAAAGCTGCTGCTTGGGACAACCAATCGCAAGAAGCTCATTGAGCTCAATGCCCATTTGCAGCCAAGAGGCTTTCAGTTGCTGACGTTAGCCGATGTGCCCAAGGCCATCGATGTCGAGGAAACCGGTAGCACTTTCATCGAGAACGCACGGCTCAAGGCCGTTGCCCAGTCAATCGAACATCGGCTTTGGACGATCGGTGAAGACAGTGGGCTTTGCGTGCCAGCATTGGGCGGGGCGCCGGGGATCTTTTCGGCAAGATACTCCGTTGATGATGGAGCTAGTGCAGGTCTTACCGAGCGATCGCAGATCGATCAACGCAATAATGACAAGATCCTCAGGGAGCTAGCGACAGTACCCGATGAGAAGAGGCAAGGTTATTACATTTCCGCTATCGTGCTTTGCGATCCTGATGGAAATGTCGCGTTAGAGGTGCAAGGAGAATGCTGGGGTCGAATACTGCGCGAACGTCGGGGTTCGGAGGGCTTTGGCTACGATCCCCTTTTCGAGGTGCTAGAATACCATCGGACGTTTGCAGAGCTCGGTTTGAATGTCAAACGAGCCATCAGCCATCGGTCACGCGCGTTGCGAGAGTTCCTTCGCCAATTGGATAGCCGATTGGTTGACTAGTGTCTGGCAATTGGCTGACAAGAGCCCCAGAGAGGTATTCACCAAATGGCACAGCAGCCAACTTGGCCGCGTCGAGTTTTACAAGCGGCAGCGATTTACAACCTGGTTTGGGGAGCTTGGGTTATTCTCTTCCCCAACCATTGGTTCGATCTGACAGGAATCACACGTCCGAATTACCCAGGAATCTGGCAGTGTGTCGGAATGATTGTCGGGGTCTATGGCCTGGGGTACTGGTGGGCATCAAGAGACTTCGCCAAACATTGGCCGGTGATCGCTGTAGGTTTTTTAGGGAAGATTTTTGGACCGATTGGATTTTTGCAATCTGCGATCGAAGGCACATTGCCTTGGAGTTGGGGTTGGATGATTCTCACGAACGATTTGATTTGGTGGATCCCCTTCGGAGCGATGCTCTATTTGGGGTTCAAAACCAACTCGGATCCAAGGCAAGTTTCGGTGGGAGAAACCCAGGAGAATTGGACGCTTGCACAAGCGAATAAGTTTGCGAAAACGGCGCGCGGCGAATCGATCGATGAGCTCAGTTCAAAGCAGGATGTGCTACTGGTTTTTCTGCGTCATGCGGGATGTACCTTTTGCCGCGAGACACTCGACGAGCTCAAGAAAGCTCGTCAACAATGGCAAAAGCAATCTTTGCTGCCCGTGGTCGTGCACATGGGCAGCATCGAGCAAGGGGTCGAGATGATGAAGAGATACAATCTCGAAGATTGTCCCGTCATCAGCGATACACAATGCCAATTGTTTCGAGCTTATCAGTTGCCACGAGGGACCTGGAAGCAGCTTTTTGGACCGAGGGTTTGGATCGAAGGATTCAAAGCTGCAATTTTAAAGGGGTATGGATTCGGAAAACTCGTTGGCGATGGATTTCAAATGTCAGGTGCTTTTGTCGTTCGAGACGGACTGATCGTTAGAGCTTATCCATCGCAAGATGCAGCCGATAGTTGCTCCTGGAAACCAGCTTTGACGGCGGTATTAGCAATCACCTTGGGCATCATGGGCCTCGGGGGAACGTCAGCCATTGCACAAAACAATACGGACAGGCCAAGTTTGAATGCCAGGGAGAGTGTTGGGATGGACAGTATTGAGATCTCCGAAGTTAGAGAGGGAGACCGTGTTGTTATCGCTGAACAAGTGGGATCCTCCGATGGCGTGGTGATCGAGTTGCATAGCACCAAAGGAATCGGCAGTTGCAAGCTCATCAGGTGCAAGAAGGATTGGCCCGATAAACTGACCCTCCGGCTGCATACCAAGGGACTCGAGCAGATCCAATTGATCATCACCAACTGTTCCAAAACTTACTCCGGTGAGTTCAATTCATCGCGGTTGCAGGAAAGCTGGACAGAGATCATTCAGGAGACCAATCAGGCTGGAGAGACTAAGACTTCGTCACGGCAAAAAGAGTTCGAGTCGAAGCTGTTGCGGGTAATGTCAGGTAATGGCAAAGAGGTTGATCCGGTTCGGCTACCTCTTGAGCAGGGGCAATATTTTCAGTGGACGATTCCCAAAGCATGGTTGGCGGATAAAAATCCAAGTTCGATTGAGATAAAGTGGGTTGATTTCTTTCGCAATTAATGGTGCTTGCTATTCATGAGCCGGCTTTGACGTCGACTCAAGTCGGGGGGTGATCCAGGCGCTTGGATGTCGGGTCATTCCGATGTGCGGATAGTAACTCTCGGCTTTGGGTGCTGCTAGCAAGATCAGTGTGGTGTTAAGTCCTGCTTGCTTGTGGGTTCTGGAGATCAGTTCGCGACCGATCCCAGACCTTTGGTAGGCAACATCGACTGCGAGATCTGACAGATAGGTGCAGTAAAAGAAATCCGTAATCGCTCTGGAAACCCCGATCAACAATCCCGTTTCGCTTCGAGCCGTAATGATTAGATTGGAGTGCCGAAGCATCCCTTCGATTCGTTGCAAATCATCCACGGGGCGACGCTCGGCTAGGGTCGATCGGATCAAGCAGTCGACGAACTCTTCGGCCTGCAGACAAAGCTCATTCTCGTAGCGAATCATTGGGTTTTTCCTAGAAAAAAGGGGGAAGCCTGCCTGCGTTGGCGTTTGTCCCTTGTCGACTCGATTTCCCCCGACTAAAACCTTGGATTGTCACCCCCCAAGAGGATTTGAACAAGCAATGATTTTCTGGAAGAAAAAGAAGCCTGCCGCCGACTCAAGTTCCCCCGAAGCTGCTGAAAATGCATCGCAGGAGACTCAGGAGAATGGGCTCAGCCAAGATCAGACTCAAAGCCCAAGCAACGGCGAGCAACCGTCGGTTTCCAAGGACGAGAGTTCGACGAGCAAAGTCGGCTGGTTCCGTCGAGCTTTGCAGAAAACCAACGATCTTCTTCGAACCGACATCCGGGATCTGTGGAAGTCCGAGGGGGAATTGGTCGACGATGAGTTTCTTTCTAGGCTCTATGCGATTTTGATTCGAACCGACATGGGCCCGAGCATGGCGACCAAGATCAAGGATTCGATCCACGACCAATATCGAGCTCGCAAGGTTCATCAGGAAGATGTTTTAAAAGTGATCCGCGACCGAGTGTCTGAGTCACTCAAGAGCAAAGGCGGTAGTCTGAATCTACCTGATACCAAGCCTGCCGTGATCTTGGTCGTTGGTGTCAATGGCTCGGGCAAGACGACTTCGATTGCCAAGATCGCCTATCGATTGACGCAACAAGGCAAGCGTGTTTTGCTAGCCGCTGGGGATACTTTCCGTGCTGCTGCGGTCGAGCAATTGAAGATCTGGTCGGATCGGATCGGTTGCGACATCATGCTTGGAGAACAAGGATCGGATCCTGCATCAGTGGCTTTCAAAGCCATGCAGAAGGCGGTTGCTGATGGGTACGATGTTTGCATCGTCGATACCGCAGGACGACTTCAGACGCAAAGCAACCTGATGCAACAGTTGGAGAAGATCAAACGCGTTTTACAAAAACAGGTCGACTCCGCACCCCATGAAGTCCTCTTGGTGCTCGATGCAACCGCTGGACAAAATGCAATCAGTCAGGCCAAGGGTTTCTCGGAGGCTGCCGGATGCACCGGAATTGTTCTATCCAAACTTGACGGGACAGCCAAGGGCGGCGTCATCATCCCGATAGCCGAGCAGTTTGGGCTTCCCGTCAAGTTTGTTGGTCTTGGCGAAAAACTGCCGGATCTCCAAGAGTTTTCACCCGACGATTTTGCTGCCGCGCTTTTCTCCTAGTCCAACGTTCGAAAGTCTATTTTTTTGGATACCGCACAGTCCGCTTACGAGTCGAAGACCAAAGAGCTCGAAGATCGAATCGCAATCGGAGAGTCACTCTCGAAGAAACTCAGTATCGGTCGGATTGCAACCGCGATCCCTGGCCTGTTACTTGTGATCGTCGGCTTGAGTGAACCCAAGCTTCCGAGCGTCGTTTGGATCTTTGGCCTATTGCTCCTGTTGGGATTTCTCGCTCTTGCTTCGTGGCAAGAAGTATTGCGAGATAAATTGGATTGGTCCGTGCAGAAACGGAATTTCTATCGGCGAATGCTCGCCCGCTGCAAACGCAACTGGGTGGAGCTTCCGGCATTACCCACCGAGAATGCAGCAATGGGATTTGCCAACGAACTCTCAAAAGACCTGGACTTGTTCGGGGATCGCTCCTTGTTCCGTTGGTTTTCGCTAGCGGTAACCGAATCGGGTGCGAAAACCATCGCCCAGTGGATGGCAACTTGGATACCTTTCTCGGTGATCCAGGAGCGTCAAAGGGCCGCCAAGGAGCTTAAGGAAAATAGGGCATGGCGTGAATCGTTTTGGGACGCAGCTCTAGGGTTCCGAGGTTGCGATACTTCGCCAGAGCGGATAGCCCAATGGGGCTTATCCCCCTCGTTTTTTCAGAAACACTCTTGGCTAAAACCGCTGACTTGGATCGGGCCGAGCATTACCCTTTTGGCGATCGCCGGAATCGTGCTCAGTCTCGTACTCAAGCAGACCCAACTATTCAATCTCAGTTTCTTCGCCTTCTTGGCGGGTGTTGGAATAAACCTGTTGGTAACCGTATCGATCGTAGGCAAGATCCATGACCTGTTTGTGCAGATTGGAAACGCAAATCGAGAACTTTCATCGTTGAGGGATCTACTGGATTTAGGTCAGAGGCTTGATTCCCAGGCACCTTTACTTCAGGATCTTCGAGGCAGATTTCACAATGGATCCTTGCCTGCAACCGATGCGATCGCGAGTCTCCAGAGACGCATGCGATTTGCTGGTATCCAACGCAATCCCTTATTGTTCATCCCCTATTGGGGTTTGCAGTTGCTCCTGTTTTGGGACGCACGGGTGCTTGAGTCCTTGGAAAGCTGGAAGCTGCAACACGGGTCTAACATCCAAGGATGGATCGAAGGGCTTGGGCAATTAGAGGCGCTGGTCAGTTCGGCGGCAGTAGCTCATGAGTATCCCGATTGGAGTTATCCTCAGTGTGCAGATATCGCCGATCGAGACCTTAAGGTTAATGCACTTGGGCATCCATTGATTCCCGATCAATTTCGCGTCGTCAACGATGTTCATATTGCCGAATCCAAACCATTGTTGCTCGTCACAGGCAGCAACATGGCAGGTAAATCGACGTTGCTCAGGTCCTTGGGGATCAACACCGTGCTCGGACGACTCGGAAGCCCGGTGGCTTGCAGTGACTGGCAAGGCCCCAATTGCCAACTAGCCTCGAGCATACGCGTCCAAGATAGCTTAGCCGACGGAGTGTCGTTCTTCATGGCTGAACTCAAGCGGCTTCGAGCCATCACCGACGCAACCCGAGAGCATCAGCAAGGTGGAGAGAACCGGGTTTCACTGGTTTTGCTTGACGAAATTCTTCAAGGGACCAATTCGCGTGAACGTCAAATTGCGGTCGAACAAGTACTCGATCAATTCGTACAGCTTGGAGCTCTGGTCATCGCCAGCACGCATGATTTGGAGCTAGCCAATTGCCAAGGAGTCGCCAAGGCGGCGCAAGTGGTTCATTTCCGGGAGTTTTTCGAGACCGTCGATGGTAATGAGCAAATGCGATTCGATTACAAGATGCGACCTGGGGTGACACCCACGACCAATGCGTTGAAGTTGTTGGAAATGGTGGGATTGGCAAAGAAATAGTCCTGCGGGGAACTCGATCGTGCGGGTTTTTGTGGTATTCCAATCGTTGAAATAACGTCTAGAATTTGTCGTTGTTTTGGCACACCCGTTCAGATCGTTTTCCTTCGAAAGCAAAGTTTGCTATGTCCAACGCTACCCTCCGAGGCATTGTCCATTTGATCGAAGATACCAAGACCTTTGGTCAAAAAGGTTTTCGCAAGAGGCTTGTAGTGCTCGAACAGAATCTTGGGCGATTCACAAACTACATCCCGTTGGATTTCATCGGGGATGCCTGCGATAGCGTGGATGCTCTGAGCGTTGGCGACGACATCACGGTCAACTATCGACTATCGGGCCGCAAATGGCAGCGAGACCCTCAAAGCGAGGTAAAGTATTTCCTGAGTGCAGAAGCACTCTCTTACCGACGTTCCTCGGAAGCTTCTGCAGGTTCAGATGTTTCGGTCAACGATGAGTTCTCCCAAGCGTCTTCGGATGACGCTGGCGACGCACCGTTTTAATCAGGTCGCAAAAAGTCTTTACGCTTGGCGTTTGAGAATGTAGACGACATCTTCGGTCGTCTCATCGACTTCGATCGGTTCATCGATATCGTAGCTAAAATCGTATGCGGTTTCGATTTTCCAGGCGGGTACTTTCTTTACCAGTGCATCGAATTGCTTGTAGGTGTAGCTGCGTAGAACCAAACAGTCATCGATCCGCATCGAACCGGTTGGTTTGTAAATATCAAAACGGATATTAAAGCGTTCGACTCGGGCTTTGGGATCTTTATCGCGTGGCCACATTCGCGTGTTGACTTGCAAATGCCCTCGTCGGGCGGTCCAACTCTCTTCGTCGGTCGTCGGGCCTACCAAGGGAGTCAAATGGAACCCCAGGGCGTAGATTCCACCTGGGCGTACCGCAGAGGCCATGGCCTGTAAATGCTTCACAGCCTGCTGCTCGCTCGATAGATGCCGAAAGGAGTTGATGGTGTTGAAGGCCGCGTCGCAAGGCTTATCGATCGTAAAATTGCACATGTCGGCAACAAACCCCGACGGTTTGATCCCGTGTCGCTTGAGCCTCTTATTGCAAAAGTCGATCGCCTTTGGGTTCAGATCAAGTCCCTGGCAGGCGTAGCCACCTCGGATCATCCGGTAGAGAAGTCGGCCGGTTCCGCAAGCCGGTTCCAGGAGTCGTTTGGTTTTGCCACGCACATGCTTTGCGAAAGCTGCAGTGAGGAATTTATATTCGGCTGCCCAGTCGCTACCGAAGATCAAATCGTAGTAGACTGGGTGATCGTAGATACTTTCTTGAACGGTTTGCATGGCTTGTTTGTCAATCAGTGGGCTTGGGGCAACTGGTGGACTCGATAGAATAGCGTAAAGATCGCTCAGATTGCACAGGGGGCAGGGGCCTCTTGCGAGTTGTTTTCGCAGATTTCAAAGCATCGAATGTCTAACGACACCTTCCGCATCCGAGAGTATCAGGTTTCGCACAAGACCCATTACCGTTACAGTTTTTCCGCCTCGCTCTGCCACAACCAACTCCATTTACGCCCCCGCGAAGCACAGGACCAAAAACTCCTTCATGCAACGGTTGATATCGGGCCAGAGCCAGAGTATCGTTCCCAGGGCTACGACAGTTTCGGTAATCCAATCGAATTCTACAGCATCGAACGGACCCACCAGGAGATGATCGTGCATTCGAAATGCTCGGTCGAGCGACATGAACCCGTTCATCGCTGGTTCGCTGGCTATCGGTTCGGCGACTTCGCCAATGCTCTTCGGGAGGATAGAACCCAACAAGGGCTCTGCTCTGAAGAGTTTCTGAGTCCCTCTGGGTACTGCTCCATCGACTCGGAATTTGTCGAATTCCTCAAACCGATCTGGGATCCCGATCGAGACACCCTAGAAATGCTCGACCTAATCAACAAACATATTTATAGCTCGATCCAGTACCAGCCTCTCTCTACCGATGTTACGACTAGGTCCATCGATACACTTAGAAGTCGACGGGGGGTTTGCCAAGATTTAGCGAACGTATTGATCTCCTGCATGCGCACAATTGGAATCCCCGCCAGGTATGTCAGTGGTTACCTCCTAACGGTTCCACCACCAGGCGAATCGAAGCTTGTAGGAGCCGATGCCTCCCACGCTTGGGTCGGAATCTATGTACCGTCCTTCGGTTGGATCGATTGGGATCCTACCAATAACATGCGAGTCGATCTCGATCACATCACCCTCGCTTGGGGAAGAGATTATTCCGACGTGCCGCCAATCCGAGGGGTTTTCGTCGGGGGTGGAGACACCTCCTTGCAGGTAGGCGTCGATGTGATGCTAGCAAAAGAAACCGTGTTGGATCGATCAAAAACGGCTGAATGATATTGCTTCGAGACCCATGTTTTTGGACACTCGGCCCGAGTCCTCCCAAGGACAAGCACCTCGAAGGAAATCGAGGTTAGACCGATCAGGATTGGAGCAAGGAAGTGCCAATGATGGATATCCGCAGGCAAACGAGCATTTATAGATCCATACAGACGGCCATTGTTTGCGGAGCTTTTTTCGTTGGCTTTCTATGCCAATTTTCATACGGACAGTTGCGGACCGAATCAAGCGCCCAAGTTGTCGGAGATTGCATGGCGATCGTTTTTGTCGATTCGCAACAGCCTGCGAGTCTTTCGATGAACGACTTGGCTGCCCAAGCTGTCGAACGCGGTTGGGTCATTCGCCTGGTCGATGTTCGGCGAGAGATGCATGTGGCTGACCGATGGCGTGTCCACAACACACCGACAACAGTATTGGTTCGTAGCGGTCGCGAGGTTGATCGCATCCTAGGGCCTAGCACTTGGACGGAATTCTCTCGTCGGATGCTCATGTTTTCCACTGCCGATTCGATCAAGAGTGCTTCGACATCGATGCCAGGATTGCAGCAAAAAAGAAGTGAAATCGATGTGGATGCATTGGTTCCGATGCAACAGCGTCCGAGCAAGCAACCGCTTGGAGATAGTCCAACGATTCCAAGCGATCCTCAAGCAGCTACCGTACGAATTATTGTCGATGAGCCAGAGTCTCATGCGGTCGGTTCAGGAACGATCATCGATAGTAGCGATAGGGGTGCTGTGGTTTTGACTTGTGGTCATTTGTTCAGGGATTGGACGAAAAGTTCAGTCATCACCGTCGAGAGATTCGAGGGTGGTGTGCCTGTTCGGTATCCAGCGGAGTTGATCGATTATCAGATCGATGACATTGATATCGGGGTTCTGGTAATCAATCCTGGTCGGATCGTGCCCAGTGCCCGCGTTGCAATGCGATTAGACGCTTTGCGAGAAGGAGACGATGTCTTTAGCGTCGGTTGCAATCATGGCGATGCACCTTCTAGGCGAGATTCTCGAGTTACGAAACTGAATCGATACATAGGTTCTCCGAACATCGAAACGGCTGGAGCTCCTGTTCAGGGACGCAGTGGCGGAGGACTCTTCAACTCCAGTGACGAGCTTGTAGGCATTTGCTTTGCTGCAGATACCGAGCTGGATGAAGGTCTTTATTGCGGTACGCAAAGCGTTCTGGAAAGACTGCACAAATTAGGGATCGCTCGTTCCCCCAATCCGCCAAGTGTCGTTGCAGAGCCGACCAAAACGGCCTTACCTGCAACGATGACCGTAATCCTGACCGACTCGTCGGGCAACACCAAGCAGCTTACAATCGATCGACCTAGCGAACAGTTGGTCGACGCAATGAAAAACGAATCCCAAAAAGTAAGGCAAGCCAATGCGACTAGCCAAGTGCGTTGGAAGACTCAAAGGCCAACTGAACATCGATGAAAGCCGGGTGGATGGTAAATAGGATTACGCGATTAGGCGTCTTGCTCAGTAGTGTTGTGCTTATCATGTCAACGCTGAGTGGATGCGGAACGACCAAGTCGGTGACGGCAACCGAACAGTTGCTTATGTCCGATGCGGTTGATTCGACGATTTCGAAGATTGATTTCAGGCCCTTGACTGGCTACAAGGTGTACCTGGACACGACCTTCATGGCCTCGGCTGGAAAAGCGATTCCTGGGGTACCGATGCAAACAAACTTGGTTACCTCTGACTATGTGATCAGTTCGATTCGCCAGCAATTGACAGCAGCAGGCTGTCAGATCGTCGATACGAAAGATACCGCCGATATTATTTGCGAAGCTCGTTGCGGAGCACTTGGAACCGACGGCCACAATGTGACTTATGGTATCCCCGCGATCAATCTCTTTGGCGGAGCGACCACGCTTATCGCTGCTGCTCCGACGCTGCCGTCAATCCCTGAGATCTCGCTTGCGAAAAAGGAAGTCAAAAGCGCTGCGTCAAAGATCGCGGTTTTTGCATACGACCGCGAAACGCGAGAACCGCTGTGGCAGTCAGGTATTGCCCAAGCGGGGAGCAATGCCAAGGACACATGGTTTCTTGGGATCGGGCCTATCCAACAAGGCTCTATTTATCGCGGTCCTCGATTCGCTGGGCGTCGCATCATGGGTCAGCGCGTGCTCAATGACGAGATTCCACTGGGGGATCCTCCTAATGGTGTCGATCCTCGCACCCAATTGACCTTTGCGAATCCTGTTTTTGAACCAACGAAGTCGGAACCACCTGAGCCTGTGGTATCTGAGGATCGCATCGCTAACGATGCAGCCACCCCCAAAGAACCTTATGGAGCCAAGAAAGGTGTCAAGGCTCGCCTAACGAGCGACTCGCGCTAAGCACCTATTGATCTTGAGAAAGGACCTTCTCAAAGCAGACGTTTTGGGGCCGATGGGGGATCGATGCGGTGTTCAGAACCGTGCTTTCGCCCAATGAGTTCGGCAGCCGGATCGCGAAAATCGCGTAACCTTCGAGTGGTGGTCATCAACCGGATTCCGCATTCCACAGCGAGCCATTCTCTTGCTCGTTCATGAACGACTAAAGAACGCTGTTGCATCAATGCAAATTGCGATGGATCCGAAGGAATATTCTCAGAGCCTTTATCCTTGTCCACCTGACCACTCAGGACATCGGATTTGGGCAGGGAATTGACGTAGCCTTCTGCATAAGAGGCCCCACTGCCTCGAGCATATCCTCCGTAGAGAAGCTTGGCAGCCGTCGCGATCGTCAGCAGCAATTCGCGGAACAACTGGATCGCGTTCTCAACATCGGTGCGAGGTCCGTAAAAAAAGAAGATCGTCCGGTGTCCTTTGCGGCCTGAGTACCATTGTGTCAATGGAAAGACATGTTGCGTGATGTAAAACGCTAGGTCTTTTTCCCAAGCCAGGGCTTTCGAACTGTTGACAGGACAAGCGACTCTCGCATACCCGGTGGCTTCAATTCCATCTTGGCTCGCTAAATCTTCGCGGGACAGATTATGGCGAAGCATCAGGCTCTGCATCATGCGAAGCGCATTTTCTCGCTCCCCTTCGGTTGCCGCTTGATTGCGAGCTGTATTATCGATCGCCCGGAGTCTTTGTATGATTTTCTCGAACTCCGCTTGGGTCAAATCCCCTTGGTGCTTTGGTTCAACTCTTCCGGTTGTGAATCTTATGTTGCAAACTGCACCGTGGGTCGGTCTCCAAAACTTGTTGATCAGATAAGTATTATCGTCGTCGCGCGGGTCCCAAGTGTCGTGCAGGCTCGAATCGATCACAGCAGCTAGGTGGCTTTTTCTTCCGTAGGCATCTTGCATCAAAACAACATGGAATCCCTCGGAGAAATCGAATCTTTCGACCGGCAGAAAGGGCTTCGAAACCGTGCACTCTTCCCATCGCAATTCAGCCAGATATGGTCCGTAGACCGATTGAGGAACACCGTTGCGTGGCGAAGATCCGTGCCGCTCCATGAGTGTTTGATAAACATCACGATAAGCAAGCCCTGTCGCGATGGCGATCGCACGCGTGACACAATCACCCGTCAAGCCGACGAAACCGCTTTTCGCACGACCACCATCGTCCCAAAGAAACTTCCCAATCCTTGGCATATTCGACCACCCCTTTGCTCTGATGCTGACTGCTAAGCAATATCATCAAAAGATGACCAACTGGCAAGTGGTCAGTTGGTAGCAATCGATGGCTCGGAATAGTCCGAGCCCTGTTGGTCCTGTGCTTCTGATCTAGCGCAAACTCTAATGGTCTGGACCCTGACAGCGAAATTTTTTAAGCCAATCGCTCGAGAACCCAAAGAGGATGCAACGTGTATGGTTTCTAATCCTTGGCTTAGCGAAGTTCGGATCAGATTAGAAAAGAGCATCCAGAAGATCAACTGCTCTTGATCTGGATGGACTCGAACCTCCATCCAAAATACGTAGCGTGAAGCTTGATCATCAACATAAACGGCTCCAGCAATCGGATTGCCTTTCCAAAGGAGATTGCAGGTTCCGAGCCGTCCGATGCTCGAAAGACTTGGATCCGTTCCCGGAGCAAAACGATAATCGACGACCCTTCGCGTCATTGCAATGGAACCGAAGCGATGCTTCAACTCGGGTGCATCGTTTTTAATCATGCCGCGTATCGCTAGAATGTGCTTGACGATGGACTCTTTGTCTGAATCCTCGAAGGCTTGGCTATATTCAAATAGTCCGCTCTGCGAAGCCTTCTTGACCAACCCAATCGTACGACGCGATGCCAAGGGCCAAATTGGTTCTCCATCAGGCCCCATGGTCGGGCAGAAAGCGTATCTGGCGGGAGATTCGGAACGGCTTGTGGCGTTCCAACCCGATTCGCAGACTAAATGATTCACCAACGCTAAGAGTCCTTGGTCGTGCTCACCGACGCGTTTGAATTCGATGCAACTGGAACTACCAAGCCATTCTTCAGCAAGGTAGCCCGCGAAGGCTTCTCCTAAGGCTTTTTGATCGGCTAGATCTCCAAGTATCCCCTTGCAATCCCCGAAGCATCCGTGGGAGCCCATGAGCCGAAACTCAGATCCCTCAGAACCTTCGTGTATCAAGAGAGGTAAAATCCCCCGAACCTTACCACTGGACGTTGCGACCAGAACTAAGGGATCCCGCTGCTGCTCGGGGATCTCGCTCAACCATCCGAGAAGCCATGGGAAAGATCGATCCCAGGATCCGCTGTTGCCCATCGGGTAAGGACTCAGGGCCGAAAGGCGATTCCAATCCTTGCCGATCCCAAGTAATTTTCTTGGGTCGGTGATCTGGGATACTGAAAAACCTTTTTTCATTCGTGCAAAACCATGCGTAGACATCACATCAGCAGTCAGACCATTCGGATTCGAAGTTACAATAGTTACGCACAATCTAGTAAGCAAGTCTTTAAACCACTCTTTCGGCAAACCGACATGGCAATTCTAACCACACCGACGCGTAATCCTTGGATTTCATATCCATTGTTTTTTTCCGTTATAATCCTGGCATTCTATGACACGTTGGCACAATCACCTCCTTACGACGTGTTCCCTGAGGCGAACGAGCCCTATTACCGCTGTCGCTTAGAGCCGTCCTCCGAATCTGGCGAACTTTCCTATGGAGCAAACTTCACGATCTGGATCCCGCCCGGAGTCAAAACTCTGCGTGGAATCGTAGTCCATCAACATGGATGCGGAGAAGGTTCCTGCAAATCGGGTTTGACCGGCGCCTATGACCTGCATTGGCAAGCGCTAGCCAAAAAGCATGCTTGCGCGCTGTTATCTCCTGCCTACGAACAACCTGACAAAGCGGATTGCCAATTGTGGTGCGATCCTCGAAAGGGGTCGGCCAAAGCCTTTATGAAGGCTTTGGAGTTGCTGGCTGAAAAAACCAAACATCCAGAACTTAAACAAGTACCATGGGCACTTTGGGGGCACAGCGGTGGCGGGCATTGGTGTGGCGGAATCGCTATGCTATACCCTCAAAAAACCATCGCCGCTTGGCTCAGGTCAGGCGTTCCCCTGGTGGAACCTGTTGCATCCAAAGGGAATATTCAGAATTACCCGGTCAACGAAGGTATCCTCGGGGTCCCCTTGATGTGCAATGTCGGAACCAAAGAAGGTGTCACCGTGCAGGACGATCGCTTCGCATCGGTTTGGCCCGCAAACCTGGAATTCTTCAATAATCTTCGATCTCGAGGTGCCCTCATCGCAACCTCTGTCGATCCTTTGACGAGCCACGAGTGCGGAAATCAAAGGTATCTTGCTATCCCTTGGCTCGATGAGTGCCTGACTCAACGCTTGCCCGATCAACCAGGCGAACCTCTTAAGCCGATGAACGCCAACCAAGCTTGGTTAGTTCCACAAGGTGGAGAGCCTATGTCTCTCGATGATTTAGGCAACGCAACGCCTGATGCTCTGAAGTGCTCTTGGTTACCCAACCAAAAATTCGCCAAACTGTGGACTCAGTATTCGAAAGACTCTTTGGTGCCTGACGATTCTCTTCCTCCAGCACCCACCGAAGCTTATATCGATCAAAACACGATCGTTTGGGAATGCGACGCTGATCTCGAAAGTGGACTTGCTTATTTTGTCATCGAATTCGATGGCAAGCAGATCGCGAGAATTCCCGACAAAAGCAATAATCCGTTCGGTCGCGGTGTCTTTCAAGGACTACAGTACAGCGACACCCCTCCGCAACCGATGGCGATGATGAAAATGACTCTCAAGGGTGACTCGGTTCCTAAAGATCCAACCAACAGACTCGTTGTCTATGCGGTAAACACCCTGGGACTTGCGTCTGCCAAGACCAGCGTCAAAAAACGTTGATATCGGATTAAAGCTAAAGGGTCTTGGAGCGGCTGTAGAATCGGATTGCAAGGAGTGCCAGCAGAAGAGTACAGAGCGATCCGATCACTCTGAGCCATCCGGACTTGAAGACAACGACGCCGTTGAAAGCGATGAAAAGGAGATACATTCTGCCGAGCATCGCAAGATTTTTTTGGGTGCCGGAAATAGGTCTAGGACTTAGCCAGATCATCGCGACATCCATCGCCCATACGCCCAGAAACAAATAATTGAAGTAGACTCCAGCACCGTAAGCGAAACCCATTTTCTCCTTGGTTTCGTTGGCCGTAGCCATGTAGGCGGAATCGTGACTCCAATGGTGAACGAAATGAAATGCTGCAGCGACATGCAGCAGGAAAAGAATGAAACTTGCAGTCCAAAGCACATTTAGAAATAGGATCATGCGAGGTCTTTTCGCTCCGTACCATTGGGCGGCTTGAACGATCACAAACAAGAGCATCGCCAAACGGATCGACCAAGCGATGATCCAATCGCTGTTACTCACTCGCGTCCACCTCAGGTTCGATCAAAGACTTAGCAAGAATTGGCAGATGCTCGCAGGCCGTTCCCTCGAGCAACTTGTAGGAACGTAGCCCTTGTATCGGTTCTGGATCGATGAAGTAAGGTTCTTTGGCTGGCATGAAAACCGAAAGCAGGGTTGCAGCCGGCTCGACGCATCCGGACGTCCCAACACCGTAAAATCGACATTTGAATCATTTTAGGAAAGCTTGGATTTGAGTGTATTTCGGCGCATGCCGAGTGGTTTTTGAAAGCGGTTGGGTGCAAGCCCTCCGGTGAAGGGTGAAGGTTCACAGGCCCAGTAACCCGAAGTGTAAACGAGGAAGCACTCGAGTGTGCGTCATGCGAAGCCATCGGCCGTGTACTATCGCTGCCTCCCTGACGGCTCGAGTTACTAGCCACCGGGCCGCAGGCCCAGTAACCCGAAGTGTAAACG
>JAJTFC010000100.1 GCA_021298315.1 Planctomycetaceae bacterium
CCTAAGTTTTTGTACCTGGTTCAAGCTCATCAAGAGAGGTCGAGCGACAGGGCAAGCGATAGTCAGACTTCAGCAGTTGACTCGAAATCATTGGGTCGCCAGATGCTCAGCGCTGGTGAGTTGGCCACGCGGTTGTCGATGTTCTTGTGGTGTAGTCTTCCAGATGACGAGCTGCTCGATTTGGCGACCAGTGGAAAACTGCTCGATCCAGAAACTCTCCAGCACCAAGTCGAACGCATGTTGGCAGATGCTCGTTCAAGACGTTTCGCGGAACAATTTGTGCATCAGTGGTTGGATCTAGAGTTGCTTGACTTCTTGAATTTCCAGCAGCATCTACCGCATTTTGATCCCTTGCTCAAAGAGGCAATGCAACATGAACCGGTCGCGCTCTTGAGCGAAATCCTACGGAACAATGAAAGCGTTTTGAATTTTCTACACGCCGACTATGTCATGGCCAATCAACGCTTGGCTCAGCACTACGGGATAGGCGAAGTCTACGGAAATGATTTTCGGCGTATTCCCGTACAGGATGGTTCCCGTCGAGGTGGATTGCTGACACAAGCTGGCGTACTTTCGATGAATGCAGACTATCCCGATTCGCATCCACTCAAGCGTGGCAAATGGATCTTGATTAGCCTGCTGAACGACCCTCCACCACCTCCGCCACCTGCAGTACCACAAATCGATCTAACCAATCCAGAGATCGCCAAGATGACTCTCAAGGAGCGGATCGTCGATCACCGCAACCATCAGGCTTGTTACGCTTGTCATGTGAAAATAGATCCGTGGGGAATTGCGTTTGAAAATTACGACGCTTTGGGAAAATGGCGAGATAAAGTTGGCGAAAAGCCAGTCGACGCATCCAGTGAGTTATCCAATCACCACAAGTTGAATGGCATGGACGGCTTGAAGCGATATCTGTTAGAGAATCGCCAAGATCAGTTTGTTAGCGCACTGACCCATAAGCTTATGACTTTTGCTTTGGGCAGGTCGCTCAAGTTTTCTGATCGAGCAGACCTGGATGAAGTTACCGAAAAGGTACGGCGACGTGAGGATGGTCTGAGGACTTTGATTTCGGCGATTGTTGCCAGTGAGTTGTTTCAGACGAAGTAGTCATAGCAAGTGCTGAGTTTCCAAGACGGTCAAAGGTTAGAGCAATGCGAATAAGATTAAGTCAAATGGATCGACGCCGGTTCCTCCGGGGAACTGGCACAGCCTTGGCGCTGCCTCTGTTAGGTTCCTTGCTTGGCCGTGAGTCGTGCGCTGCAACGCGAGAGAATCCAAAGCGATTTGCAAGCTTCTACTTTGCTGACGGCGTTCCGATGCCGCTACCAAATGATCCTGCTTACCAGGATTGGGCATGGTTTCCGCATGGAAGCGGTAGCGAGTTCACCTTGACGAAATGCATGGAGACGTTGGAACCACTGCGAGATCAATTGACGGTGCTCTCAGGATTCTCGCATGTGGCAGCTCGCAATGTCCATGGTCACAACAATGCGGATCAGTTCCTGACTGCGGCTGCTACTGGCACTGGCGACATGGAGTATGTCAACACCATTTCGATCGATCAGCTCTATGCGAATCAGATTGGCGATCAGACTCGAATCGCTTCTTTAGTGATGTCGACCGATGGTGGGACCGGAACTGCTCGAGGCGCTCATACCATGTCATTCGACAGACAGGGTCGACCGATTCCGTCCGAACATCGTCCCAAGCAGATTTTCGATAAGCTGTTCGTCACCAGCGACGCCGACTCGGCCAAACGTCTAGCGCTCAGTCGAAGCGCCCTGGATGATATGTTAGCCGATGCTCAATCGCTTCGAACCATGTTGTCCGCAGAAGACCGAAAGCAGTTGGACGAGTACATGGAGTCGGTACGCCAGGCCGAGACGAAAGTGGAGAAAGCCAAGCATTGGTTGGATGCTCCGCTGCCCAAGATAGATGCGGATCATCTTAATTTAGAGCTCAGTGTAGATGAGCCTCGGGAGTATCTGCAGATTATGTTCGAGCTGATTTATTTGGCCTTCAGAACTGATTCGACTCGAGTTGCTACCTATCAGATTCGTCGCGAGAACGGAGTTGGCAAGAGCGATCATTTGGCACGAGCCGTCGGATTCAACCTTGCGCATCAGTTGACACACGAAACCAAGAATCCGGACGGCTGGAAGAATTTGGGGATCTATTGCCGTTTCTTGAATGAAGAGTTTGGCAGGCTCGTTACGCGTTTGAAGGAAACGCCCGAACCAGCCGGAAGCGGATCGATGCTGGATAATACATTGTTATTCTTCGGTTCGGCTTCGAGTGCATTCCATTTGTCGCGCAACTATCCATTGATCCTTGCTGGTGGCAAGAATTTGGGATTCAAGCATGGTCAGTACATCAACATGGCCGGCACCAACTATCAAGGGGGTCCTTGGATGGGTGCCCGCGAGCCTTGGCAAGACAAGGCGACTCGCGAGGATCTTCCGCTGAGCAATCTGTACGTCACTATGCTTCAAAGATTAGGGTTGCCGCTGGACCGTTTTGCTGACAGCACCGGCAAAGTCGACGAGGTTTAAAGGTGGACTCCTTTAGCGAACACCAAAAGCGGAGGGGGAAACCGAATAGCAGCAGAATCAAAGTGGGTTTCAAAGGCCATTTCCACCCAAAAACCAACCAGTCTACGTTTCTAACGGAATTTCAAAGCTAATCACGGTTCAGGGAATTCCGCCAAAGAAAACGCAGACGTGAGCAGATTTTTTCGATCCGATCCGACAATTCTGCAGCTAAGAAGCCTTTATACTTAGTGCCTGCACTCGGTCAGCCAATGAGGCTCTATGTGCCTCTAGACTCCCTTTCGGTTCCTTCTTAGCCCTTCTCTCCTCTCCCCCAAAAAACATGAATCACCGCATCCAACAGGACACTACGCGCAGAAAATTCCTGGCCCTTTCAACCGCCTCGGCTGCCGTAGCGCTGTGGCCAAAAAATAACTCGCTGGCAGCAACGGTAAGCTCCAGTGCCGTCGAACTCAAACTCGGGTTGGTGACTTATCAATGGGGCAAGGATTACGCGCTGCCAGAATTGCTCAAAGTCTGCGAGCAAACCAAATACGCTGGCGTGGAACTGCGAAGTACCCACAAGCATGGTGTCGAACCGAGCTTAAATGCATCCCAAAGAGCCGAAGCAAAAAAACGATTCGCCGACTCTCCAGTGGCTCTCGTCGGACTCGGTAGCGCTTGCGAATACCATGCGAGCAATCCAACGGTGGTTCAAAAGAATATCGATGAAACCAAAGCCTTCATCGACCTGTCGGCTGAACTCGGTGGCAGCGGTGTGAAAGTTCGCCCAAATGGACTACCCCAAGAAGTCCCTGTCGAGAAAACGCTCGAGCAAATTGGCAAGTCGTTGCGAATCGTCGGAGAATACGCTGCCAAGGCCAACCAGCAAATACGCCTCGAAGTCCACGGCAAGGGAACGCAGGAGATTCCCAACATGAAGAGAATCATGGAGGTGGCTGACCATCCCAATGTCGTCGTGTGTTGGAACTGCAACCCCACGGATCTAAACGGCCAGGGTTTCGAAGCGAACTTCGATGCACTGGCAAAGTGGATGGGTACGGTTCACATCCACGATTTGCGTTCTGGAAAAGTAGATTACCCGTGGGCCGCTCTGTTTAAGAAGCTCAAAGCCTGTAGTGCTCAAGGTTTTACTGGCTGGTGCCTGATGGAAGACGGTGCGACACCAGCCGATATCCCCGCTGCGATGATCGAAAACCACAGCGTATTTCAATCGATGATCGCTTAGCGCTGGACGCGAGCCGATCCACCCTTGGCTAACGCTTCAACCTCAGGTAGCTTGGCCATCGTCGTATCACCAGGGAACGTTGTGAGCAGCGCCCCGTGGGCCCAACCAAGTCGCAATGCTTGCTCGGGTTCTTTGCCAGTGAGCATGCCGTAGATCAGACCTGCAGCAAAGCCGTCGCCTCCACCGATCCGGTCGATGACATCGAGTTGCATCGTCGGGCTGATGTAGCGTTTTCCGTCGTACCAAAGAACGGCGGCCCAGTCGTGTCGGTTGGTCGATCGAACTTCACGCAACGTGGTGGCAACCATCTTCACGTTGGGGAACTTTTCAATCGTCTTATCGATCATCGAAAAGAACGCTTCTGGATCCAGTTCGGATTTGTGCTCGACGTCTTGGCCTTGGATTCCCAAGCTCTTCTGTAGGTCTTCTTCGTTGCCAACGAGGACATCCACGTGCTTGACGATCTTGCCGACCATTTCTTGTCCTTTGGCAAGTCCGCCGATGGCTTGCCAAATCTTGGCTCGGTAATTCAGGTCGAAGGAAGTGACGCAACCGGCTGCTTTAGCCGCTTGCATTCCTTCGATGATCAACTCTGAAGTGGTGTTCGAGAGGGCCGCAAAAATACCGCCCGAGTGGAACCAGCGAACACCGCTTGCGAAAATCGATTTCCAATCGAAATCCCCGGGCTGGAGCATCGCACCGGCTTCGTTGGCTCGGTTGTAGTAGACCACCGGAGGCCGTACACCTTGGCCTCGATCGCTATAAACCGTTGCGATGTTCGGGCCACGTACACCATCGTGTTCGAAGAACTTGTAAATGGGTTTCACACCCATTTCCTTGACACGGGTTTGAACCAGCTCGCCGATACCATAGTTGACCATGGCAGTGGCCACGGCGGTGTTTAGACCGAAGCAATCGGCAAGGTTTGCTGCAACGTTGTATTCCCCACCCGAGACATGCACATCGAAAGAACGAGCTTTGCGAAAGGGTATGATCCCGGGGTCGAGCCGATGAACCAAGGCTCCGAGGGAAAGGAAATCCAAAGCGCAAGCATCGTTGCGAACTGCAAGTTTCGCCATAGTTGGTGATTATCTCCAGAGAAAGTAGTTAAGGGTTAGCGATCTAGTTTATTGGGACTAAATGGTGGTCGCAGAGAACCCACCGTCGACGACAAGGTTGTGTCCGGTGACGAACGAGGATGCAGAAGCCGAGGCAAGGAAGACCACTGGCCCGGCAAGCTCATGAGCGTATCCGAATCGAGCAATGGGCGTGTGAGAAATGATTTGCTGACCTCGGGGAGCGAGGCTTCCGTCTGCGTTGTAGAGCAGATTCTTGTTCTGGTCTGCGGGGAAAAAGCCTGGGCTGATGCAATTGACCCGCACTCCGCGCGGCGCCCACTCGCGGGCAAGAAACTGAGTGAAGTTGATGACCGCCGCTTTGGCTGCCGAATAAGCCACAACTCTCGACAGAGGGATGATCCCTGACATCGATGCGATATTGATAATGCTGCCACTGTTTCTCAGCAGCATCGATTCGCCGAAGACTTGGCTCGGCAACACCGTCCCGCCGATGAGATTCAAATCGAAAACATCCCTCCAAGCGTCTAGCGACAATTCGCAAAAGTCGTCACCCGGTTGCAGGGTCGCGGCGGCTTGATTTCCTCCTGCGGCATTGACAAGGATATCCACTGCGCCCATTGACTTTTCAATATGATCCCGAGCTTTGGTCAGCGAATCGCGATCCAGGGCATCGGCTGAGACAAAGATCGCTTCACCACCCTCGCGGCGTATGTCCTCGGCACGCTCCATGCCACGCTCCGCGTTTCTACCCAGTACCGCGACGCTTGCTCCGGCCGAGGCTAAAGCGTTGGCCATCGCCCCTCCGAGGGCCCCGGTTCCACCTACAACGACCGCGACGCGGTTTTCCAAGGAAAAAAGAGATTCCAAACCCATAACACGACTCGACTTCGGTGATTGAAACTAGCTGCATTGTGCTAGCCTCAATTGGACGCAAATTAACGCCCGATGGCAAGGGCGTTTCGGGCAAGTTTTTGCGATCGACCAAGCAGTTTCGTAATGGCAAGGCCTGCCAGATCGGCTCAAGGCTTTTGGGCGGCTTGTTCGCGGATCTGGTCAGGGGGTAATTCGCCTCGATAGATTTTCACATTAGCGATCCTGCCTCGAAAGTAATCTTGGGCTCCAAAACCGATCTCAATGTCATTTTGGTTGCTCAAATCGTATTGCTCAGCATCGAATTGAGAAGACTCTCCAACGAGCGTGCCGTCGATGTAGAGTTTCAAGACAGAGTCGCTACGGACGGCGCAGAGATGATGCCAACCGCTTGCTAACGGGCGGTCGTAGGTAACGTTTTTACCAGACTCGATCGAAAGAACGCGACCCGAGGGAAGTGTTCCGACAAACAATCGGCCTTGGAAGACGGCCATCGACCAAGCTCGGCGGTATTTTACGTCCGGGGTGTCATCGACACGTCCAAAGCGAGTCCAATTCTCGTCCCCGTCGTAACGATAGATTTCTGCTAACGGTAGTGTGCCCCCATACATTTTGCCGTTGTAGACCACCAGCGGCATGGCTTCAAGTTCCCCTCCAAGTTTGCCGGTGTCTTGCCATTGTGTACCACCAAGATAACGAAACACGTGGGCTTTAGGCCACTCGCTGACATACAACGCACCGCGGTGGATACCGAACCCATAGGTCTGCGTCGCTTCTGGGATCTGACCCACATTAGCCCAGTCTTGGCCATCGTACCGAAATACAGACCCTTCGTCGTAGCAAGTCGCATAGATCGCATCATTGAAAACCGTGAGAGCTTCGGTTCGCTTGCCATCAGGCATATTGCAGGCTGTCCATTGATTGCCACCTTCGTAGCGAAAAAAACCAGCTGGCCGGTACAACGAACTGGCGTAGAGTTTTCCTCGAAAGACGACCAACGCCGAGATCGCTTCGGTTTGAGGTGAAACATTTCCGCAGGGCTCCCAAACATCGTCAGCACCGAGTCGATAGACGTTCCCACCGAAATTCGGATTATCGGATTCCGAAAGGCTTGAACCGGCAAGCCTGTATTTCGAAGACGCGACGTAAAGTGATCCGTTGTAAACGGCCATGGCCGAGATCGCATTGGCTCGATCAGGGCTTCCAAGATCGGTCCACTTGTTATTTCCTTCGAAGCGGAACACACGACCGGTTTGCTGTGCACCGGCGTGGCATGTGGATGCATAGAGACGGCCATCATGAACGCACAAGGAAAACACATAGACGGCATCACCGAGTTGGCCATGGTCGGTGAATTCGTTTTCACTACGGGCTTGATCGATCCCAAAATGGACTTGGCGAACATTCGGCTGGCTGTTCGTCACACCCCCATGGTTGTAAATCCCAAGATGAAATCCTCGGCGCTCTTTGGGATCGTAGCAACTGATCAAATCACCAAGTGTATCGCCTGCGTCTTGGTCAATATGGGTCCACAGGGAGATGGAAAATGGTTCCTTACCCAGTTGGATACTGCGTAGTTTTTCGAACCTAGCAACGGTCGATCGTCCATCGAAAAGCGTTCCTTGGCCATCGCTCCCCAAGGGCCAATGAGCGATGAGTTGTCCGTGGACGCTCTGTCCAAGCAGCGTCATGATCACTAGCGTCATTAGGATCGGTCGCATTGGCCGCAATGGGATCATGGTACGTTCCGCGGTTGGGAGAATCATCATGGTATCATCTATTCACGGTGACAATCTCTTGGAGTTATCACTTTAGCCTATTGATCCCAACCGTTGCACTTACTCTACGAATAAAGTCACTTGGGTGTTAACCAGCCGAGGGAAACTAAGAATGCAACGGTCTGGTCTAATGTTTCTTTCTTGAATCGATCGTTGTTAAAAAAACCATGACTTTGTCCGTCGTAGGCTTTCAGTTCACATCGGTTGCCTAATTTGGTCATGATTTCCGTGAAAGCTACAGCCGAGTCAAAGGGAACGGTCGTATCTTGCTTGCCGTGGAAGATGATCGTGGGCGGAGCTTCCTTTACGAGATGATGTGCTGGAGAAATCGTCTCAGGTTTCGTTCCGAGGCGATTTTCGGGCACACGAGTGCCGAACCCCTTGGCATCGTAACCATCGATCGGTGCCAACACCAATGCAGGGTTGAAAAGAACCAAGGCGTTCGGGCATGCGCTTACTTGTCGATCCTCGTTGGGTTCGTCAAAGGTGCTGATCAGTGCTGTGCAGGCAGCGATGTGTCCGCCAGCCGATCCGCCTGCTGATGCAATCCGATCCGGATCAATTCCGAGTTCGTCTGCATGTGCTCGAATCCAACGCACAGCGGATCTTGCATCAGCCACACACGCTGTGGGTTTGACACCGTGCCGACTAGCAACCCGATAATCGGCAGTCATCGCAACCATCCCACGCTTGGCTAGCTCACGGCACTGGACTTCAAACTGTTGCGGTGTTCCATTTTGCCACCCCCCTCCGAAAAAGAAAACGATTGCCGGAGCTTTCGTCGGTCTCTCTGGACTGAAAACATAAAGATCAAGCTTGGTCTCGCCAATTGTTTTGTAAGTCAATTGCTTGCAACCGCTCATTTCAGGCGGGTAATTCCTGCCGCTTGCGGCGGATCTGGTTTGTTCTTGGGGCTCTTGAGCCAGACAAGGACAAACAGCCCACAGAAGTCCCCAAATGCACAGGATTCCGATTGAATTCTTCATTGCTTTACCATTCATAAGCAGTGTTTAGTTCGCCGCCGTTGCGAGTGCAAATGGCCTCAAGAACTTTTGGGTCGATGCTCATTGGTAAAAATCGAACGCCACCATCCCCATAGAGAGAATTGACTCCCGAAGTGTGGAAGCTGGAAAAACCACCCATGGTCAAGCTGCCGTTATCGGGATTCGAGCTGGTGGTCGGTGCGACCATATTGAAGGGTCGCTTGATCCGAGCTTCGAAGGTTCCGTTTCTCAAAGTAGCTCGGGTTCCGGACATCCACCCAAGATCCCCCTCTGGAGAGATTTTTTCGCTCAGGAATAGCGTGTTCGACGAGCCATCTCCGATCTCACTGAACTTGATTCTACTACCCAGGTAGAACACGCCATTGTTATCCTTGTCCAAGGGGACCTCGGTTGAGGAGTAACAGGCTGCATACGTTGCAATTCCAATGTCTTCGCTATCATCTCCGAAACGGCTGGATATCGGATACGATGAACAAATCAGGGAGGCTATTTGAGTTTTCCTGGGTATCGCATTCACCGGATCGTAAACCCCTTTGGTTTGATCGATCGTCGAGTAGAGTTGGGACTGCTCTAAGTAGGGTAAGAGTTTTACAGTCCAACTGAGGTGATTGCCGACTGGCTCGTTGCGGATCGGTCCGCTGTCGTTGACCGTGCCGCTTGGAAGATGCTCGGCTGCAAACTCGAAATTGTGCATGGCCAACCCGATTTGCGCGATGTTGTTAGCGCAAGCCATTCGCCGCGCGGCTTCTCTTGCTGCTTGGACGGCAGGCAAGAGTAGCCCAACGAGGATCCCGATGATCGCGATGACCACCAGCAACTCCACTAAGGTAAATGCTCGTTTGGTTCTAAGAATCGACTTGGACATTGCAGTTTCTCCTAAAAGGAAATGGTTTGTATCTTGACTTCAATGATGGATGCAACACTACGGGTTTTCGCTAAGTACGATATTTCGTGTGCGTTGGATTTTTGTAGGCTGGTAGCTTCGTCCATCGAGTGAAGCTTGAACGCTTGCGATGGTCTGACTGTCTTTGCGCCGGATCTCGATTTGAACATTCGTTTTCACTCCGGTGAGTGGATCAGGTTTGTCGATCCAGACTTCGCCGGTGTAATTGGGGTTCTGACTCAGTTGACTGACTGCTCGATCGCATCCAGCATCGCATAGCAAGCGGGCTTGGATGACATCTCGCTCGGTTTTGACCGTCTGTCGATGCCGCAACATCGAGCGGATGTTGGTTGCAGCCAAACTGGTGAAAATAGTGATTGCAACTAGGGCGACGATCAAAATCGCGCCTGAGCGCTGACATCGTTTTGATCTTCTCACGGCTGATCCTCCAAGATGCGATAACGATTATCCGAGGTCTTTCCGAAAATTTTCAATCGCGTCGAGACAACTTCACCGGCAGGATTTGTCGCTCGAACGATCAGGTAGGGGGATTCGAACGAAGCCTGAAATCCATTGCCTAAGACGAATACTTCTGGATCGGCTGGAATAGCTCGTTGAGGATCTTTGCTAGCCGATCTTCGAAGTATCTGGTCCCCTTTGGACTCGTAGAGAATCTCTTTGCCTTCGGCTTGCAGAACCACCCGCTTATCGGATTGAAACTCGGCGCTTTGGGATTTGGAAAAGTCCTCGCGCCAAGTGTTGGCAAGTTGATCTAATTGGCGTTGCAGGTTGGTTTGACTTTGCATCGATTGGGTCCAATGCATCGAGCGTTCGATGAGGCCAATACCCAGCAGCATAACCATCGAACCGGCGGCAAGGCACCCGCAAAGTTCGATGAGCATCGAACCATGGCGATTCGATCTGCAAATCTTTTTAGTTTTCATTTCGATGCCTCCATGTTGAGAACCCACCCGACAAGTTCGACCGCCGTCGGTGCGCCAGGTCGATCCCAAGCGATACGAACGACGACTTGAGTTCCGCTTGGGTCCTCCTTTTTCTGGATATCAAGTTTCCCGCCAGGAAGTGCTCGGAGAATATCCTCGGGTAGCTTGGCTTGAGCGATCCGCTCATCGAGACCGATGAAGCCTCCTGCGCGGAGCGAGTCGATTTGGTTTGCTGCCTCATGCAAGGCAATCTGATAATGCTTGGTATCCTTTGCGACTGCCAACAAGCGATAGTTCAGCCCTACGATGCTCGTTATCATTGCGCCTAAGAGAAATGCGGACACAACGATTTCCAGTTGCATCAAGCCCCGACGTCGCTTGGACAAGCACCTAAATTTATGTTCTTTCCACATGGACTTTATCTCCAGGATGTATCGTTGGCGAGTTCCGTGACGATGGAATACAAGGCATCGATGATCGAGGCGCTCAAGCCGAGGACTGCAAGTCCGAATGCAAAGGTGATCAGTGGATGAATGATCGATTGGAACCACTGCCAACGGTAGCGTTGCTTCGAGTCGATACCTTTGGAAATGGATCGGAGTATCCAAGCTTGATCTTCGTTGGATTGACCTTTGAGAGCCTGTGTTTGCGGTTCACTCAATAGACCCACCGACCTGAGCGAATCCAAAGGCTCAGTGCCTTGTTCAATTTCGTTGCGTGCCATCAAGAGCTTATCGCGTAATTTCCCATCGGAATGGTACTTGGCCAGGGTGGATAAAGCTCCGGAAATCGGTCGACCGTGTTGGATGACGTTGGCGAGAATCCCTAGCAACGACGAATACTTTTCAGTGCGACTGGTCGAAGGGATTCCAAAAAGACTAGCCAGCCAAGATCGGATGCCTTGCGACCAATTCAAGAGGATCCCCGCACAGAGTAGTCCGAGTGCAATGACAACAGGAGTCTTTACATAGCTCACGTAGAGGGCAAGATTTCGTCGCCCTCTTTGCAATTCGAATTCATCCATCATCTTCAAAAACGTCGGGATGATGAAGTAGGAGATCAAAGACAAGATGCTCATAATCATGAGCGATACGGCCAGCCAGTAAATGAGATAACTTCGCCATTCCTGGGGCTCTTGATCGATCAATTCAGCCGTATTTTCCGATCGAAGTTGCTCTAAGGTTGAGTTGGTGATCCCGCTTTGCTGACCGAGCCTGAGGGCTAAAACGCTATCGGGTGGGAGCGTCCCTGGGGTTTGTTCAATCGCATCGACCCAATCAACCCCTTGGTCGATCAATGCGGCGACTTGGATGAGTTTGTATTGATACCTACCTGGGTACTCTCGAGAAAGTGCGCGGATCATCGGTCCTAGTGGCGCTGATTCTTGGATGCTTGCATGAAGCAACGCAAGAAATGTTGCTTGTTGCTCGGCGGTTCGGCTACCGGGTATCCAAGTCGTGCTCAGCCAGGGCGTCAAGTTGTGAATAGAATCGGAACGACCCATGATATTTTTCCTCAACCGGCTAGCGAAGTGATCAGGCTCAGCAGAGGCATAAACAACGCCACGACTATGAGAAACACGAGGAATCCGACGAAGACCAGCAGAATTGGGCTGAGCCAATTGAGATAGAAACTTGGCCGACCCGAGTACCGTACGGCATAGCTTTGCGCTAACTCGCGAAGAACGCAGGTTCCCGAGGTACCTTGTCGATTCAGTTCCAGTGCTGCGATCGAGGATGCTGAAAAACTGTTGGCTCCCGGCAGCATCGACCAAGGTTTCTCAGGGTGAATTTTATGCAACGAGGCCAACTGCTTGGATTGGCTATTGAGCCAGGGCCTTTGGCTAGCAAGTCCCGCAGTCAAGATCGCTCGACCGACGGGGGTTCCGATGCGCAGGAGTTCCGCAAGGGTGCCCGTCCAACGCGCCATCGAACCGAGACTCTGTTTCGTTCCGCGACGGACTGCAAGGATCAAGTCATTGCCTTCCAATAGATCCATCATCAAGCGAATGCACTTGAACGTTGCAATTAACAACGCAATTCCGATGAGCAACACAAGGATCAAACCCAATGGACGGTTCGAAACGAAATCCGAGATACTGAGAACCAGGCTCGTCAGAGGCGAGAGCCTCAGTTGAAAGTCCGTGAACATCTCCTTGAATGTCGGGATGACTGAGACTGCCAAAAAATACAGCACGAGCATCGCACCGAGTGCAACCGACAGTGGATAGTAGAAGCGTCGCAGAAAATCGATCAGCCCCGTTGGTCGTCTGAGCAAGAGTTGATACCAAGGTTCCAAATGGGATAGATCTTCTGGAGATGCTGCTGCCCGAAGAACAATCGGTAGCGTTGCAGCGAGGTTAGGATTGGTGAGCCACTCCTCGGATGCCACTGGTTTGCTCAATGAACTTAGTAAAAGTTTTGTTTGCTTCGATAGAACTTTACTGTCCTGCGAAGCCCGCCGCAGGAGCCACTGCTGAAGCGGCTGGCTCTTGGCGACCGCTTCATCGATGCGGGCTAGATAATCATTGCTCGAATCGGCATGGCTGCTCATGATCGAGCTCCTGCGACCGCAGTGAGTATATGGATGACCGGAATGAAAACAGTAAGCCCTAGCAAAGCGGTCATGGCCCCACCGAGAATCAAATAGGCCAAGAAGAATCCGCGAGAGTAATAACTGGGCAATACGCGGTGCTTGGCAAGCTTGTAAAACCAAAGCCGCCAGAGAACCGGAGCGACAACCAAGAGGATCGTCAGCAAGGTTGCAATCGCCTTGAAGTTCTCATAGAGCCATTGCATCCATCGATAACC
Source organism: Planctomycetaceae bacterium (assembly GCA_021298315.1). GTDB lineage: Bacteria > Planctomycetota > Planctomycetia > Pirellulales > Pirellulaceae > JBKCUI01. The sequence goes on from JAJTFC010000100.1 coordinate 13,152, forward strand.
CATCCCTATCTGCAAACCGGAATTTTCATAAAACAATTCTAGTTTTGGGTACATCATCCAAACCGTTTGCATGAGAATCACCGAGGCGAACAAGCTCAAAAGCCACAACCAGAAAGAATACTGAGCCGACTTGCCAATCTGACGATTCCCAGAGACACCCGACTGAACCCAAGGATCGAGGAATCCGAGTGTATTGACCGACGATCGATTTTTCAGCCAAGATGAAAGGGCCGAAAGATAGGAAGCATTCGCATTGGAATTGCTGCTCAGTGCCGTCCAAGGCGATTGTCCTAAATCGACTTTCACAGCGACCTGCTTGTTGATCTCTTCGAGCCATGGAGCAACGGAGATCGGAGCTCCGGGAAACCGGATCGGAACACCGGCCTGAACAAGCTTGGCCAAGAGCGAGTTGAAGGCAAGGAGATCTTGCAATTCAAGTCCGTCGAGTCCTTCGGGTGGCTGTAGTGGCTTGGCTGACATGTCCTGTGCTACTCAGTGGAATGGTACTCGTACTCCAAGGGAATTATTGGAGTGTCGTCGATAAACTGGCCAAATATTAGGGCTCCAGGTTCCTTGAAAAGGCGATCGACTCAAATCGATCAAGCGTTTCGAGTACGAGTAGCCGAGTGGCGGAAACCAATGGAGCTACACAGAACGATGCGCCGGGAGTCGGGATTTATCTAATCTGACGAAAAGATTTTTGGTGAATCTTTAGCCTTCCCAAGAATGACCGTCCCAGCCGACGACACGATCGAGCCACTCGACCAGCGCGTCGCTGAACATGCTAAGAAGCAATTCCCCTTTTTTGGCTGAAGCGGCGCTGGGAACCCCGATATGGCCAGGGACAGTGCGGTCTTTTGTTTTCCAAGCCCTCGATCCAGGACGAAAGGGGTTGCCCGGTTCGACCGTTTCGAGCGTTGAATAGGGGCCGACAAGCTCCGGCTTGAGCGCCAAGACCATCGACGTCTCCCATTCGCATGCGTGTCCCATCTCACGTTGTACGATGCTCGGATCTTTGGTCCAAGGTTCAACGCCCAAACCCCAGTAGGTGGTCATCAGGAAAAGCAGATCGTCTCGATGGGAATACTTCTGCCGCACCTCAAAGGTCGCTTGTTTGGCTGGAACATCATTTCCACCGTGTCCATTGATAAAGACGATGCGTCGGAAACCTTGCTCGATCGCGTTATCCATCAAGCTGCAAAGCAGATCGAGGTAGACTCGGGGTGCTGCCGATAGAGTGCCATTGAAATCTAGGTGGTGATGCGAATTTCCTAGCCACATCACAGGTGCAAACACGACGCGGTCATGCATTCGAGTCGAAACTCGGTCGATGAGTGCTTGGGTAAGCAGGGTATCGGTCCAGACGGGAAGATGTTGGCCGTGTTGCTCGATCGCTGCCAAGGGAAAAACGATCGGCGTATCGGGGGTCAGGGCCGCGATCGCAGGAGCTTGCAGTTGATGAAAAAGCACGATGCTTAAGACCTTTCGATGGATGAATGGGGAGTGCTATTCGACAAACTCTTTGGGTAAGGTCGCTTGGTTGCTCTCGGACCAAGCTCGGGTGGACATATCGAGCTTTTTCTTGCTGGGCGTATTCGGATCGTCCAAAAGCAACCAAACCACTTTCTGATCCTTTTCGGTGGCTTTTTGTACCGTGGTTACCGGATTCGCTCTTCGGCACAGGGCTGTCAGGATTTCGCGCACTGGCGTATCTTTGTATTCGAAGTTGCGAACTTGCTGGTTGCGTGTAATTCCGTCTTTCTGGAATGCGGTGCCGTTGATTGCCATCGGCAAAGCTTCGACACCCCCGGTATGGCTTTCTTTGAGTTCGTTGGCGATGGCCTGCAAGACGACTTCGAGCGACTCTTGTTCGATTCGTAGGCTGATTTTGCTATCGAGCATTTCGTCGATGGATTTAGGGGCATTGGTCGTTGGTTTGGGTGCAGTAGCGACCTTCACAGGGCCCGCAGCAGTTCCTCCTTGGAGCGCCATCCAAGAACCGATCGCAAGATTCGTCGCGGCTTCTTTGGGCAGGTAGACATTGAAGACGACTTGGCCATCCTCGGCACCTGATCTGGCGTATTTGTTGATGCTCCGCAGCATTTGGGGGAATCGATTTGCGATCGCACGCCAGTAAACGGCAGCGGGTTGTGCGGTCAGTTGCGATTCGACATTCTCAGCCAGTGAATCGAGTTTGCGTTTGAGCTCGATGGCATCTCTTGGGGCGCTTTGGATATCATTTCCAAACATTCGATATTCGACATAGAGCTGGGGTTCAAAATGGGTGCGAATCATGATCGCTTGGACTCGATCATCGATCACCTCTCGCATCAATCCAATGACTTTCTCGGAGTGTTGCCCAAACATTTGCTTGCCATCGACAAAAACAAAACTTGGAGCAGCCAGAAAGGTCGCATCGGCCCGCGAGTCGGTGTTTTGTAAAATCGCATCGAGCTGCCGTCGCAATGGCCCAGATTTTCCTTGGCTATCGAGCAACGGTTTGAGCAATTCGAACGAACCAATCGCAATCCGTTTGACCTGCTCGTTGGCCTTGCTCGTAAAGTCATCTGTAATCAACGCAATCGATTGGCCTTGATGCTCTTTGGTCCAGTAGCGGTATTTTTTGTTGTCCGACTGAATCTCTTGACTAGACCATTGGTCGATGTCCGGGATGAGAGCATCGAGTGGTTTGGGTTCTTTCCAACCCAAGCGGTAGGTCTTTCGGTAGCTGCCGGTCGACTCGCCGGGATACCAAGCGACACTAACGGATGCGAGCGTATCGGTGGAAAAGTTAGGTAAATCCGAAAGTTCAGGGCCTTGGGCATAGACACTCTTCCACCAATCGGCGAGCTCTCTGCTTGCCGCATTGGCTTGCGTCCAACAATCGGGAGAAATCATCAGCAGGGCTTCAAGTCCTGGAGGGAGCATCTCGGTCGAGTACGGCGCACCGATCGAAGGTGGAATCCAGGGAACTCCGTTATCGTCTGACTTGACGTTGTAATATTCGAGCATCGGAT
>JAJTFC010000009.1 GCA_021298315.1 Planctomycetaceae bacterium
CTGGCTGGCAGATGCTTTGCTGGCCGCAGGCCCAGTAACCCGACGTGTAAACGAGGGAGCACTGGAGTGATGCTTAATTGCATGAGTCGCCGTCAATGATAACTTTCGTACAATCGGTATCGCTTGTCATGTCGAGCGTGGAGTGCGATGCAGTGCCGTGTACTGACGCTGCCTCCCTTACGGTTCGGGTTACTGGCAGGCAGATGCTTCGCTGGCCGCAGGCCCAGTAACCCGACGTGTAAACGAGGGAGCACTGGAGTGATGCTTGATTGCATGAGTCGCCGTCAATGATCTCTTTCGCACAATCGGTATCTCTTGTCATGTCGAGCGTGGCATTCGATGCTGTGCCGTGTGCTGACGCTGCCTCCCTTACGGTTCGACCTACGGGGAGTCGAGTTCGGCGATGCGCTCGCTGTCGGCTTGCTTGGCGATCAAGCTTTTGGTCCGTTGGATGAAGTCCGATTTATAATTGGCCACTTGCTGCTCGCTGAGCTCAAGGGCTTGGGCGGTCTCTTTGTTGCTCATCCCTAGCACGATGAGCATCTCGAGACACTTGAGCTTTTGGTAATCCCCCTTTTGCCGCCACTTGGAAATCTGATCCTCAAGAGCCTGACAAAGCACCGACTCCTCGCGATCTTTTTGCTCGGCAGAGCGTGCAATACTGCTGGCTTGCCGGCCACCCGAAGGCAATCGCTGGATAGCATCGCTGGAATTCTCAGAGGTTACTAGCTGGGTCGCGTATCGCCGGCCTTCTCGACGCAAATGGTCGGTCAATTTGTAGGCCGCAATCGAAAAAAGATAGCTCTCAAGTGGCCGAGAGCAGTCAAAGTTCGGCAAGCTGTTAAGAAATCCAATAAAGGTCTCTTGGACGATGTCTTCGGCATGAGCTCGATCAGCAAGTCGAGTACCAACATAGGCCAACAACCGCCCTTCGAAGCGGTCGATGAAGTCCTGCCAAGCTTGGGTGTCTCCCCTGCGAATGCTTTCGACGAGAAGCTGATCGATCTGTGGTTGGCTCATGGAACTGGGTTATCCTACGCGCCTCTTGGATCGCTTGGCTAACAAGCCTGAGATCCCCGATGCGCTGGCCAGAAGCATCAGTGCCGAGACGGCAGACCCGCTTAGCCACTGAACGCGTTTGGCTGTCACCGAATCGCGCTCCCATCGCTGGATCTGTTGGATCTGATCTGGGCCGATGTGAACCAAGCGAAACAGTTGATAGTACGTCCCACTGGGACGATCCAAGACCAATTCGTACTCGGTGTTGGGCCTGAGGAGTTTGCTATTGAGGTATTCGGGCGTTAGTTGATCGATTTCCGAGGCCTTGGCATGCGAGAGTATATAATCATCGAGAACCTTGCGAACCAACTCGGCCATCTGCTGATCCATCGACTCGCGGCACTCTTGAGTTGACGACTCGACAGAACTTTCAATCGCGACCCGAACGACCTCCTGATCGACAACCCGATCCTTGACCCAAGCCGGGGTGGTGCTGTCCCAGATCGGCGAGTCGAACTGCTTTGTACTGGAATCGATCTCCGCAACGGGTTTGACTGGCTTCTTGGGACTTGGTTTGCCATTCGATAGAATCGGGTTAGGGATCGCCGATGCAGGCAGGAAATCGGCAAACGCTTCTCGCATGGCTCTTTTGACTTCGCGATTGATCTCTTCTTCGGAAGCATTCGGATCGAGCTTCGAGGAGATCGAGTCGAGTTTATCGGCCATCTGTTGGAGCGAGCGAGTCATCCAAGAGAGCGATTGCCGTGCAGCATCGTAGGAGTCTTGGGTGTCGCCTTGTTCTTGCACATTGGCCTTATCCTCCGAGCCCGCGACAGATCCAGCGATTGCTGGCTCTTGTTCGGAAGGCTTGCGTTTCCCAATTTCTTGAGCGATCGCAATCCCGCAGATCAGGCCAAGGGAAAGCCTGAGGATCGCATTGGTTGCGATTCGACTGATCAAAGCTTTATTTAGCATCCGCGAACTCTCCGGTTTAAGTTCATGCATTATTGCCTCGGTGTCGAGCTTGAGCTAGTTGAGGATGCCCCAATTGAGGCTCAGACGGGTCGATCCATGGGGATGCGATTTGAACCGAAAGGGATGTAATGCCTGCCATCCACAAGCACCAGGGGCTTGGGAAAAAGAAAAACGCTTGCACCAACCCTGCCATGAGCATGCTCCAAACGACCGCCCAGAGTGAGAATTTTTTCTTGCGAAGCGAGTCGGATTGTCGCCACCAGCGTACGACCCACATCAATCCTGCAAAGTAGGCCATGTGACCTGCGAGATTAGGCATTCGATCCTGGTCGTAGAAACCCTTCAAAACCCGGTTGAAGTCTCCATCGAAAACCTTGGCGTTGAAGTCAGCTTCGGGGTTCAGGATCGAAGTCCATGGAATAAGCAAAAACTCGCTTAGCTGAAAGCTGATCGCACCAAGGATCAATCCTGCGACCATCATTGCGAATCGAAAGGCGATCGAATCTTCGTTCCTAGACTCCCAACGCCGCGCAAAGGTCACGACGACCCAACTGCAAAGGATCGACATCGAGCCGAGCCAAGCGATCGCACCGAGGGCTTGGGAGTTCCACGCCCCGCTCGAACTTGATAAATAACCGTTCGATACGGCGATGAATCCTCCGGCGATCGAGGCGACGGCGGCCATCAAGCCCGAGAAGGTCATCGACTGAAGCCACGGGTGGATCACGTTCCAAAAATCCCGGTGCGCAAGAACCGCTTGCTGCTGGGCCTTCCAAACACGTTTGGCCTCTTTGGCCGAGACCGGTAGACGTGCTTTGACGGTTTCAGCGATTGGAGCAGAACGGATCGTCGCCGTTGGGTACTCGGCTGTTTCCTGCAATGAGTTAGGGTTAACCGATGCGAACTTTGGCGAGCCTGGGATGTCCTCGGCTGTCACGTGGCCGAAAAACCAAAGGCAGTAGTACACGGCATAGGCGCCCAGAGCGTATCCCAAGACGACTGAAGCTCCAGGGATCGACAAGATAGCCACGATAGCAATCATAGCTAGGATCCAGTTTCCAGATTCCTGTTTCGAAGAAAGGCCGATCGATCGCATCAAGCTACTGAGTCCGCCTCGAAGTTGCTGATAGATCGGTTCGCGTTCGAGCATCGCTCGATGCCCATCGATACCGATCGTAAAGAAAGCGTTTAGCCGTTCGCCTGAAGTCAACGCTTTGCCGGCGACTCGATTCGCAGTAGCCTTGGCCGTCTGTGTTGCTGTGGCCTTCGAGTTTACCCGAGCAGTCCCATGGGTGGATGGCTTTGCTAACACGGGGCTGTTTTGGACAAGCGGTGCGACAAAGCCTGCTGCGGTCAATTCGTATCCGAGGTCATGGAGCAGTTCTCTGCCATCGCGATATCGAGCGTTTGGATCCTTGGCCAGAGACTTGCCGATCACGTGAGCAAGATTCGTCGGCAGCATCGAAAGATCTGGATCGGCAGTGAGGTGTTTGAGCAAGATCTCTTGGGTGCTCTCGCCATCGAATGGGACTGTGCCGGTGAGCATTTCGTAGAGGATGATCCCTAGCGAATAGATATCGATCTCTTTGCCGTACTCCCCTTTTCCGATTTCGGGAGCCATGTAGTGAAAGGTGCCAACGCTTTCGGTTTGGCCTGCCCGGCGCGAAGCGCTGATGTACTTCGAGAGTCCATAGTCTCCGATTTTTGCCAACCCCTTTTCGAGGAAAATATTCGCAGGTTTTAAATCGCGGTGAACGATCCCCTGATCGTGCAGATAGGTCATTCCTGCGACGATCTGCGCGAAGACGGGTAAAACTCTTTCGGGTTTGCCTAGTTCAAACGAGTGGATAGGCCCGAGGGCAGGATCGGAGCTTCGATCCAAGTGATCCCGAAGCGACTGGCCTTCGATAAACTCCATGACAATCCAGCCTTGCTGGTCTTCGTCATAGCGAATATCGTAGATGGCAACGAGATTGGGGTGCCTAAGGTTCAAGCAGTGGCGAACCCCTCGCATCTCGACATCCAAATTCTTTTGGATTCGTTTCAAGGCGACTTCTTTGCCTGAGTCGCTCTCGGCAAAATAGACCTCTCCAAAACCTCCAACTCCGATGCCTCGACGGATGGCGTAGCCTTCCAGAGGTCTGTCTCCGTTGGCGTATTGAAATTTCATCGAAGCACCTTGGCGTTCCACAGCGGTTTTAAAGGTCAAAGGGCTCGATGGGCGGAAAAGTTTCTTGGTGAACATCATTTTGGTCGATTGGGACAGTGTGTCGAGTGCTCTGCGGGCACATTGACAACCTGTGCTTAACAAAACGAATCGAGAAAACAGACTTTTAACAGTCCGTCAGCGTCCAACTGGCCACGTCGGATTGGACTCTTAGGCCAGTTTCCAGCTTAAACGGGGCGCTTACCGGAATATCGCCCAGGCTCAGGCCCGGGCAGTCGACCCCTTTGCACATCCAACCTTCGCCTTGCCGAAACCAAAGGAATCGGCCTTTCCAGTCGATCCCTCGAGGGGGAAGGCAGACCACATGCGAATCGGGATTTGGGCCCAGGATGCAGCTATCCCCTAAAAGGATTGCCGCACTGAGAACCGGCTGCCAACGATGGCTCGATAGCAGTTCGATCCTGGCCGTGCCGCTCAGGAGCGTCGGTCGGATGTACCTCAGCTCCACTCGATCTGCGATCCGCAAGATCGATCCAGATCTTAGGATCGCAGGTCGCTGGAGAATCTGACCGTCGATGCTCGTGGCTTGAAACGCTTGGATCAGATGATCCTCTCCCTTGCGGCGGATGATGCAGGCTTTTCGGCTGATATCCCCACGGATCGCCAGATCGACATCATTCCCTGGAAACGCTTGTCCAATCGAGACTTCGTCCGAGTCGCACATTGCAAAGCTTCCGACACCGTCGATCCAGAGTATCTTGGGTTTGGGCATCGGTTGCGATTGAAATGGTTTTTGGAACAAGAATATACGGTTCATGATGAAGCCAAAAGGTCGATCCGTCTAGGGTTCTTGCCGGCGAGGGCTTTTAGGGTCCTTCAGGTATTTTAGTGGGTAGCAGCTCGGCTTTCTCGTACTCATCGTCGCGGTACTCGTACTCGAAAACACCTGAATCGATTCCAGTCGATCACCTTTTTAGGGAAGCTGGAACCCCAGGTTTTGGGCCGTATGTCAATGGCATCTCAATACTTCTCTTCGAGTACGAGTACCGTTTCACTGAGTACGCGTACGAGTACGAAAAGAACCTGCGGTATGAATTGCCAGCCACGATAATGCCCGATGGACCGCTTTTACAGAGGGCTCTTTGCCAAGTGTTCCAACTCCGAGTTGGTTTGCGATCCGGAGCGATCCTCTTGGAAGTACTCGGAGATCTTCTCGATCAGCTCTTGGGGTTCGACGGTCGGTTCGACCGGGACCGAGCCGATTTCATCGATACCATTTGAGAGCTTTTCAGCAACATCGATTCGTGTGGCGATTTCATCGAGGGCTTGGCGGACTTGGCCGATGGCTCCATCGTCGACAGCAAACTTGCTACCGGCCTGGGCCACCTCGACCATCGTCAATCGAGCTTGCAAATTCTCGACTTGGACCTCCAGTTCCCGCTTGGCTGCGAGCATTTCGTCGAGTTTGCGTCGAGCTGCGACGAGGTTTCGCTCGCGAGCATCGAGGATTTTCACCAGCTTTTCCGAGGTCGCTTCGAGTGTTTGATGGTGCTTGAAGCGATCGGCTAAATCCTGACGAACTTGCTCGGCGCTGTACTTTTTGCCTTGGTAGGTCACGTAAGTCACACCGCTTTGGAGATCATCCTTGAGCTTGAGGATCGCGTCTTTGGACTTGGTCACCGAGGTCCGCTTGGTAGAAACCTCCCGTTGCAATTTGGCAACTTCAACCTCTTCGCGTGCGATGAGCTTAAGGTTGCTTGCGATCTCGGGCTTCAGATCCGAGATCAATTCTCGGGCTCGCTTGATCTCGACTTCGATGGGGATTTGATCCTTGACCGAGTCCCTTAAGGTGTGGACACCTGTTTTGAGATAGCTGTAAGCCGAGGTACCTAGTAGCAAGCCCCCTGCGGCGATTGTCAGCACCGAACCGAACAAAATTTTCTTGAGCATTTCGATAACCCTTTGTGAAAAAAAACCGTGTAGCAACCCGGGATTGGGGACCCCAAACGTGCGGAAAACCTTACAAATCGCTGCGTCGAAAAACGCAGGCCTAAGGTGCATTTCGCACGGCTTCTGAAAATCTTGTCCTCTTGGAATTATTTTCTTGGATTCCAGAATTGCCCTGGAAGCCTATCGGCGGTTGACAGTTGGGCGACTTGTCGCCAACCTACTGTTAGCCAGCCTGTAATCTGTGTCTTAAAGAGTCGCTTTTTGCTCCCCAAAACCTCGGATTTAGTCTTGATGAACCAGACGCTTGATCAACGAGAAACGGACTTGCTCGCATCGAATGTTGCCGCTGTAGATGACTGGTTCGAAGCTGCTTTGCAGACTTCAACGGCATCTGCCTTGCCGATGCGTCCGCCGGTTCGAAGTTCTTGGGGTGACGACGAGGACGAGGCCGACGAGGATGATCTGCCCGAGGAAGCCGCTCCGGAGCGAGAGGACGACGAACCAGATCCTTTCGACGATTTTGACGAAGAGGATTTCGATGACGACTTTGATGACGATTTCGAGGAAGAACTCGAAGATGAATATCAAATCGAACCAGCCGATGACGGTATGCTCGAAGGTCACCCTGACGCAGAAGACAACGACGAGGAGCTGGACGAAGATGGAAATCCGATCGAGTTCCCAGACGATGAGTGATCGATGTTTCGAGCTGTAAAGACCGACGTAAAGTTTCCCAATCAAGAAGAATCGATTCTCAAGTTCTGGAAAGACAACGACATTTACAAAAAGTCGTTGTTGCTAAGGCACGGGTCGAAGCCGTTTGTTTTCTTTGAAGGCCCACCGACGGCCAACGGCTTGCCACACCCGGGGCATTGCCTCACGCGCGCCATCAAAGATCTTTTTCCACGCTACCGCACCATGCGAGGCTACTTGTGCAATCGCAAGGCGGGCTGGGATACTCACGGTTTGCCAGTCGAGGTTGAAGTCTGCAAGGAACTCGGCATCCATTCGAAAGAAGAGATCGAGGCCTTTGGAGTCGAACCGTTCATCGCTAAATGCCAACAAAGCGTATGGCGTTACATGCGAGAATGGGAAAGAGTCACCGAGCGACTCGGGTTTTGGATCGATCTTTCCGAAGCCTATGTCACTTACCATCAGAGCTTCGTTGAAAGCGTCTGGTGGTCGCTCAAGAACCTCTTTGATCGAGGCTTGCTCTACCGAGGACATAAGATCGTTTGGTGGTGGGCCCAAGGGGGTACGGCACTAAGCAGCGGCGAGGTGGGACAAGGTTACCGCGAAGTGGCCGATCCGAGCGTCTATGTTCGCTTTCCACTGGTCGATGAGCCCAATACTTCGCTGGTCGTTTGGACCACGACTCCTTGGACGCTGCCGTCGAACCAGTTTGCTGCGGTTCACGAGGGGATCAAGTACGCTTACTGCAGAGATCCTGAATCCAAGGATACCCTCATCGTTGCGGCCGATCTGGTTCAAACGCTCGGGGAAAAGATCAAGCGGGAGCTTACGGTCTTAAAGACTGTCTCCGGTAGCGAGTTGGTCGGGCGTCGCTATGTTCCTCCCTTCGATTACTACTATTCCAAAATGGGGATGCAACTTGGTAGCTTGCTCGCAGGCGGCGAGCAACATACCCAGTGGCGCGTGGTGCACGCAGACTTTGTGACGATCGATTCAGGTACGGGTATTGTCCACCTTGCCCCTGCCTTTGGCGAAGTCGACTATGAGGTGCTCATGGCTCAAAAGGCTATCTTTGCCCAAGGCCAAGGCCCAGGACTGATTTGCGCTGTCGGCCCCGATGGGAAATTCACTTCCGATGCCCCTGATTATCAAGGCGTTTGGGTCAAAGATGCGGATCGACCCATCAGCCGATCGCTTCGGGAACGGGGACTCTTGTGGCATCAAGAGCAGTACGTTCACGATTATCCGTTTTGCTGGCGTGCGAGCGAAGATCCACTGATTCAATACCCGCGTGAAAGCTGGTTTATTCGAACGACCGCCTTTCGCGACGCGATGCTCGAAAACAATTCCAAGATCGGTTGGTTGCCCGAGCACATCGGGCCGGGACGATTCGGCAACTTCCTCGAATCGAATGTCGATTGGGCTTTGTCTCGCGAACGCTATTGGGGAACACCTCTGCCGGTTTGGGTTTGCCAAGCGACCGGCAAGATGGAGTCGATCGGTTCCTATGAAGAGTTGTTGGCCAAGCCAGGGGTTCAGGGGACGGAAGTCTGGTTGCGTGCCAAGGAGGCCAATCCTGAATTGGCCGAAGACCTGAAAGTTCACAAGCCCTACATCGACGCGGTGACTTACCAGTCCCCTTTTGCATCTGGGGCTAGGATGCAAAGAGTCTCTGAGGTTATCGACTGCTGGTACGACAGCGGTGCGATGCCGTTTGCGCAATGGGGCTATCCACATACAGGCAAAGAGCAATTCGAGTCCCAGTTCCCTGCGGACTTTATCAGCGAAGCGATCGACCAGACCCGAGGTTGGTTCTACTCCCAACTGGCGATCAGCACGATGCTCTTTGGCAAGCAACCGGAGTATCCACATCCCTTTAAGAACTGCATTGTGCTAGGGTTGATGCTGGCCGAATGGTACGAGAGCAAGGATGGCAAGCAGCGATTTTTAACTGAAGAGGACGCTCGGGGTGCTCTGGGTGGGGACTTTGTTCAGAAGACCGGCAAGATGAGCAAGCAACTGAGGAACTACCGAAGTCCTCAGGAAATTTTCGATCGCTATGGGGCCGACGCGCTGCGTTGGTATCTGTTTGCAAACCAAGCACCTTGGAACTCGATCCTCTACTCCGAGAGGGCGATTCGCGACAGCATTCCTGAGTTCATGCTGCGGCTATGGAACGTCTTTAGTTTCTTCACGATCTACGCAGAGATCGACGGTTTCGCGGGGCCTTCGGAGATCCAAGGCGGCTTGGATCAGTTGGATGCAAGCGAATTGGCCAGGGCCAAGACGTACCGTCCGGTGAGCGACCGCAGCGAACTGGATCGCTGGATTTTAAGCGAGCTTGGAACCACATGCCGCGACGTTGTCGGCAAGATGGATCGCTACGATAGCTACGGGGCTTGCGAATCGCTTCACGCTTTTGTCGATGCGCTGAGCAATTGGTATGTGCGGCGGAATCGGGCTCGGTATTGGTCTTCGGATAAGCAGGATCAAGACAAGCTCGATGCGTACTGGACATTGTATGAGTGCTTGGTGGTGACTTCGAAGCTCATTGCTCCATTCACACCGTTTTTGGCTGAGGCTCTTTGGGGTCAATTGACCAGCGGTCTTGCAGGTGTTCGACAAAGTGTGCATCTGTGCGACTATCCCACAGGGGATTTTGCGGCTAGCGATGTGCTTCTCAACGAGCGCATGGGGCTTTTGCGACAGATCGCATCGCTTGGACGCTCGGCTCGCATGGACTCGAAACTCAAAGTCAGGCAACCTCTCTCGCGAGTCGAAGTGACTTTGGCAAGCGACAGTCACATCGACTGGCTCGTCAGCCATGACGACATCGTCCGAGAAGAGCTCAATGTCAAAGAGATCCACTACACGAGCGGTTCGAGCCCTTTTGTCACTTATTCGGTACAGCCGAATTTTCGCAATTTAGGACCACGGGTCGGGCCGTTGCTGCCCAAGCTCAAAGCGGCCCTTGGGGCTGCAAGCGGTGCAGAGCTCATGGATCAGATGAGTCGCAACGGCAAGATCGTGCTTGCGATCGATGGCAAAGAACTACAACTCGATGGACAAGATATTCAGGTTCGGTTGAGCGCCAAAGAGGGGTGGGCTGCCGCCCAGGGTAAGTCCTGTGTTGTGGCCCTAAACACCGAGCTTACGCCTGAGTTGATCCGAGATGGTATCGCCAAAGATGCGATTCGCTTGATCCAGGATTTGCGCAAGCGTCGTCAGTGCAACTACACCGATCGGATCGCCATCAAGGTCTTTACCAAGAACTCTGAGTTGGCGCAGGCTCTTGAAGCCAATCGCCAACTGATCGCTTCCGAAACGCTCGCAAGCAATCTGGATGTTGTGGTTCTTTCGAGTGAATCGATCGAGGTAGGTGGCTCGCCCCAATGTGAGCTCACCGAGCTTGCCGATGAGCAGATCGCCATCGAGCTTAAGGTGGTTGCTGGGGATTGAACAAGAAGCTCTGAGGGCCGAAAATGCCGAGTGTATTAGCGCTATTTGCCCATCCGGACGATATTGAGTTTGTGGCTGCCGGCACTTTAGCGCTGCTTGGCAAACAAGGGTGGGATATCCACCTGATGAACTTGGCCAACGGTTGTTGTGGTTCGACAACCACTTCCCGAGAGGAGACGGCCAGGATTCGATTGGAAGAGGCCAAGCAAGCTGCATCCCATTTGCAGGCAACCCACTACCATCCCATCTTTAATGATTTGGAGATCGAATATACGCAAGATGCGATCAAGCATTTGCTTGGGATCATTCGCAAGGCAAAGCCTACGATTCTTTTAACCCATGCCCCCGTGGATTACATGGAGGATCACATGCAGACGTGCCGCTTGGCTGTGACGGCTGCCTTTGCCAAGGGTGTGCCCAACTATCCAGAGCCACGCGATCGGCGGTATGTCGAGGCATACTATGGTGACATCGCCATCTATCATGCACAGCCGCATGGGAACCGAACGCCTCTGGGGCAGTCGGTTCGACCACACTTGAGCGTTTTCGTCGATGAAGTGATGGAAACCAAGAGGGCCATGTTGGCCGAGCATCGCTCCCAGCAGCAGTGGCTCAAAGAAAGCCAGGGGATGAACTCTTACATCCAGACAATGCTCGATCTTGGAAGCGAAGTGGCCGATTTGTTCCGCTTGTCGTTAGACAAGGATCCACCGGGCAAATTCGCCGAGGGGTGGACAAGGCACTTGCACCTGGGCTTTAGTGCAGAGCCCTTTGATCCGCTCAAAGATGCCCTAGGTGATTTGGTCGTCGGAATCGAACGCGAACTTACCGTCCGGTAAGTGGTTTGGTATTTGCGTTAATGCAAGCGGTTCTTGGTCGTTAGGTGATCTTTAGAGATCTTCTGCATCTATTGAAAGCGGTTCCATCACTTTGGTGTTTCGCTCGACGGCGATCACCACAGTGCGTTCGTCGACACCGTCTCGGCTTCGGGCCGTTGACGGTAGGACTTGTCGTCGATCTGGGAAAGGTAGTCTTGCTGCAAAGGTTCCATCGGCTTGCACTTTGACCGGTTCGGTTCCGATTGAGATATGCGCATCGGGATGCGTCGAGCCGAAGATCAGCAGTTCGGCTTCGACATCGAAGTGGAATTGTCGAGGTTTCCTCAGTCCACCTTCGGCACCGCTGCCGAATTGAGATAGTACATCGAGTTCCATGGTTCGTTTGAGCCGATCTTCGAAGACTTCTGCAAGGGCTCCTTTGTTGGTTTCATCTCCGTATCCGCCGCTTTGAGCGAAGATCTTTTCGGCGTCTTTGGCGATATCGGCCCAATGGTCGTCGAATGAATCTTTGCTACCTGGAACCGGTGTCGAGACGGTGTTGCTGCGAACCAGTTCGTAGAATCGACCGGTGCTGGTCATGTATCCCATGATCAGTTGGAATCTTGATGGTGGGTTATCCACATCGATGTACCAATTGCGAACACCTCCATGGATTTCGATCTGACGGTAGACCGTCTCGGCGCTGTCGGTGGTGCCTACTTCGTCGAATTTCAAGAGTCTTAGAACCGGTTTGACCGAGTGCCACTGATCGACCAATGCGGCTTTGGCTCGATCGACCGTAGCGCGGGAGATATCCCAGTGGGCATGGAGCCAATACGGGTCTCGAACCATCAGGATGACACGATCCTGGCCCTTAACAGCCGCTGGTATGGGTTCGTGATGAGTGAGTTTTCTTTTGGGGGCCTCTTGTGCAAGATCCTTTCGTAGTTCTTTTTCGGCGTGAGCCGAGCGGATCTTTTCGACGATTTTCGGGTCCGTGTTGGTCTTAGGTGGGATCGGTAGCGGGATCTTTTTGGGGATGATAATATCGTCGGGCTGAATTCTCACCGTAGTGCGTGCCGGTGCGACGCTCGTCTCGATCGGTTTTGGAGCGGAGGCTTTGATCGTTGGTTTGAGGACTACGGGCTTCTTCGGCTCGATTTTTTTCTTACTGGCTTCGACTTTTTTGGTTGCGGGGGTGCTCTTGGGTTTAGCCAAGTTCTTAGGAGCTGGGGCCTTGGCTACCGCTGGCTTTTTCGGACTGGCCTTGGAGCTTGGGGGTTTCTTGGCCGGAGTCTTCTTGGACGGGGTCTTTGAGGCTACCTTCTTTGCCACGGCTTTTTTAGGCTCCGTTTTTTTAGGCTCTGCTTTTTTGGGCGAGGTGACGGGCTTTTTTGCTTTTTTTGCAGGGGTAGCGACGGTCTTACCGGTGGTCTTCGAAGAAGTGGTCTTCGGAGAAGGTTTTGCCGAAGTCTTTGACGCAGTGGGCACAGTACAAGCTCCAAGAATCGATAGCGGCTAGGGCGAGGATGGTGACAGTATGTTTACGAAGAAAGAAATATTCCAGAATTTCCTGTGGTTTTTGCCCCCCTTTCGTGCGAAAAAGTACCTCTTTGAGCCCTTATGGAGAGACTATGGGGCCTGTTTCCGCTATCCAAACCGCATATTCGATTCAATCCTTATCATCCAACCGATCAAGAATGGCGACTTCCAACGATCAAAACCCAGGCCCGCGGCCATCGAACATGCTCGGACAACTCGCTCTGTCCGTGAGTACCTCGCTAGTTCAAATCGCAATTGCTACGCTGGTCGGGTATTGGCTCGATAGCCAAATGGGTTGGATGTTGTGGACACCCATCGGGGTTTGCTTGGGTATGGCCCTAGGAATGAAAACGCTTTTGTCATTCGTTCGAAAAGCGACTCCTCAAATCGCCAAGCCCGAGTTTGGCCATTCGAAGGAATCTCTGGATCCGGGGCGAGTTTCGCCAGATCCAAAAGCCGTCAGTAATCGGGAAGATTAGGTGTTGTGTATCGTGAGCAAAGTGACTGACGTCAACGAACCGGGGGGGCCCAAAGCCAGGCATCCGGCCCATGCCCTTCGATTGATCGGAAGCACCCTAGCCTTAGGGGGAGTTTTGTCGGTGCTTGGCTTTTGGTATCCCATTGGCCCGTCGCGATTGGCAACGTACCAGCAAATTGCCATTTGGTACTGCGCTGCAGTTACCCTTGCGACTTTGTTTTGGACCACAGGTGGCTTAGCCGCCCGTTTTCCGGTCTTTGCGACTTTGATGAATGTATCGTGGCGGATCTTCACGATCGCCGGCTTTGCCCTTGTGGTGTCTGCGACAAAATGGCCCCAAGGCAATTCTCTTTGCCTGTACTTGGTGGGCTATTATTTCCCCTTTGTTGTATTAGAATCCTGCCTGTCGATTTTCCACCTCCAAACGGGACGAAAAGCCTAATATCCCATGTCGAATCTTCTGCTTCACATCAAAGACGCTTATTACTTTGAAGTGCCGAAGGTACTTTGGAAGAGCAATCGCCAGTCGGCTGGGGATTTCCCGGATTGGATCGTCAGGAACGACCACGATTTCCAGGGTGTCGAGGCGACATCGGTCATCAATTCTCTACGGGAGATCGGCGTTGATGTATCCGATGGACTGAAGTCGCAGTGGGAAGCTTGGCAGCAAAAACCCAATAACTTTGGTCGACCGCTGGATGTTTTCCTTGAGATGGAAGCAGACGCGATAGCCAACAGGGCGGCCAAGTGGGCCAAGAAAAACGCTCCTGGGTCTAACAATCCGCTCAAAGCTTACCTGGCCTCTCAGCAAGCTGACGAGCCCTTGGGCTGGTTTGCCGAATTGCGTCAGGATTCAAAGTTCCGCGATTCGTGGGAGTCGATCAAGAAAGAACACAATTCAGCTCAGTACGTCAGTCAGTACGTCAGTGGTGAGGGATCCAAGTGGAGCTCTTCCAAGATTCAAGAATACAACGATGCTCTCTCGGGCAAGATTCTCATTCCTCAGCCATTCGGTGGGAAGCTTCGCAACGCCTACGAGCCCGAGTCGGGGTTCTGTTTGTCGAAGTATATGGTCATCGAGCTTGCTGTTGCGATGCTTTTGATCGGGATTTTCGCTTGGTTAGGTAAGAGGATCCAAGGTGGTGCGGTTCCCAAGGGGAGAGCTTGGAATTTCCTTGAGGGTTTGATTGAGTATGTTCGCAAGCAGGTCTTCGAGCCGGCTATGGGGCTTGAAGATTCTCGAAGGTTCATGCCTCTTTTGGCAACTCTGTTTGTTTTTATCTTTGGTTTGAATCTGGCGGGTATGGTTCCATTTCTGGGATCCCCGACTGCTTCTTTGGCCTGCACAGCAGCATTGGCGTTGGTTGTCTTTGCCGTGGGTTTGATCTTCGGCGTACGGGCTATGGGTCCAATGGGTTACCTAAAGAACTTGGTTCCCGAGATGGGGCTTCCTCCTGTCTTGGCGATATGTATTGTTCCAATCCTTTGGGTTATTGAGTTTGTTTCGTTGTTCATGAAGCATGGTATTTTGGCATTGCGTTTATTGGCTAATGTTGTGGCCGGTCACGCGGTGTTGCTTGGTTTGATGGGGTTGGCGGTGGGTGCATCGGCTCTTTACATGGGTTCGAACCTGGCTGTTTGGACTCCGTTGGGGTTGGTCACCGCACTTAGTATGATTGCGATGAGTTTGCTTGAGTTGTTCATCGCTTTCTTGCAAGCTGCGATGTTCACCTTCCTTGCAGGTTTGTTTATCTCGTCTTCCATTCACCATCACTAGTTTGTTTTGTTAGTCCAGTAAACCTTTTTGTTCAGTCATTAGATTGGGGAGTTTGAAAGTGTATTTTGTAAGTCGAACTGTTATGTACACGCTGGCACTGCTTGTTATGTTCTCGGCGACTGCTGGCGCAGCCGAAGGTGGAGCGATTCCTGGCGCCATCGGTGGCGGTCTTGCTGTTCTCGGAGCGGCGATCGGTATCGGTCTTTTGGCCAAGGGTGCTGTCGAGTCGATCGCACGACAGCCAGAGGCAGCCGGCACGATTCAGGTCAACATGATCATCGCGGCGGTCTTCATCGAAGGTGCGACGCTCTTTGCGATCATCGTTGGTTTGCTCCAGAACCCATTCTCGAACTAGTGTATCGCCCTCCAGGCTTCGCTCTGGAGTCGATGATCGAGTTTCGTTTTCGGTTGGTTTTTTGAGGTACCATGATGTTCCTTCGGATGCGTTCAAAACTGCACGTTTGGCTCTTGTCGCTTTGCTTTTGCTTGGTCGTAGGTGTTGGTGCCTTGCAAGCAAGCGAGGGTGAGCACCATGATCCGACGCACGCAAACGCATCGGCTCAGATGTCTAATCCGTTGGAGCTCCGAACCGACTTTGGGATTTTCTCATTGCTGGTGTTCTTGGGGTTGCTCGCGGTGCTCTATGCGGTTGCCTGGAAGCCTCTGATGAAGGGGCTCGATCTTCGAGAGAAGCTCATCTCCGGTCAGGTCGAAGAGGCGAAAGTTGCTTCGGAGTTGGCGGCGACAAAGCTCAAGGAGTATGAGGCAAAGCTTGCCGACGCGGCCATACAGGCTCAAGCCATGGTTGTTCAGGCCAAGCGGGATGCTGAGTCGGTTGCTGAGAGGATCAAGTCCGACGCGGAGGCCAATGCTCAGAGGATGCTCGATCGAGCTCATTCGGAAATCGAATCGGCCAAGCAAGCAGCCATGAGCGAGTTGTCACAAAAGAGTACTGATATTGCCTTTAGTCTTGCACGAAAAGTCATCGGTCGCGAGCTGAAGTCTTCTGATCACGAGCAACTCGTGCGAGAAGCGCTCTCCCGGCTACCTTCGAGCACCAACTAAGTAAGTAGTGTCAAAAGCCAATTGCCAAGTTTTCAGCCAACTGAAGAATAATCAACATGTCTGAGCAGGTTTCTAAAATACCTACAGTCTTCGATAGCGATGAGCAGCAGATCGGCGAGATCTATGCCACCGCTTTGCTGGGGGCTGTCGCGAAGGACAAGATTGATCAGGTCGTCGAGGAGTTCGAATCGTTTGTTGTTGGTGTTCTGGATAAGTATCCAGCCCTCGATGCTGCGATCGCAAATCCAAAGCTCTCGGTCGAAAGCAAAAATGAAATGCTCGACCGAATCTTCAAGGGCAAGATGGACAACACGCTGCTGACGTTTCTGAAGGTCTTGGGGCGAAGGCAGCGACTCGGTTCGCTCCGTTCTATCCAAAAGGCGGCTTCACAACTCGCTGACGATATGGCTGGTAGGGTTCGAGCAGTCGTCACTGTTTCGGATCGATTGTCCGCAGATGCGGAGCGATCACTGACGGAGAAGCTTGGTGCGATTTTGAAAAAAGAGGTTCGTATAGCTGTAAGTGTCGATCCGAACATCCTCGGAGGGTTGGTTGTTCGTATTGGAGATACAGTGTTCGACGCCAGCCTCGACGGCCAGTTAAGATCGTTGCACAAGTCTGTAAGTCAGCGGGCAGAACACGCAGTGCGTTCAATCCCAAGTTCCACAGGTGCGACGACCTAAATTTGTAGGGGTACTGGTTGGTCCTGTTTTGTTTGAAATTAAGTCGGATTCATCGTTTTGATTCAAGGGTACATTCCGGGGTTCGTCCAAAGTTCGAGCGTTCCGGGTTTTTGAGGTTGAAGAAATGAAGTTTAATTCGGATGAGATTGCCAGCGTCATTCAGAAGGAAATCGAGCAATTCGGTAGCCAGATCGATGTGCGCGAAGTCGGTACGGTGCTCGAGGTCGGTGACGGGATCGCTCGCGTGTACGGACTCTCGGGAGTCATGTCCGGCGAAATGGTCGAGTTCCCCAGCGGAGTGATCGGACTGGCTTTTAACCTCGAAGAAAAGTCGGTCGGTGTGATCATCCTCGGGGATTACCTGAGCATCAAGGAAGGGGACGAAGTCCGAGCTCTCGGAACCCTCTTGAGCGTTCCTGCAGGGGATGCTGTGATCGGGCGTGTATTGGATCCACTGGGAAATCCCATCGATGGCAAAGGCCCGGTTAACACGAATGTCCGCAGACCTGTTGAAATCATCGCCACGGGGGTTGCCGAGCGTCATCCGGTCAACGAACCGATGCAGACCGGGATCAAAGCCATCGATGCGATGACCCCCATTGGGCGAGGGCAACGGGAACTGATCATCGGTGACCGCAAGACCGGTAAGACAGCCATTGCGATCGATGCGATCATCAACCAGAAAGGAAAAGGCGTTAAGTGCTTCTATGTCGCGATCGGACAGAAAGAGTCCTCGGTGGCCCTGCTGATCGATGCCTTGGAAAAAGCCGGAGCCATGGACTATACGACCGTTATCGTCTCGGGTGCTAGCTCCCCTGCTCCGCTCCAATACGTGGCACCCTATGCGGGAACCGCCATGGCCGAGCATTTCATGTTCAACGGCCAGCATGCCCTGATCGTCTATGATGACTTGAGCAAACAAGCTGTCGCTTATCGTCAGTTGAGCTTGCTCATGCGTCGTCCACCTGGACGTGAAGCGTTTCCTGGGGACGTCTTCTATTGCCATAGCCGTCTCCTGGAACGTTCCGCGAAGCTTTCGAAGGAACTCGGGAGCGGGTCGATTACGAGCCTTCCAATCATCGAAACGCTCGAAGGTGAAGTTTCTGCTTACATTCCAACGAATGTGATTTCGATTACCGACGGTCAAATTTATCTGCAACCTGACTTGTTCTTTGCCGGTATTCGACCTGCGATGAACGTCGGTATTTCGGTTTCTCGCGTCGGTGGTAACGCACAGATCAAAGCGATGAAGAAAGTTGCCGGTGGTCTGCGTTTGGACTTGGCTGCTTTCCGCGAGCTTGAAGCTTTCGCTCAGCTTGGTACTGAACTTGATCCTGCGACTCAAGCCAAACTCGATCGTGGTTACCGAATGGTTGAGTTGCTCAAGCAACCTCAGTTCCAGCCTATGGACGTAGCCGAGCAGATCGTCAGTATTTACGCCGGTACGCGGGGACATTTGGACGATATCCCGGTTGCCAAGGTTCGTGAATTCGAAACCGGCCTGCTGGATTTCTTGCGAGATCGCAAGGGCGATGTATTGCAAAAGATCAAAGATGTCGGCGATCTGACCCCGGAGATCGAGGAGTTGATCAAGTCGACCATTGCTGCCTTCAAGGCGACCTTCCGAGCGTAAGGAAAGCGAGCTAGGGTCAGCCCTAGGGAATAAAAACTATGGCAAATATTCGCCAACTCGATAAGCGCAGAAAAAGCGTTCGCAACATCCGCAAGATCACCCGCACCATGGAACTCATTGCAACCGCAAGGTTCAAGAAGGCCATGGATCGGGCTTCGGCTGCCACCGATTACACCAAGCGAATTACGCAGATTGTGCAAGACTTGGCAAATAGCGGAACGAGCGTTAGCCATCCGCTACTCCAAGCTCACGATGTGATCAAAGCAGTCGACATCTTGGTGCTCACTGCCAATCGAGGTCTGTGTGGAGGCTATAACGGATCGATCGTTCGCGTCGCCTCGCAACGTCGAAACGAGATTCTGGAACAAGCCAACGCAGGTCAAACATCCGTTAGCGGCAAACGGGGTATTACGGCTTTTCGGTTCGCCGGGGTGCCTATCGAGAAGAGCTACACTCAATTCGATGACCAGCCGAGTTTCGAGGAAGTTGCGAAAATTGCAGACGAACTCATCTACAGGTATGTCTCCGGACAAGTCGACCGAGTCGACGTGGCTTATACCAAGTTCGTGAGCAGTTCCAAGCAACTGCCAGTTGTTGAGACCCTGCTTCCCTTTTCAGGATTCGAAGTCGGTAGCAAGCAAACGCCCGTGGGTGGGTCCGAGCCAGGGACGATTCGCGACGATTATGAATTCCTTCCGAATGCATCGGCTATTTTGCAGGAAGTGGTTCCGGCAAGTTTTAGAGCTCGGCTCTTTAAGTGCTTTCTCGATGCGGCCGTTAGCGAACAAATCGCTCGAATGGTTGCGATGAAAAGCGCTACGGAAAACGCAGGGGACATCATCAAGTCCTTGTCGAGAACGTACAACCGCGCTCGGCAAAGCAAGATTACCCAAGAAATCATGGAAATCATCGGTGGTGTTGAAGCCCTCGGCTAAGCTCCTGGTGAATTTTCGCAAAACATCAATTATTCAATTAGACATTCGAACATAGGCAATTAACCAGAGAAGATCATGAGCGTCTCCACTGCCACTAGGGTCGGTAAAATCAGTCAGGTCATCGGTTCGACCTTCGATGCGCAATTCCCCGAGGATAACTTGCCACCGATTTACAACGCGGTGAAAGTTACCAGCAGCAAAAAAGGGGTTGAAATCAACCTTACTGGAGAAGTCCAGCAACACCTCGGGGGTGGCAAGGTGCGTTGCGTTGCCCTCGGTAGCACCGATGGGCTTATGCGAGGTCTCGATTGCGTCGATACTGGAAGTCCAGTTTCGGTTCCGGTGGGAGAAGGCACCCTGGGGCGGGTCTTCAATGTGCTCGGTGAGCCAATCGATCAGCGAGGTGATGTCAAGGCCGATACGAAGTGGCCTATTCACCGCAAGGCACCTGCGGTCTCTGAGCTTTCGACCAACACCGAAGTCTTCGAAACCGGGATCAAGGTTATCGACTTGCTCACTCCGTTCGTTCGGGGTGGTAAGGCTGGATTGTTCGGTGGTGCAGGCTTGGGCAAAACCGTTATTCTTCAGGAGCTCATCGCTCGGGTAGCAAGTTCGCACGGTGGTTACTCGGTGTTTGCGGGTGTGGGAGAACGGACCCGCGAAGGAACCGACTTGTGGCTGGAAATGCAAGAAGCCGAGATCGGCACAACGGGTCGTAAGGTTATCGAGCAGACTTGCATGGTTTTCGGTCAGATGAACGAGCCACCAGGGTCGCGTCTACGGGTTGCCCTTTCGGCACTGACCATGGCAGAGTATTTCCGAGATACCACGGGTAAAGATACGTTGCTCTTCGTCGACAACATTTTCCGTTTCTCCCAAGCTGGCTCCGAAGTATCGGCGCTTCTTGGACGGATGCCTTCTGCGGTGGGTTATCAACCGACCTTGGCGACCGAGATGGGTGCTTTGCAAGAACGGATCACGTCGACCAAGCGTGGCGCTATTACTTCTGTTCAGGCTGTTTATGTTCCTGCAGACGATCCGACGGACCCTGCACCTGCCACGGCCTTCGGCCAGCTCGACGCGTTTATTTACTTGGAACGATCGATTTCGGAAAAGGGTATTTATCCTGCCATCGATCCTCTTGCATCCAACTCACGGATTCTCGACCCAGCGATCGTTGGAGATCGACATTACAACATCGCTCGCCGGGTTCAACGAACACTGCAGCGTTATCGCGAACTTCAGGACATCATCGCCATCTTGGGTGTTGATGAGTTGAGCGAGGAAGACAAGACAGTTGTACGTCGAGCACGACGTATCGAAAGATTCTTGTCCCAGCCGTTCTTGGTTGCAGAAGTCTTCACAGGCAAGCCAGGGGAAATCACTTCCTTGGCCGATACGATCCGCAGCTTCGAAGAAATCTGCGATGGAAAATGGGATCACTTGCCAGAGTCGGCCTTTATGTACGTTGGGCCAATTGAGCAAGTCGAAGCACAGGCCAATAAGATGGCCGCTCAAGGGAAGAAGTAACCATGAGTACCGATACGGCAGTTCACTGCATCGTCGTGACCCCCGAAAAAACCGAATTGGACGTTCAGTGCGATTCGGTCAAACTTCCGATGTATGACGGTGAGTTGGGAGTTTTGCCTGGTCGCGCCCCGATGGTCGGCAGGCTAGGTTATGGCCTGATGACATTGAACACAGGCGCCAGCCAAGAACGTTGGTTCATCGATGGCGGTTTTGTTCAAGTCACTCGCGACGGTGTCTATGTGCTGACCAATAGGTTGATCAAGCCTGAGCAGATCGATCGACAAGAAGCTCAGGAGGATCTCAGGAAGGCCACCGAGATGGTTGCAAACACACCCGAGACCAGGGCGGTCAGAGAACGAGCGATCACACAAGCTCGTGGCAAACTTAGGGTCAGTAGTTA
This sequence comes from Planctomycetaceae bacterium, assembly GCA_021298315.1. Classification (GTDB taxonomy): domain Bacteria; phylum Planctomycetota; class Planctomycetia; order Pirellulales; family Pirellulaceae; genus JBKCUI01. The sequence goes on from JAJTFC010000009.1 coordinate 21,105, forward strand.
ACTTTAAAAGGCATCAGCCATGGGTACTCGCAAGGGAAGCGATTTTGCCGGCGTAGGGGTTGCGATCGTCACGCCTTTCAAAGGGGGCAAACTAGACGTTCCGCGACTGCAGGAGCAAATCGACTTTCAAATCAAATCCGGGGTGACTTTTTTGGTTCCCGTTGGAACCACAGGCGAGTCCCCTACCCTATCGCACGATGAACACGAGCGAGTCATCAGCGAAGTCGTGCAAGCTGCCCGAGGACGATGCAAAGTCATGGCAGGCACCGGCAGCAATTGCACTGCCGAGGCGCTGCGACTGACTCGATGGGCGGCCAAAGAAGGTGCGGATGCCTCGTTGCAAGTCGCCCCCTATTACAACAAACCCACCCAGCGTGGGTTCTATGAACATTTCAAAGCCATCGCGCTGGATGTGGGGATTCCACACTGCGTCTATAACATTCCTGGCAGGTCGGCCAAGAACATCGAGCCCGAAACGATCGCCAAGCTTGCGGATCTTCCGAACATTACCATGGTCAAGGAAGCCACTGGATCGTTGGACCAGTGCTCTCAAATTCTCAACACCACCAACCTGACGGTCCTCAGCGGAGACGACTCTCTGACTCTACCGATGATGAGTATTGGGGCCGAGGGTGTTATCTCTGTGGCGGGAAACATTGTTCCCCATGATCTTTTGGCGATGGTCAAGGCGGCACTGGCGGGGGATTTCTCCAAGGCTGCGACCTTGCATCACAAACTCTTCCCGCTTTGCCGTGACATGCTTTCGCTTGCCACGAATCCAATCCCGGTCAAAGGTGCCATGAAATTGCTGGGCCGGGATACCGGTGAGCTCCGTTTGCCCATGACCGAACTTGAGCCCAAAGAGTTCGAGCAATTGAGATTGACCCTCTCTCGTTACGGGTTGATCGGCTGATGGGAATTGCCCTGCGGAATGAAGTTGACGTTCCTAAGCAATTGAATGATTGCGCCTGCTAAACTCCTTTCGAGCACGAGCACCGTTTCACTGAGCACGAGCACGGTGCAGCCAGGCCCAAAACAAATCGTCTTGAGCCACTAAAATACACGAAGAACCTTTTCTTCAAGAACAGTATCGTTGTCACTAAGAATTGCGATAGGAAAAAAGGTTTCGTACTTTGAAGATCAAACTCGTGAGGATCAAGCACTCTACGAGCAAAAGGCTGACGAAGATGAAACGAAAATCGGTTCTCTCCATCGAAGGGTCATTTAGGGTTTCGGTCAATATCACGAATGCGCCGATGCATGCGATGGTCATCAGCAGAACAAATCGGGTTCTGTAGAACAAAGCACTCACGGTGATCATCACGGGATAGGCTATGAGCAAGAGACTTCTTGGAGCTTGAGCATTTGCGATCAGCACGCTCACGAAGGACACATCGACAAGCCCCCAAAGAACAGCCGGAGTCGATGGTCTCTTGACCCGAAAAACGGCTTGCTGCAAGGGTACGCATAGTATCAGCCAAGTCATCAAAAGAGATATTTGCTGAATGAGGTTTGAGTGCGAATAGCCCAGGAGATGCGATAGAATCACGATGAGAGTGACCGTCAAAATCGCCGTCACATGCGAGAACAATCCCGGCTCTTCTCGCCACCAACGAATCGTCTTATCCCAGAGCGATGTCGTCGGGGTCGTGATTGCACTTCCCTCCATCCAGCGATTAAGGTCTTCGGCAAATTCCGAAGCGCTCGAGTACCTTTGCTCGGGTTTTTTTGCCAAAGCTCTCATGCAGATCGCATCGAGTTCGCGATCGATGTGCTTGTTGATTCGCGAAGGACGAACTGGCTCACGATCCTTGAGTTGAATCATGATGTCAAAGCTGTTTTCCCCGATAAAGGGAGATCTACCTGTGAGCAAGAAATACAATACAGCTCCTAACGAGTAGATGTCCGAAAGTCGAAAGTCAACGGATCGGTGGGTATGCAATTGTTCGGGAGCCATATAGGCCGGTGTGCCGATGACCATTCCACTGACCGTCAAATCCGATGGAGCATGGGTCGATTTGGCAAGTCCAAAGTCGATCAGTACAGGTTTCCCGTGGACATCGATCAGAATGTTGCTGGGCTTGATGTCCCTATGCGAGACACCTCGTTCATGCGCGTACTGCAAGGCCTGAGCCAATTCGTAAACCAGCTTGACCTTCGCAGTACTGGATAGATTACTGCTTCCGATGCGGGATAATGGTATTCCATCGACAAAGGCCATCGTGAAATACACAAGCTGTTTCTCTTGTCCTACTTCATAGATCGGAATGATGTTGGGATGGAGTAGATTGGCCGCGACCTGAGCTTCTCTGCGAAATCGTGCAACCTCGATTTCATCGGCCAATTCGCCGGAACGAATGATTTTCAACGCGACGATGCGATCGAGCTGCCTGTCACGAGCTCGATAGACGACTCCCATCCCGCCGCGATCGATCTGATCGATGATTTCATAATGTCCCCAGTTGGCTGGTAGCTCGGACTTGATCGTTTCTCGAGAGATCGTTAGCTCTTGATGTATCTCCCAGCATTCGGTGATCTGATCCTTCCATTGCGGATACTCCAATGCCAGAGCCTGTAGCTTTTCGACCGCCTTTGGATCGCTATCAAGACGAAGTACTTCTGTCAGGACTTGATCGAGTTCCATCATTTAACCCACAAATGAGTTACAGGTTTCATCGTTCGATCTCAGTGCGCAGAACCTTCATGCCTCGGTAAATCAAGCCCGCGATGGCTTCGGGCTTCTTGTCCATCACGGCACCGATTTCTTCCAAGCTTTTGTCTTCCCAGTATCGCAACAGGATTGCACGCCGCTGATCGAGGGTGAGCGATTCCAAAACTTTCAGCATACGCTCCTTCTCTTCATCCATTTGTGCATTGTAGGATGGACTTGGGAGGTTCTCAGGGATGTTCATCGCTGCATGGGATAGACGGAAGGAAGCGAGTTCTTTTTCCCGGGCAATTTCCCGACGACCACTATGGTATCTGCGTAATAGTCCCCTGGCCAAATTCCAAAGAATCGCCTTAAGCCATCCTGCTTTTTCTGCATCCGATTCGCCACGGTACTGAGATTGCGCTTCGATAGCCTTGAGCATCGTCTGCTGAACCAAATCCGAAGCGTCCAGCTTTTGTCTCAAGTCCGCGTAAAGCATCTGATTGGCTAATGCTTTAAGGAAGGGTCGAAATCGTTGAAGATCTTCTTGGGGTTCCATGGACAAAAACTAGGGAGCCTGCGTTCTCTCGTTGTCAAATGCTTTCATCAATCCTGCGACCGGCCAATCGTTTACAGATCGTTTTGACAGGTCGCTGGGATAAAAGTTTAGCGGTTTTAGAATGATTGATGCACCGCCTACCCTCCCAATGCAATCAACGTTTTATGAATCCTGGTGGAAACCACTACAAAATCAACGGCTACGGGCCCGATTCCCAGATTTCCGGTTCGTTCTTAGAAAATAGATCCATTTAAATCTTCACTTTTTGAGTTTTCTCGCGTCATGCTAAATCAAAATTAGCATCCATGTTCTTAGGGGACTTTCCCTTCATTTACTGCATATTCGTGAATGCGAGAGCGTGCTCATGGATTGGATCATCCTAACTGTCATCAGTTTTATCCTTTGGGCCGCCGTAGGTCATGTGTTCTGGCTGGCTCTGAGCTGGCCATTTAGCCAGATGTCATCGAGGCGTTGCTCGGAATGTGGAGGCCCTCTTGGTCTTAACGATAAGGCTTGCCGTTCCTGCGGTTGGACTTCGGTACCCATCGATGTCAAAAGGAGTCTTCGCAACGCTCGCCAGACGCTTGATGCGGCTTTGAAAAGGCAGTTAATCGATCAAGAAACCTTTGATCGAGGGCTCCAAGTTCTCGCAAATCTGGAAAAACGACTGGATTCAGAGAGACTCCAAGGGGTCGGTTTTTCGCATCAGGCACCGTCAACGAAGCTTGAGAATCGACCCTCCAGCCCATCGACGAATGTTCCTCAGGAGACGATTTCCCCTAAGGTGATTCTGCGGCCAAAACCGCCGGTCGTCGATTCTCCACAAGTACCCTTACCCCAAGCGACAACCGCAGTGCCCGCCGAGGTTCATGCCTTGGATCGGGAATACAAAGAAGAGAAACCAAAAGAAAAACTTGTACCGAGTAAACCCACTCGAACCTGGACTCAAGTGCTCGGTGCTTTCATGGAGGAAAGCAACATCCGGTGGGGCGAGATCATCGGTGGTCTGTTAATCGTCTGCTGCTCGACGGCTTTGGTCATCAGTTTTTGGGAGCACATTGCAACCCGTCCATGGCTTAAGTTTTCAATCTTCACGGGAATCAACGTGTCGACCTTGGGATTGGGGTTGTATGCTTGGCATCGCTGGAAGCTGCCGACGACGAGCAAAGGGATTCTGTTGATCGGCATGATGCAATTGCCACTTAACTTCTTAGCCTTTGCACTATTTACGAAGGGTTTGCCTTGGGATTGGCCAACCGTTGCCGGAGAGATGCTGTCGATGGCAATTCTCGGTGGTTTGGCTTACATGGCCGCTAAGATCCTCACGCCAGGGGCCGTCGGTATCGCTACATGCACACCTGTGATCTTCGGTCTTGCAAACCTTTTGATTAGGCGTACTGTCGGGGAGTCCGAGGGTTTTCCGGTTCTTTATGCATGGGCATTAGGATTGACGGGGCTTTATGCCATCGGTGTGTTATGGATCAGAAGACCACTGATTCGAGATGCCCAAGGGTCTTTCGCACCTGCTTTGGAGTTTCTCGCACTGAGCACTTTCGGCTTGATTCTATCGGTTGGACTTTTGTTGCGTTGTACTGGCCATCCGATGGAAGCCTTTCGGATGCTCAGTCCTCTATGGACACTGATGGCAATTCCATCGCTTTTGATCGCTTTGGATATCGGACAGCGAATCAAAAAGGAGTCGAGTCTTCAAGTTCCGATACTATTGCTGGGAGTTGCTTCGATCGCACTTGGGGGGATTGCAGTCATGTTCTCATGGCCTGCACCCTTGTTGATGATCGCAACGGGCATTGGGTTGCTCGTCATGATTGCGATCGGAGGCGTCTTGATGCGTCATGCGGGTTTGGTTTACCCAGCCAGTATCACGCTGAGTTTTTTGGTCGTACTGGCTTGGTATGGTCTGAATCATCAAATCCCATGGATGAACCAATCGACCCAGTCGCTAATCGACACTTTGGCTACTCCGACAAGCGGTTTTGTTTGGGTCGGATACAGCCTTGTTTGTGCAGTGGTTTCGATGCTCTTTACGGCTCTGCGGAAGCCTACGGTTGCGACAGGGGTGCTCAGGTCTGCGTTCATCAGCGGTGCACTGGGCACGATAGTTCTAACTGCATTTGGATTTGGCCGCGAAGCTTATTCGACCAGTCTTGGAACCATCTATGGACTCTATGCCGTTGCTGCATTTGCTCTGGCAACACTTCGACGTAAACCTTCTCTAGAGATAGTAGCGATCGTCTTCCTCGTCGCGGCAAGCTTCCAATGGTTCATCGTCGGTTGGGCTGGATTTGATTTTGCGGTGCCAATTTACCAATGTTTGCTTGCGATTGCAGTGAGCCTCATCGTTGGGATGCTTGCTCAACATGCACTAGGTTTTCCCCAAAGTCCAGAAAGACCAGTTGTTATTGCCGGATTGATCTCTTTGATCGTCTTTACTACAGATACTCTTACATGGACAAACAGTTTCAATCCATTGCTCACAGCGAGTCTTCTTTGGTTCCTATATGCTTGGATGGGATCCGATAAAAACTACTGGCGGATTTCCCAACTGGTAGCGATTGCAAGTTCGACCGTCGGTTTAGTGACGGTATGCAAGTCCGCAAATTGGTGGGCAACTTCATCTGCTGAAAGTTGGCTGTGCTTTGTTCATCCGATGTTCTTGCAGTACTTGGCTTTAAGTTTCTTTCTCGTAGGACTCGCCCTGGTCGCGTTATCAGAAGTCTTGCGTCATTCGACAAAGCTCGCATTGGCTAATATCGTTGGCCCTCTAGTGCAAATGCATGATCTGAGCATTGCGAAACTGCTTGTCGGTAGCGGAGCGGTGCTGGCACTGGGGGTCATGGTCTATGGTGCGATCCCTGGTGTGAGTCAAGAAATCATACCTCGCGATGCCTTAGCCCGAACCCAATTGATTACGTACACCCAAGCGGGCTTGCAGGTCGAACGCATGGTTCCTGATTTGGGCTCTCTTGAATTGTCCGGGATTCCCCATGCAGCGGCCTCTTGGGGGATTGGAAGCGACAAGTATCGCGTTTGGGGGCTTCCCCCAATCCTTGCCGTTTGGACTCTAGGGATCGTCGCCTGCTTGAGCCTCTGTCGGTCTATTCGGAATCAAAGCGATGAGAGTTGGCGAGACTGGATCGGTATCAGCGCAACGATCCTGCTGGCGATTTGGTACCCCTTATCCACCTTGGCTGAGCCAAGCATATCGGTTGCATCTTCATTGCGTTGGCTGACGGCGGCTGTTTTCTTCCTGGCTTGCTTGATCCTATCGAGACGGATTCAACGGGTGGATCGCGCATCAGAGCCAACGGCATCGGCAAGCTTTGCCGTTTTCGATCAAATCTTTTCTGCACTGTCACTCCATACCATGTTGCCTTGGTTGGGTATGGGAGCCATCGTAGGTGTTTCGGTCATGACCCAATCGACGGGTGTTCCAGGACTTGGGGGTTCGATCTCCTGGGCTGTTTGGTTGGTGGCTGGTCTGATGGCGTTGGCCGCGATGTTTCTGATCATCGCACGAAGATTTTTTGAGTCTGAGGATCGGAGCCAAATAGGCACGGCTTGGACGATCGCCGCTTCAGTCCTGTTGCTTTCGCCAATCCTTGCGTGGGTTCTCTTGCAGATCGTCGTAACCTTAATCGCCCATCCATTGACGGGTCCCAACCCGGACGCATTTTTCTCGCGCATAGGGTTGGCAGGTTCCTACGCTGTGCCGATTTTGATGGTTGCCATCGGTTTGATTTCCGTCGCGGTGACCAGACCCAATCCACGATTGGCTTTCACGGCTGCAATATTCTTGATGGTTAGTATCGCCGCTGGTTATCTCCTCGTTCTCAAATCCAAAGGTGTTTATATCGAGTCGTGGATTGGACTTTGTGCGATTCTCTCGGCGACAGCTTCGATCTACGGCATCGTATGGAATCGCATGGTTGCCGATGATCATCGGCCAGAGAGTATTTTGCACTGGAATCAAGGCTCGATTCAAAAAGTAAGGGGAGATCTGCAAGGTGCTCTTCATAAAATAAGCATCGGGTTTGCAGTGACTGGAATCGTTGCGATTACCCTGAATGTATTGCTGTTACAAACCCCTTCGCCGGGGCTCGCTTGGGGATCGGCAGCTATCCTCGCGACGATCATCTTGCATTTCGTACAAGCACCCAAGGCGAACCTCAACCTCGACCTGAGTCGGTGGCTCTTGGCGATTGGAATACCCCTTATGGGTATTGCGGTTCCCTGTTTTAGCACCCTCGTTGAAAGTCTTTGGGCTGGCAGCATCGTGATTTTTCTCACGGGAACGGCCATCGTACTGCAATCGATCAGAACCGACGCTCAAGGTAAACGACTCAGCAGTCCACGTTTCGCTCTGTGGTGGGTGCTAGCCATTGCAGTGTGCATGAGTATCAAAGCATTTGTCGAGTACTATATTTTCCCCACACCAGTTTTATCCGAGCGATTGCTACCCGTGGCAATTTTGATGGGATCATGGGCTCTGGCTGCCGCGACCGTTTGGCTCCACTCGGATCGCTGGACTTGGACGTGGAGTTTACTGTTGGCGCATCTTGCCGGACTCTTCTATCTAGTCGGATTCACGGATACAAATTTGATCGGGCAAGTTCCACTTTATGGTGGGCTGATGCTACATATCGCGATTGCGGCTGGATCTTCGACCTTGGCAACCTTGAGCGGATTTGGATCAAGATCTCGGGTGCCTTTGGTTTTAGCGACGGTGATTCTCTTTGCCTTCAGTGCTACTTGGTTACTCGGAGCGCTGGGTCATATGATGGATAAGGGGATCGTTTTTGACCGCAGATGGTTTGCTATAGCCATTGCAGCTTGTGCCTTGGGTGGGATTACAGGGTTTTGGAATAAAAAGTCCAAAGACGAGCATGCAGTGATTTATCTTGTTGGTTTATCCAGTTGCGTATGGCTCATCCAGCTTGTCGGTGCGGCAAGTGAGCACTTGTTCTGGTTTGTGACGATTGTCTTGTCTGCCTATTGTTTGGCATCAAGCTTTCTATGGAGTTCCGGCGAGCGGATCCAGCAAGAGCTCACAAAAATGCTAAAGATACCAGCCGCAGTCGATAAACCCCGCTGGATGCTCGTTGTCCCTTTCAATACGTTCCTGGCGCTTGGTGTTACCGCCTTGGGAGTTTGCTCGCAGTATCTACAGAGTGCACAGAACCTGCGATTCATTTCCGCAAACGGTATTATGGCAGCAGCTTTTGCAATCGGTTTTATGGCCCGTTATGCGAGCTTTCGAGGTTCGAATACACCGATGCGAGTCTTGGCGTTGATCGTAGGCGCGTTTTACGCGATCTGCTTGTTCTGGCACGTTCAGGACATCCATACGCCGATCCTCTGGCGTCTTGCGGTTGCCCCACTCCCATTGATGCTGACGGCTGCAATCTATGGATTTGGGTTGATCAAGTGGTTGAACGGCAAAGAGGATTGGACACAAGCGAGCATGTTCCTAGTCCCGTGGATCGTTGCGATGGCGATCGTGACATGTTTTGTTTCCGTGCTTGGGGAAGCTCAGTTCATAGGCTTTGCAAGTCAACAGATTTCGAATGTGTATCCCAAGGTTTGTATGGTTCTGGCACTTGCGATCTCGGTGGTCCTATGCCTTGCTGCTGCGTTGTTGCCAGGAAAAGATCCACTCGGTTTGTCTGATCGAGGCCGAGAGCTTTACGTTTATGGCGTGCAAGCGATTTTGGTTTTGCTGATCATCCACTTACGCGTTACACTCCCCTTCCTCTTTGGAGGATGGATGCAAAGCATATGGCCGCTGCTCGTTGTAGCGATCGGGTTTGCCGGAGTCGGTATTTCCGAATGGTCCGCGCGACGTGGCTGGAAGGTGCTGGCAAACCCACTTCGAAACAGCGGTAGCCTTTTGCCCTTGCTGCCGATCCTTGCACCATGGATTTCTCCATCGCAGGTCGACCAAGGAGCTACGATGCTCGTAGCTGCGGTTGGTTACGGCATGTTTGGATTCTTCCGAGCAAGTCCCATCTACATCACCGCGAGCATACTTTGTGCGAACATCGCCTTTTGGCAACTGCTGCACAAGAATGATTTTTCCTTTGTGCGTCATCCTCAGTTGTGGGTCATCCCCCCCGCTTTGTGCGTATTTGCAGCAGGGCAATTCTTCAAAAATCGTCTGGCACCCCAACAGCTCGCTTCGATTCGCTACGCGTCGATCGGTTCGATCTACGTGGCATCGACCAGTGAGATTTATCTCCAAGGGATATCGCGTGCACCCTGGCTACCGATCGTTCTGGCAGTGCTGTCGGTTTTAGGGATTCTCTTTGGGATCGCAGCTAGGATCCGATCGATGCTGTGGCTCGGAGCGATGTTCCTCGCTGTGGCGATGTTCAGTATCCTGTGGTACGCCGCAGTCGACATGAATCAAACTTGGATATGGTACGTTTGTGGTATCGTGCTCGGTGCGATCATGCTCTTTATGTTTGCGATGTTTGAGAAACGACGCGAGGATCTCAAACGCCTCATCAGCAATGTCCAAGCCTGGGAAGAGTGATCGAAGCTGCAACTCGATGCACTTGAGCAATAGCCAAAGGATCCGATTACGATTACGATAAAAAGCTCTCGACTGAGCAAAGCTCACCCCAGTTGTTTTTTAAGACCCAAATGGAGATCGTAACCATGAAATCGAATCCTTTTGCATCGCAAAACAGATATGCGATTGCACTCCTATGGAGCCTCTTGCCGTTCCCGTTGAGCTATGCCCAAGACTCCTGGAGTGGATTTCAAAATGGCGGTCGATTGACGGTGTCGAATCTTCCTGATTCATGGGATGGGCAATCCAAAGACGTCGCTTGGAAGGTCGATATCCAAGGATATGGACAGTCAACACCGGTGGTCTTCGGCAACCAAGTATTCCTGACTTCTACCAGTGGAAAGAGCAAGGAAGGCTACCACCTAGCGGCTTATGCTTTGTCGGACGGATCAAAACTTTGGCAGCAAGATTTTCAGAACCCGTCTCCAGAGGAGAATAACAATTACGTCAGCCGGGCCGCTCCGAGCCCTATCGTCGATGCCCAAGGGGTTGTCGTGAGCTTCGAAGGTGGTCTGGTCGCCTCATTTTCGCTCGACGGAAAACTTCGCTGGAAAAAGAATCTTGTTGAACTTTACGGGCCAATCAAAGCTCGACATGGTTTAGCCGCTTCGCTCGAACAAGACAAAGACAATGTTTATGTTTGGGTAGAGCGGGAGCAGGATCCTTACCTTCTAGCTTTGAGCAAAACTTCAGGTGAGATGATTTGGAAATCGGCTGGTGTCGGTGCAACTAGTTGGAGCAGTCCCCGTCTAATTAGTGTCGCAGGCAAACCCCAACTCGTGTGTAGCTCGAGTGGAAAAATCGCAGGATACGATGTCCAGACAGGAAATAAACTCTGGGAGTTTAGCGACTTGGCAAACAATACAACCTGCACTCCTGTACCGGTATCCGATGGGAAATTTGTTGTTGGAGCCTCCGATGGTCGAGGGGAGCAATCGGGTGCTCAGGCCGCCGCTTCTAGTGGACTGATCGAAGTGAAAGCTTTAAGCGATGGAAAGTACTCGATTGATTATGTTTGGCGAGCCGAAAAGGCGACTTGTAGTTTCGGTAGCCCGATCGTAGCGGCCGACCGGGTCTGGATGGTGAATCGCTCGGGAGTGCTCTATCAACTCGAACTAGCAACAGGCAAGCAACTTTCGGCAGAGCGGGTTGGCTGCGGAAGCATCTGGGCAACTCCGCTAGCGACTTCCGAGAAACTTTACCTCTTTGGGCAAAAGGGAACCACATCGATTGTCGATTTGGTAACAGCTAAAGAACTTGCCACATGCCCTAGCTGGGAGGAATCAGCAACAGCGCCACCGGCAGCCATGGGCGGTTCGGTGCTGTATGCTGCAGCCTGGGCAAGCAATACACTGCTTATTCGCCGAGGCGATGTTTTGTATGCGATTCGTAAGTAACCTCTTTTCATAAATACTTGATCATGAACCAATACCCTTTCGATAACGATCCGAATCCAAGACGCTCTTTTTTTCGAACCTCTGCGGCATGGGCAGGTAGTCTTGCCGTCGGCACCGGAATGCTGCAACTCCATGGCCAACATGTCTTGGCTCAGGAGCCTGCTAGTCCAAGCGGCCCTACCGAGAGCCCTTTTGAGAGGGACTACGAAGCACCGGGTTTTAAGCCGTCGTGGAAGAAACCTCAGATCAATCGTCAGCTTGCTCAAGACTTCATCATTTATGCGCACTCGGATTTGGAGATGACCAAGAAGTTGCTCGAACGCGAGCCCGGTTTGATTAACGCATCGATCGATTGGGGGGCAGGTGATTGGGAGACGGCACTTGGGGGAGCATCCCACATGGGTCGGCATGAGATCGTGGAGTTTCTTTTGAGTCGTGGGGCGAGGATCGATTTGTTTTGCGCTGCGATGCAGGGACAGACCGATGCGGTACGTAGTTTCCTAACGCTGCAGCCATCGCTGATTGATGCCAAGGGCCCGCACGGATTTGGATTGCACTTCCATGCGCAGGTAGGCGGGGAAAAGTCCAAGGAGACGCTCGACTATTTGCAATCGGTCAAGGAGGTCGAACTCAAACCGATTCCGTTTTTGAAAAAACCAGCGGCTAGCGAAAAGTGATCAATAGACTCATCAAGTTAGGGCTCTAATTGCCCTACAAGAATCGTGTAACCATCGGGGTCTTGGACTCGAAGTTCGCCGTGCGGCATGTAGAACGGATTGCAAATGGAATAGACAGCACGGCGCTCGGGCATATGCCCTTCCTGGCCCCGTTTGCGTAAACCCGGTGGGATTCCGCCATCTTCAAGGCCATGAGCGATCAGGTGATCACGCAAGCCTCGCACGTCGCTTGCGTACATGTAGAACAGCACTGCTTGTTGGCTCGGAACGATCGGGCCGCTCGATAGTGCCAAGAATACTTCGGCTTGACCTGACTTTAATCCGACAAAATTCGTCACCCTATCCTCGCGGACATAGCGACTCTCTACCTTGAATCCTAGCAATTGATAAAACTCGCAAGCCGCATCGACATCTTCGACATGCAACATAGCGACACAACGATTCACAGCAGGCGATCGATCAGGATTGGATGTCATAAAGAGTCGGTTCTTTGAGTGTCTCACTGGTCTCTTGCAATTGGTGGATTCTACCATGATTGCATCATGATGTCCTGGATAGACGGACAGGACATCAGTGTAAAAAATCATTTGTACTAGCGACGAAAATGCTCGTTCAATGATTGGGCACGAAGATGACAATAAAGAAACTTGGATACGAACGTCTCGAATCGCGATTGGCACTAACAGTTTCTATCCTTGAATCGGAGGATATCGGATATTTTTTTGATTCTGAAAGCAATATCGTCCAACGATATGACATTCAAGCGGAAACTTGGATCCATGCGATCGCTCTAGAAAACACCCTTGCTGGTCCACAAGTGGCCCACGTTGACGCCGATGGTATCTACGCAAGCTTTGGACAGACCGTCTACCGATACGCTTTGGATGGTTCATCCAAAACCCATTTGATCAATTCGCAATCATCGGTAATTAGCATTCATTCGGATGGGGATCTGCTGATGATCGATTACAGCAGTTCGAATCAAACCAGATTTGTCAGTATCAGCAAAAGCAGCAATTACGCCGTCGATTCCATGGTGAAAAGCAATTACTATTACAATACCCCGCCTATTTTTGCGATCGCTTCTGGATCAAACACGTTTTATGGAGCCTCATCATCGTTCTCTACCTTGCAGTTGTCCACCTTCACCTACGACCAAAGCGGCAAGTTTAGTCAAAGCTATAGTACGATTTCGAACTACGGCGATTATCCAGCGGGTGTACGATCTTGGGTGTTTCCCGATGAGTCCAAGTTCATCCATAGCTCTGGCACGATATTTGCAACTTCGGATCTTCGATTGGTCAATCGCATCGCTCCGGTCGATGACATTGACTACCTGCAAAGTGAGATTCCATTCGTCGTGCAAGGCAACCAGATTACGGCTTACTCGAAGGCCTTCCTTCCTACGGGAATGGTCGATCTTGGCAGGAAACCGATCAAAATTTTTGTAGGGTCGACCGATGTGGTTGCCTTCTTCTTGGACTCTCTAGCTCCTCGAGGCTACCAAGTACAAATCATATCACTCAGTGATTTTCATCCTGCCGATCCGAACCTTCCGATCGATCCTACCGGATTGGCCTATACTCCCGACTGGACAGGGGTGTCCAACCAAGCAAGAGTCTTGCTCATGAGCAAATCGCACCAGAATATCTTTATTTGGAACCCTATGACCTCGACCTATGAGCGAAGCATCGGATTGCTCGGAAGTCCTAATGCGGTTGCTTACGACCGAGCCGAAGACCTGATCTATGTCGCTTACGAATCAGGATTGATTTACAAGATCGATCTGCAAGATCCGCAACCCCATGAGGTTCCTTTCTATCGTCTTCCGGGCAAGGCGTTGGCCATAGCGACTGCAGGTGAATTCGTTTTTGCTGTGAATCCATCCTATTATCGGTATGAACACCGAGTGATCTCAAGGGACGGATATTTGCTGAGCTTGAAAGATCATTACGAGCAATACACGGAATTTGTCTGGGACTCGGTGAATCAAGCGATTTACGCAAGCAGAGGAAATAGTTATTCGACTGGCCTGATGTGGGAGTCGATCGATGCGATGGGTAACTTGCTCTCGCCTCCACATTCCTATTACTTCGAAGGTACTGGGGCGTTTCGACCTGTTCGATTCAACGATGGTAGCAAGTCGATTTTGCTCGGATCTGGCCTGGTTTTCGATGCCAAGACGCTCAAGCCTACCCTTTATACACTAGCCAATAGCATTACCGACGCGGTGTGGTTCGCAGGTCGCTGGGTGACGATTCGCAACATCGTCGGAGTTCCTCAATTGCAACAATGGCTAGGACAGACCTTCGAGCCAATCGATGTACTACAGTGGCCAAGCGGAACTGGGTACTCGGTGCAAGCAATAACAAGCAATCGAATCGTCATAACGGTAATCACCAGCCAAGGTGTTCCCTCGTTTTTGATCCTGGATGAGAATCTCCAGCCTGCGAAGGTCAATAATACCTGGCACAACTACGATGCACCGATGGATGTCGACGACGATGAGTTCGTATCTCCCCTAGACATACTGATCATGATCGACCAGATCAATCTCTACGGCTCACGTCAAATTATCAATGTAGGTGAACATTACTGCGATGCAGACAACGATGGAGTCATAACTCCATTGGATATTCTCGACGTCATCGACTGGATCAACCTGCAAAAGAGCAGCGAATCAAAGCCCAATGGCGAATCGGAATTCAACACGGATTTTCTATTTGCGGTCTTTGATGATTGGCCGATGGCACCCAATAAGCGGTTGAAAAAACCGCTCTAGGCATGCTGCTATCCGCCGCATGGCGCAAGCCAGCGGGCAGCAACGAGTGGTCGGCTTACCACGTGCCATTGCATGCACTAGGCATGTCATCTTATAATATTGGCTTGCGTTTTTATCCATTTCATTGGGCTAGTAACCTGAAACGGCAGATTCGATGGCCAAATCCAAAGCCAATGAAGAAACCAACGGCGAATTGAGTTTTGAGTCCGCCATGGCGGCGCTCGAACAGGCGGTGCGTAAACTCGAAAGTGGATCGCTCCCGTTGGATCAAATGCTTGCCGAATACGCCAAGGCGGTCGAGTACGTCCAGCAGTGCCACCGTCAGCTCGAAGGAGCTCGGCGGCGAATCGCCCAGTTGCAGAGTGTCGGACCCGATGGCAAAGCGAGCACCAAGGATTGGGACGACACGGCACCGGTCGTTAGCGAGAACCGCGAAGCTCCCACGCGTCGCAAGGCGACTTAGTACTACTACTTTTCGTACGTGCCTTTAACAGAGTAAAACAAAAAGAACTAGCCAACCGAGCTTCGCTGCTCTTGCAGGACTCGTGTTTGGTCTTCGAGCAACTGTCCAAAGTCGCATCGTCTAGAGTTTTGGCTTTCTTGATGGATCCAAATGAGCAGACTGCTGACTATGAGCTCTTTCATATAGGCAAAAGAGAAGCCTTCGGTGGCTTGAGCGATCTTGGAGATGTTGCTCCCGTCCCAGTCTCCCTTAAGTCCACCTTGCGTGTGCAACTTGTCCTTCCAAATCTCCAAAAACCTCGCCCGTTGGCTGGAGTCTGGTAGCGGGAACTCGTACTTGCGATCGAATCGGCTCGGGCGATCCATGATGGCAGTGTCGATGTTCTCTGGATGATTGGTCGTAGCGATGACAATCAGCCCATGATTGCGTTCGAATCCATCGAGTTGGTTCAGGAAAAAGGAGCGATTGCTGTGATCGATCAAGGCATCGAGATCCTCAAAAATCAGAACGCACGGTCGGAGTTCTCGCGCTCTTTCAAAGACTCTCTGGAGCAACTGCTCGGAACGGTAATAGTTGTGGTCAAGGCTCTGGACGTACAGGCAGGGAACTTCAAGCTCTTGGACCAAGGCCCGCAGAAAATGGGTTTTGCCATTGCCAGGAGGCCCCAGCAAGATGGCCCCGCGTCGCCAAGAAACTCCCAAAGCGAGGTATTGGTCTTGAGAAGCAAGAAATCGCTTGAAATCGTCTATCATCGACTTGCGGCGTTCGGGCGGCAAAACCAACTCCGACATGCGTGAGCTGTGCACCAACTCGAACATCTCTTTGGATCGCTCCCAATGGCCATCCTTGAACACCAAGATCGATTCGCCTGGATCGTTGGTTTTGCGGTGGACATCCAGCATGAATGCCTCGGCAATCGTAGGCTCTTGGGCCATCACCCAATACTTCGTCTGCCCGCCGCAACTGGTCTGCCAACTGACTTGGAGTACTTGCATGCGATGTTCTTGCCAGTTTACATTCCAAAGCACCTGGGAGTAGGATGGGTAAAGAGCATCGTGATCTAGTCCTCCCCAGAAATAGCTCAACGCCGGGGTTGGGGATTCGGATACTTCGGAGGAAGCAAGTCCAAGCGCGACATAGTCCTCTAAGTCGAGACTCTCGCATGCGAGAATTGCATTGCCAGGATAGAGTTTGCGGAGTTGCTCCTCGATACGCAGCGGTAGCGCCGCATCGTTGCCTTCCAAAACCGATCGAAAAAAATGGTCAGGATAACTATGCTGTGGATTCATGATCTGATTTCGATGGCTATCTCTGAATTAGGTACTTGAGAAAATCAAAGAGAATAAACTGCTCATATCTATGTTCGACTCGAAGGTTTTCTAAGGTTCCGTCTGCCGTGACTGACTAGCTAGAGACACCAAGTCTACAAAAGGTTCGCATGGGGTTTGAACATGATCCGATGAACCCCTTTACAGTAGGACCTCTAACCGAGTAGAACCTTTGGCATTGTAACAGAATTCTCACCCTCCTTCGAACGGGATTTTCGGATGGCAAAGCTTACCGACCACCTCAAGGTACTTGGATTTTTTTGCAGCTTGATTCTGTTTACAGAAGTATTCAATTTTCAAAGGTGCCTTGCCCAGAAGACGCAACCTGTCGAAACCCAACTGACTCAGGGGTGGATCGTAACAAGTGGCCAAGGCATGCCGCGTGGTCGATCTTCACTTCCCACCGATCCGATCGAGTTGGCGATTATCCAAGATCGCTTGCGGATGCCCGATCCTAAAGAAGATTCCTCCCAAAGCGCAGAAGGACTGAACCCTTGGAAAAAGTTCAATGCCGATGAGCAAGGAGGCTTTGCCGGTAGGGAACTCTTTGGTGGGGTGTTGGCCGTCAGGATTGAGGTTCCCGATTCGGGGATCTGGTTGCTCGATGCTCAGGGGCACAGCTCCGTCCGGATCGATGGAGTTCAGAGGGTCGGTGACGTGTATTCCAATGGGTCGGTTGAAATTCCCGTGGAGCTCAACGCTGGTGAAAACTGGCTCCTTTTTTCAAGTGGCCGAGGACGCATTGCCGCAAAGCTTAAGAAACCTGCTAAATCTGTTTATCTCTCGCTGCGTGACACAACGTTTCCGACCGTGCTTCGGGATCAGCCCGGGGAATGGCTCGGGTCTCTGCTGGTAGTCAACGCGAGCAATCAGATCTTGGATGGTCTTTGTATCGTTGCAACTGCCGACGGATGCGAGCCAACTAGGCTCGATGTACCATCGATTCCACCTCTTTCATTGCGCAAGGTTCCTGTCAAGCTGCTTACAACGGCGAGTTCTTCGAACGCGTTGCAAGCAGGGGATCTGACTGTGAAGATTCAGCTTGAGCGAAAAGCAACATTATCGACATCGGAATCCGAGTTGCTCGATCAACTCGATGTTCCATGGCCCGTTGGTAGTTCGGGGCAGATGCATCGGAGAACATTCATCAGTCAAATTGACGGAAGTGTCCAATACTACGGAGTTGTGCCTCCCAAAGAAGGGACATTCAAAGCGGATCGTGCTCCAGCAATGATCTTGACGCTTCATGGTGCGGGAGTCGAGGGGCAAGGGCAAGCAGCCGTGTATGCTCCGAAAGACAATACCTATGTCATCGCTCCGACGAATCGCAGAAATTTTGGCTTCGATTGGGAGGATTGGGGACGTTGGGATGGGCTTGAAGTCTTCGAGCAAGCACAGTCACGCTTCAAAACCGATCCAAAGCGAACCTATCTAACAGGCCACTCGATGGGTGGTCACGGGACTTGGCATATCGGAACGCTCTTTCCAGATCGTTTTGCAGCGATCGGTCCTAGCGCCGGTTGGGTTTCTTTTGCAAGTTATGCTGGTCGAGGGGCAAGCAACCTGCAAGACCCCGTTTCCCAGTTGCTGCGTCGACCCCTCGGGGCAAGCGATACACTCGCACGCGTGAGCAATCTGAAGAACCAAGGTGTCTATATTCTCCATGGCGATGCAGATGACAATGTGCCGGTGGATCAAGCCCGAACGATGCGAGAGGAACTTTCAAAATTCCACCCCGACTGGGTTTACAAGGAACAGCCTGGTGCAGGTCACTGGTGGGGGAACCAGTGTTGTGATTGGCCCGCGATGATCGATTTTTTCTACAGCCATGAGCTTCCCGACTCAACGCAGGTCAATACGATTCGCTTTGCAACTCCTGGCCCCCACGTTTCCTCCGAATGCCATTGGTTTACTCTCGGATGCCAACAAAAAATCGCCGAACTCTCGACGATTGAATTGGACCGAGACCGACAGAGCAACAAGATCACTGCCAAAACAACGAACATCGAATCTTGGGGGATTCGGTTGGCAAAGCTCCTGTCTGTTGACACCAAACTGCCCGTTAGCTTGAATCTTCAAATCGACGGTCAAGAACTTGTGATTGAGGATATCAACACGCTTGATCAAACGGTTTGGTTGGATAAGACATCCGATCGATGGCAACAAAGATCGGCTTCGAGAGTTCCCTCGAGGGATGCTGCTCACTACGGGGTCTTCAAAGAAGCTTTCCGAAATCGTTTTATGTTGGTTTATGGCACTGCAGGAGACGTGTCCGAAAATCAATGGATGCTCGGCAAAGCTCGCTACGACGCCGAGACTTTTTGGTATCGCGGAAATGGATCGGTCGATTGTTGGAGCGACCAACAGTACTTGGCAATCGCTCAAAAGGATCCTGCAAGTTTGGCAGATAGAAACGTGATCTTGTATGGCAACGAGACGATCAATCAAGCATGGAAGGATTTGCTCAAAGATAGCCCCGTCCATGTTCAGCGAGGAGCTTGGGGCAAATCGGGTCCCGAATCCATCCATGAATCGGCGACCGTTCTGTTGGTTCGACCCAAAACGCAAGGCCATGGTTTGGTAGCGGCTATCGGTGGAACCGATTTGCAATCGATGCGAGCGAGCAATAAGCTACCGATCTTTTCATCCGGTACGGGATATCCCGATGTGCTGGTTCTCTCACCTGAGTATCTGAAAACCGGAGTCGAAGCGGTTCGATGGGCAGGTTTCTTCGGAAGCGACTGGAGCATCGAGCGAGGGGAATGGTTACCATAAAAATCGCCCCGCTTAGAGTCATCCAAACGGGGCGATGAAGTATCGATGTCGTTACTGAGCCGTAGACGACTTAGCCTTTGATCTCGATGGTTCTCGAAGTCGCCTTGGGGATCTTCGGAACGCGAATGCTCAGGACTCCGTCCTTGAACCGAGCTTCGATATGCTCGTTGGCAACTTGCTTAGGAAGTCGGATCGCTCTTGCGAAATTTCCGGCAAAGCGTTCCGTTCGGTGCTGCACGGTACCCTCGCCCAAGCTCGCTGCAGCCTTGACACCCGAGACATGGAGTTTGTCTTCGAGCAATTCAAGCTTCAGGTTTTCCAGGGTGACTCCCGGCAGATCCAAAAGCAATTCGTATCCATGTTGATCCTCGAACACATCGAGGGCCGGTGTGAAAGCTACCTTCGCGGGTGCCTCGGTGCTTTCGGTACTCGAGCAACCGTTGCTTGAGCAACCTTTGCTCGATTGACCTTTGCTTAAGACTTGGTCGAAGATGTTTTCCATCTCGACGGCGATGTCCTGCAAGGCCGACGGAAATTGTCGAATTTGGAAAGGAAATTGAGCCATAGTGAAAACCCCTCTCACGAAAAAAAGTTGCGATCGCGGGGTGCTCGACAGACACCTGTCAATGTGACAGCACCTTTTTTGGATCCTTTTCGATTAACAGCAATGTGCGTGCCAAAGTTTGTAATCGATCCAAAATTGACTGGGATGCTTTGGGGTTCCCTGATTGACACGCCCGAGACGATCCAAACAATGGACGACCGGAGTTGCGTTTCAATAACCCTCGATGCTCGGGTGCAATTTGCTTCCAAAAACGGCTGGCTTGTTTTCCTTGGGGTTACTTGGGCTCCTGGTTGGTTGTCTTTCAAATCCAACCGAGACTTCTTCGGAGTCTCCTTCGGTCGCCGGTTTGGCTGCTGGCGAGCCTGCCGGCTCTCAGCTTGGGGCAAGGGGTTGGAAGCCACCTGCACCGCTGGACTCCAAACGAGCCATGGGATACCTGGAAAAGCTCTGCAAGCTAGGCTCTCGAACCACCGGTACGGTGGGGATGGAAAAGCAACAACGGATGCTTCAAGAGCATTTTCAAGCCTTGGGGGCTAATGTTAACTTCCAGGCCTTCAACCACAAACATCCACTGACGGGTCAAGCAGTCGAGGTCAAGAATCTGATCGTTAGTTGGAAGCCAGATCTAAAACCTCGCGTGATGCTCTGCTCCCACTACGACACGCGTCCGTACCCGGATCAAGACCCTAAGAATCCTAAAGGACTTTTCGTTGGAGCCAATGATGGTGGCAGCAGCACGGCGCTGTTGATGGAGCTTGGACATGCCCTCGCCAAGATGGACTTAAAGGTTGGTGTCGACTTCGTTTTCTTCGATGCAGAGGAATTGGTCTACAACACGGACAACGGGACAACGCTAGGCGATTACTTTGTTGGCTCGACCTATTTTGCACAGCAGTTGGTAGCCAATGGACCTCAGACGACTTACCGAGCCGGTATCTTGATGGACATGATTGGGGACAAGGAACTGCAATTGTCTTGGGATGAGGTGAGTTTCAAATATGCACCGGAATTGGCAAAAGAGGTTTGGGCCGTTGCCAAGGAGCTCGGGCTCAAGGAGTTCAGTCCTCGTGTTTTGCATTCGATCCGAGACGATCATTTGCCATTGAACCAGATCGCTTTGGTACCCACGATCGATATCATCGACTTTGACTATCCGACGGTCGCTTCACGATCTCGCAGTTACTGGCACACGATGGCCGATACACCGGATAAATGTTCTGGGGATTCGATCACCAAGGTGGCTGCCGTGGTGATGAATTGGTTGCAAAGGCAGAAACCTTAAGCTGGGTGAGACTTTGGCCGTAGAACTCAAGAAGGTCACGTTCGGCTATCGAAGTCAGCAGAAGGTGCTCGACGATTTCGATTGGAACGTAGCTTCTGGTGAGTTTCACTCGGTGCTAGGTGCCAGCGGATCTGGCAAGACAACACTTTTGCGATTAATCGCAGGATTAGAACAGCCCCAATCGGGGAGCATTTGGATTTCTTCGAAGGACGCCACCCATCAGCCTGCCCACAGAAGGGGGTTGGCATTGGTCGGGCAAAGTGCAGCGACCTACGAGCATTTAAGCGTGCTAGAAAACCTCAAGTTCGCTGAGCAACTCTTTGGGCAAGTCACCCCGGGGCTTAGGCAAGAGCTACTGGGTCAATTCGGTTTGGGATCAACGCTCGAACAAAAGCCAAGCGAGCTTTCCGGCGGGCAGTTGCAACGACTTGCGATTGTTCGAGCTCTCTTGACCCAGCGTCCGCTGCTCTTGATGGACGAACCCTTGGCTCATTTGCAAGAGTCGCTTCGTGGGCCGATCCGACGGCTCCTTCGAAACTGGCAACAGGCTCACAAGCTCACTTGCATCTATGTTACCCATGACTCGCTGGAGGCTTGTGAGATTTCGGATCGTCTAAGCGTAATCGGGCAGGGAAAGCCTCTACAGACCGCTGCCCCTGGGGAGCTTTACCGCCACCCAAACTCCAGGGAGGTTGCAGAACTCATGGGGAGACCTTCGATCCAATGGATCCAAGTCCCCGAATCGGACAAGCATGTTGGTCTACGACCTGCCGATTGGCAGTTGATCTCGGTAGGTTCCTCATCGATTGGCTCTGAAGAACTCGTCGAGATTGAGCCCGATCGAGTACGCACGATCGGTCGATTGGTTGCGATCCGTCAAGTCGAGTCTTGGACTTGGCTAGAAGTTCAAGTCAAGGAGCATCGCTTGGTTGCCGTTAGGCAAGAGAGTCCCGCACCCCAATCCAATGAGCAGGGTAGATCTGCTTGGCAGGAATTGAAAATCGACGATCGCGTCGAGCTTATCAATACCCAACCGATATGGATAGACGCTGGTTCTTAACGATGTTCCGTCGTTAGGATATGGCCCACCAACAGCCAGATAACGACAAAGAGGATTCCCATCAGGGTGTTTGCGAATTCAAGGGAAATCAAACCAGTGCCTTTCGGATCGAGGGTGATACCAGCCATCCGTAAAGCCAAACCGGGATGTTAGCCCGTCCACATCATGCAGAGGCGTTGCATCGGTCGTTGGCCTTTGAGAATCGATAAAAAATCCAGAGGGTGGATTAATCGTTAAGGCCTGCAAAGATGGCAAGTGGGCTTAGGTCGAACGAAAAACCCTGGCCAAGTAGATTGTTGGAAAAATCAGCATTGCCAGTAGCAGGCCATGCCAAGGACCTTTGTGGATCAGCGCCAGCGTCGCATCGATAAATAGGATGTTGATGATCGCTGTTCGTATCGCAAGTCCGAGATCTGGGCCTCGAAGCGATTGGATCGAGGCCAAAGCTCTTCGGAATACAGGCGCCGATAGCAGGATCATCAACCCCGGAAAAAACCACTCCGACCAGCCATCGCGACGCTCGACAAGCTTCGCTAGGCTCGGACTGGGATATTTCCAAATGATCCAGGCCAAAAGCAGGATCCCGGCAAGGCAAGTTAGCCATCCTGCCCAAAGTCTGATTCTTGATTGCTCGGTCAGGAATTCTTTTCGTGCTGCGATCGTAAAACCCATCACATAGAGTCCAAAGGCAATCGGATAGAGCCAAAGGTGGATAGGCAGCGTTGCAAAATCCGGACCTGCAGCAACGGCCATCCCCAAGCTGAGGTTCAAGCCACGGCACAAGCCCATTAAAGCAGGAGCCATTGGTGTTGTCTTGAACAAACCGTCGTAACCGATGATCGCACCGACGAGCAATGCACCAACCAATGGGGTCAAGGTCATCTTGCCATGGATTAGATACGCTGCCAAGCAGGCAAAGAGCCAGCCGATGGCCAGCATCGCCCAGCCGACATTTCGAGCTTGGCCTAAGCCAATAGCGCCGCGGACGATAGGGCCTGGACGCTGATTCTTTTGGTCTTCTGGATAATCAAAGACATCGTTGAGAACCATTCCTCCCCAGTAAAGAAGGATCGAGCCGAGAGCCACCAACAGAGCCGAAATAGGATGAGAGACAAACGAAACGGTCGCTGATGCGATGCACAAGCCTGCGAGGGGGTCTGTTGCGGCGGTGAATGTGTTGGGAACCCGTACCAATTGGGCCCAGTCTTTGATGTTTGATTGCGCCATCGTTGTTAGCTTACTGCGATAGCATGGTCCATTGGGTTTTCACCAATGTCCCAGACTGGCTAATGGATATGTAATTTGCAAAGGCGATTGGATCGCACTGTGCGAGTGCTTGATTGTCCCGTGGCATGTTGGGAAAGTGCATCGTAGCACTACCGGTACTTGCGTACAGTACGCTATCCTTGACACAGCACAAGGGGCGGTGAATGTGACCGAAAAACACCCCACGGATGCGACAGGAATTCTTGGCAAACAGCGAGTGTAACAGCATTCCATTTCGGACAAGCATCGTTCGGTCGATCCAATCGCAATCCAAAGCAATAGGTGGATAGTGAAGAAAAATCGTCCAGCGACGCATCGGGTCGGCCAGCAGTGTTTCAATGGCCGCGAGTTGGTCGTCGCAGATTTCTCCCTGGGGATCGATCTGTGTTGCTCCCCTTGTATCGAGAACAAGCAGCGATTCGCCTCGGTCAGATCTGGTATCGTTGGTAAACCAATAGGCAAGACGATCCGATTGGGTCTCGATGCAATGGAGTTCCCGATCATCGGGCCAGTGTTTCCTAAAGCACTGGCTTAAAGCCTCGCGGTGATCGTGATTGCCAATTGCCGTGACGATCGGAATTCCGATTTCGGCCAGTCGGTTCCAGGCTGCCCGGGTCGAGTCTCCGGAGTCTGTTGCAAGATGCCCTCGATGAACCCAGTCGCCCGTATGAACGATCCAATCGATGGGGTCGCTGATCGAGCCTATCCAACGGCAAACTTGTTCAAACCGGGCCATCGAATCGATCCCTGGCGCGATTCGGGACGTGGCCCAGTGGGTATCGCCGAGTTGGAGAATATGCATCGTGTCAGCCATTCTTTGAAAGCAGCCTAGCGACTCATTGGCCTCTGGCTGTTTGCGCGGCAATAACATCGACCATGGCTTTGGCAAACCAAGGAAGATCGTCGGGTTTGCGGCTTGTTACAAAGTGCCGGTCTATAACCACAGGTGCATCGACCCAAATCGCACCCGCGTTTTCAAGGTCGTCCTTGATCCCAAGTGAGCCGGTCGTCTTTACGTCTCGGTAAACGCCCGCTGATATAGCCAGCCATCCACCATGGCAAATCGCTGCGACGCATTTGCTGGAGTCGGCAAAATCCCGAATAAGCTTTTTTACTGAGTCCAGGCGTCTTAATCGATCTGGCATGAAGCCTCCTGGAAGCAAGATGGCATCAAATTGACTTTCGTGCATGTCGTTAATGGCCGCATCCGACGTGCAGGGATAGCCGTTTTTGCCTGAGTAAACCCGATTGGCCTCTTCGCCGGCGACGACCACTTGCGCCCCCTCTTCGATCAATCGAAGCTTGGGGTACCACAGTTCCAAGTCTTCATAAATATCACCGACGAAGGCCAAAACGCGTTTACCAGAAAGTTTTTTATCGGTCATGATCGCAAGGGTTTCCCAAAATAGAGTTTTGCAAGTATCTTAGCGGGAATCTGAGCGTGTCCCAGGCCCGATTCCCCAGAAGCGATTCCTCAGACGCGATTCCTCAGAAGCGATTCCTCAGACGCGATTCCTCAGAAGCGATGTCCTCGACCAAAGCCACTGGGAATTCACCCTGCGTAATTCAACCACCTGCGTGACTCAACCATCCGTAGATCAATATCGTTCAAGCGTAACAAATAGGTAGCTCGATGAAGCTTGGAGATTATTTCAGCGCAACGCGTCTGCAAACTGGGGCAAGAGGTCTGTCGTTTGAGCTTTTTCCACCCAAAAAAGCTGAGCTGCTTCCAGGGCTCCTCAAGACAGTAGAAGAGCTACAGCGGTTCAAACCAGACTTTTTTACATGCACCTATGGTGCAGGTGGCGCGACTCGAAGTGGTACGCTAAGCCTACTTGAAACGCTTAAGAAGAATTACAACCTGAAGATCGCTTCGCATTTAACCTGCGTCGGTTCGACCATGGATCAGCTTCGCTCCTATCTCAGCGATGCCAAGTCGATCGGCGTTGATTACATCGTTGCCCTTCGAGGGGATCCACCGAAAGGTCAAACAGAGTTTCAGCAGACCGAAGGTGGCTTGCGCTATGCCAACGAACTCGTCGCGATGCTCCGTCGCGAGTATCCGGATTTCGGGATCTTGGTTGCGGGATATCCAGAAGTTCACCAAGAGGCTCCCTCTGCCGAAGTCGACCTAGATAATCTCAAGCGTAAGGTTGATACCGGTGCGGACGTTGTCGTGACTCAACTGTTCTACAACAACGAAGACTTTTATCGCTTCCGGGACCTATGCGAGAAGGCCGGGATAAAGATCCCGATCGTTCCTGGCGTTTTGCCCGTGATTAGTTTGGCAAGCATCCAGCGGATCGCATCATTGTGCAAAGCCGCACTCCCGAAGGACTTCGTCGATGAGCTTGCCAAGAGCGATCAAGAGGACTGGCAGTTCAAGGTTGGCACCGAGTTTGCAACCAGACAAGTTGCTGATTTGATACAGTCGGGGATACCGGGTATCCACTTCTATGTTTTGAACTCATCGAGAGCAACCTCGAAGGTTCTAGACGCCGTCCATTGGTAATCAGACTGATCTGTCCGGTCAGGCTTTTTTGGCTCGAGGATGCGCCTTGTCGTAGGCGGCTTTGATATTAGCCGTGCTGACATGCGTGTAGATTTGGGTCGTCACAAGGCTCTTGTGGCCGAGCAATTCTTGAACGCTGCGGATATCCGCGCCACCGTTGAGCAGATGTGTTGCAAAGCTATGGCGAAGGGTGTGAGGGCTCGTTCGCGTGTCGAGTCCACATTCTTTGATGTACTTCTCGAGCATGCGAGCGACACTGCGGGTGGTAAGTCGTCCACCGAATTTATTTCGGAATGTCGCTGGTTCTTGAGTGCCGTTGGGTGCAGGACGACGCAATCGGAAGTACTCCATGAGAGCTTTACTGGCATGAGAGCCAAGTTGGCCGATACGCTCTTTGCGCCCTTTACCCCGGATTCGAATCGTTCCGTCGGTAAAGTCGATGTCGCGGTCGTTCATACCAACAAGTTCGCTAACCCGCAGTCCCGCGCTATAGGTGACTTCAAGGATCGCAAGGTCTCGACGGCCCATCTCGGTTTGCTTGCTCGGTGCGTCAAGCAGTGAGAGGATCTCTTGGTTGGTCAAGAAGTGGGGAAGTTTTCTCGCCCCTCGAGGGTTTCGTAAGGGTTTGGCGGGATTGCTTTCGACCATCTGTTGACGCTGAGCGAATTTGAAGAAGCTTCGAAGCGAAGCGAGCTTTCTACTGATGCTCGATTTGGCATAGCCGGCTTCGTGGAGTGCAGTGACATAGCCGCGAAGCTCGTTTGGGGTGATGTCTCGAGGTCGAAGACTCTTTTGGCCTTCGTCGGTGATAAAGTCGGCCATATCGATCAAATCCTCACGATAGGACTTAATCGTCAAATCCGAAGCGTTTCGCTCGACGTCCAAGTACCGAAGGAATTGAAAGACTTCTTGATGCATTTTGGCTCCACCGTGAGCTTATCGGGTTTCCTGACGCAGACCCTTTGGAAAATGATACGAATTGGAGACTTGCTCGTGGTGCGGGAGTAAACTAAGTTATTAGGGTGTTTTGGATCTTTTTTCCAGCCCGTTTGATGGCTGTTGGCGTTCCTTCGTACAATCTTTTTTGCGGCTTGCCATGCTATTCAAGATAATTCCTTTGCTGTGGATGGCTTTTATCGCATTGGTGATTTTGCTACCGACAATCACCTCTTTGATGGGGAGGCCCAAGGGGCCTGCGAAACCCAAGGCACCTAAGAAGGCCAAGTCGAAGAAAAAGAAAAAGGGCGAGCCCGACGAGGAACCCACGACCGAAGAATCTTCCCAAGAGCCTGCTTTGGATTTTGGCGATGAACTGGCTCAAATGGAAACTTCCAAGAGTTAACATTGAAGCCTTTTGAGTTGAGCCTTTAGGATGTGGTGGGCTTGGCAAGTCGATGGCTGGATGATCGTCGCTTCGATCCTCTGCGGGATCGCTTGTGCTCTTGTCGGCAACTTTTTGGTTTTACGCAAACTGAGCCTTATCGGTGATGCGCTCAGTCACGCGGTATTGCCCGGCATTGCAGCTTCGTTCCTGTGGTTTGGCAGCCGCAGCCCTTGGGTCGCTTTGCTCGGAGCTGGACTTATCGGAGTCCTTTCGGTCTGGTTGATCGAGGTGGTGCGAGGTATTGGACGCATCGAAGAAAGCGCAGCGATCGGTGTGGTCTTCACCGCGTTATTCGCATTGGGGATCGTGATGATCTCTCGCGTCGAACATGTCGATCTTGATCCTTCGTGCGTTCTTTACGGCAATTTAGAAACGATCGTCTTAGAGACCGTCACCACCCCATTGGGTGAAATCCCGTCGGTCGTTCTGGAACTCGGGTGCATCGGCTTGTTCAATGCTCTGTGCACGCTGGTGTTTTGGAAGTGGTGGACTTTATCGACATTCGATACCACGTTGGCAAAGGCCCAAGGTGTACCGGTACGTTTCCTGAGCTATCTGCTCGCATCGATGGTGGCGATGACTTGTGTGGTCTGCTTTCGTGCCGTTGGTAATATTTTGGTTGTCGCAATGCTCATAGTCCCCTCCGCAATCGCTTGGATGTTGACCAATCGGCTGCAATCCATGGTCTTTTGCAGTTTGCTCGTAGCCATCGCCAGCAGCGTTCTTGGGCATCTCTTGGCAATCAGTTTGCCTCACTTGTTGGGATTCAAATCGGCCAACTCGGCGGCGATGGTTGCAGTCGTGTCTGGATGTTTGCTGGTGCTGGCGGTTTTTGTCGGGCCCAAACAAGGATTGATCTGGCGTTGGTTGCATCAACGCGAATTGCTTCGAAGGATACTTGCAGAAGACATCTTGGCACTTTTCTATAGGCATGTTGAAGCCCATGGTTCGGTGAATCTGTCTGCAGCCGATCAGGCTCTGAGCATAGAACGCATTTCTTCCAAGCTACAAGCATCGTCTCAAGCAATCCTCTCGGCCTTGTCGGATCTGGCTGCAAAGCGATGGGTTAGCGGCCAAGGAAACTCTTGGAATCTAACCCAAAGCGGGTATCAACAAGCCCAAGTATTGATTCGAACTCACCGACTCTGGGAGCATTACCTTCGCGAAGAGACCGGTATATCAGACCCCAGGCTCCACGCGTCGGCAGAGTCCCTCGAACACTACACTTCGTCCCAACTGCGTGAGAGTTTAGGGCAATTCACCGGTGGTCCGACGGTCGACCCCCACGGGAAACAAATTCCACCTGAAACACCATGAAAGCCATCGAGCATGTTCGTTCGGATTTATAGTCAGCCAGGCGAATCGATCTGTCAAAGCTTTGAAGGTTTCATCGATGCAGTGAGTCCTTGGGAAGGCATGTTCGCCGAGCCCGACGGGTCGTGGGTCTGGGTTTTTCATGACAATTCCATACGGTATCAACTCGATGGCATGCTTTACGATCGGGCCGGTGTGATCGAATATCTCGAAGTCAAAGGCCAAGCCACCAAAGACGCTTGGGAAAGGATTTGCACTCATTTGCTGTCGGATTTTCAGCGTTCCAGCCCCGATGCGATCGTGCAGCACTTGCGGGTACACGACATCGAGCAACAATGTTGGCGAAGCCCACGCGATCCAGCCCTTTTTGTAGGCTAGGATATTTTCACCAACCAGATTCGAATCATTGTTTAAAGCTGCTTGACCTATGACCATCCGCACTCGATTTGCCCCAAGTCCTACTGGTTATCTGCATATTGGTGGGGTGCGGACAGCTCTGTTCAATTACCTGTTGGCCAAGCAAGCCGGCGGCCAGTTTCTGCTTCGGATCGACGACACCGATCAGCAACGCAACGTCGAAGCAGCCCTGCGGCCGATCCTCGAAGGTTTTCGTTGGTTGGGTTTGGAATGGGACGAAGGTCCCGAGTGCGGGGGGCCTTATGCACCCTATTTTCAATCCCAACGATCATCGCAATACCAACAAGCCGTCGAGAAGCTTTTAGCAAGCGGGCATGCATATAAAGATTACGCCAAGACCGAAGAGCTAGCCCAGCTCAAGGCTCAAGCCGAGAAAGATGGAAAAGCCTTCATCTACGATCGTCGATTCATGGCCAGTACTCCGCAGCAGCAGCGGGAGTACGAAGCCGAAGGTCGCTCAGCGGTCGTGCGTTTGAAGATGCCTCGGAGCGGCCAGTGCCAATTCAACGATTTGATTCGAGGGGATTGCTCCTTTGAATGGGCCGACGAGCAAGACCACGTTGTACAGCGTGCCGATGGGACTTGTTTGTACC
Organism: Planctomycetaceae bacterium; assembly: GCA_021298315.1. Classification (GTDB taxonomy): domain Bacteria; phylum Planctomycetota; class Planctomycetia; order Pirellulales; family Pirellulaceae; genus JBKCUI01. Next base: position 50,721 of record JAJTFC010000009.1, read on the forward strand.
ATTTGGCAAGCGTCGTTGACGACTACGATTTCCGAATCACCCATGTGGTTCGGGCCGTCGAGCACCTTCCAAATACACCCCGACAAATTTTTATCGCGCAGAGCCTCGGTTACCCTCTACCGATTTATGCCCATTTGCCCTACGTCGCCGAACCGGGAGGGACGGCCAAGCTCAGCAAGCGAAAGCTCGATAAGTATCTCAAGCAAAAGGATTTTGCGACCCTCTTTCAGCTTGGGGAAACTGTGGCCAACAAGGCTCACTTGCAAACCACTCCCGAGACTTTCAATCCTGTGGTCGTCGATTTCTACCGCGAAACGGGTTTCTTGCCCGGTGCGATTCTCAATTACTTGCTGCTCTTGGGTTGGTCGCTGGATGCTAGCTCCGAAGACTTTACGCTCGATGAGGCGATCAAGCATTTTTCGCTCGAACGGGTCAACAAAGCCCCCGCGTCGTTTGATCCCCAAAAGCTCATCGCTTTTCAGGCACGCTGGATGAGCAAGCTCGATACGAAGAAGAAGGTTGCGATGGTATTGCCGTATTTGCAAAAGGCAGGATGGGTCTCCGATCCCCCGCCCTGCTCGATCGCCGAACATTGCACCAAAGTGGTAAACGCCGCAGCAGATCGGATCAAAGTCGCCGGTGATATCCTTCAATTCGAGGAGTTTTTCGTTCCCGACGAGCAACTGGTCTTCGACCAATCCGGCTTGGAGAAACGCGTGCTCGGGGAACCCCAAGCCCTCGGGCTCCTCGTAGAAGTGCGCAGGATCGTACAAGCGACCGATCCGTGGTCGGTCGAAAATCTTGAAAGCCAGATCAAAGAGATGGTCGAGGCCAAGGGGGTCAAGCTAGGTGTTTGCATCAACGCGGTCCGACTCGCACTTACAGGAAAAACCACGGGTGTCGGAGTCTTTGATGCCTTTGGCATTCTGGGCAAAGAATCTTCGCTATCGAGGATCGATCGCTGCATAAGACTTGCGACCCCATCATGAAACCACCGCAACTGAAGTTTTGCGGGTTCACTCGGCAGCAGGACGTTGCTCAAGCTGTCGAGTTACACGTCGATGCGATTGGATTGAATTTTTATCCAAAGAGCAAGCGGTACGTCCAGCCGTCGACGGCCAGAGGACTCTCAAAGATTGCCGAAGGCATTTCGATGCGGGTCGGTATCTTTGTCGATCCGACGATCGAGCAGATCGGCCAAGTGCTCGATGAATGCCCTTTGGATGCGATCCAGTTGCATGGCAATGAGACCATCGAGTGGTTGCTCGAATACCAAAGCGCCCCAGAGTGGCCCGGGCTACCGATCCTCAAAGCGTTGCCCTACCGCGGCCCAATCGACGATGCGATCTGGAGCACGTGGGTCCAAGAGTGTTCGTTGGGGTATTCCCCTGTGATCGGACTGCTCGTCGACGCTTATGATCCGGTCGAAAAGGGGGGGACTGGCAAGCGAGCGAATTGGGATTTGCTGCGGCCAAGGCCCAGGAGTTTCTTGGCAGCCGACGGCAAGAGTGCGCCGTTGATCCTCGCGGGTGGATTGGATGCCGAAAATGTAATCCAAGCCTTGCAGATCGTCGAACCGATCGGCGTGGATTTGGCAAGTGGCATCGAAGTCTCCCCGGGAGTCAAGGATCCGATTAAAATGCGGAGGATGTCGGAGAGAGTTCGAGAATACTATTTGTCCAGGTGAACCATGGCCGATTCAGCACAGCACTATCCGATCGAGATCGAAGGCAAGTATCGAGTCGACGATCCGATCGACTTGCTTGCAAGGCTCGATCGTCTTCGAGCCGAGGAACTCGAATCGGAATCCCATGAGGACCATTACCTGCGGCACCCCGCACGCGATTTCAAAATCACCGACGAGGCGCTCAGGATGCGGCGGGTAAACGACCAGTGGCTCGTCACCTACAAAGGACCTCGCAGGGAGGGGCCGCTTAAGACCCGACCCGAGATCGAGTTGCCACTGGCCCCAGGCACCCAGGAGGAATGGATGAGGATCTGGGCCTCTTTGAGTTTTGAACCCGTCGGAGTGGTGCGTAAATCTCGCCGTGTTTTCAGTCTTGCGAAAATTCATCCAGGGATGACCGTCACCCTCGATGAAGTTCATCAAATAGGAATATTCGCAGAAGTCGAATGCGTGGTGCATTCGGATCAAGAGTTGGCGGCAGCCGAGCCAGCGATCGCGTCGGCGGCTGGTAACCTTGGACTGAGTTTTATCGAGAAACGAAGCTATCTGTCGATGGTTCTTGAGCAACAGAAATAAGCCCCATGACCGATCCAACCGACCATTCTCAAATCGTGCTTCGAAGGATGATCGATGCCAATGCCAATCGGGTCGCCGAAGGCTTAAGAACGCTCGAGGATGTCGCAAGATTCTCTGGGTTTGCCCGATTGCAGAGCGATTACAAGTCGATTCGGCACGCGTTGCAAGCGTCGATCGATGCGATTGGCAAAGTAAACCTACTTGCCGCTAGGGATGCCTTTGGAGATGTAGGTCGAGAGACCAAGACTCCCAGCGAAAAGCAGCGCACTGATGGAACTGCATCGATCGTGGCTGCAGCAAGCTCGCGGGCTGAGCAAGGCCTACGAGTCATCGAGGAGTCTTGCAAGGTCCTACTGCCTAGCGTCTCGACACAGATCGAGCAACTTCGGTACCGTGTTTACGATCTGAATGCAGCCTTGCAGTTGGCCTGCCAGCGAGACCTGGCATTTTTGCGCAACGCGAAACTCTATGTACTCGTCGATTGCAAGCTGTCAGTCGATTCGTTTCGCAAGCGGGTCGCGGACATTGCAGACGCCGGGGTTGATTTGATCCAGGTTCGGGACAAGCAGGCCGATCCTATTGGTATTCTCCAATACGTCCAAGTTGCCCTCGATGTGCTTGACGATTCGAAGACTCGACTTGTGATCAATGACCGGGTGGACATCGCCGCGACAACGAACGTTGCCGGGGTACATGTAGGGCAAGAGGATCTTTCGGTAAACGCCTCTCGACGCCTTTTGCAACCATGGCAGTGCTTGGGGCTCTCGACCCACAATCTCGATCAGGTACGCTCGGGCGTTGACCTGGGTGTCGATTACATTGGATGCGGGCCAACTTTTCCCTCGACGACCAAATCCTTTGAAAGTTTTTCGGGCATCGATTTTCTTTCGTCGGCTGCTCAGTGGCTCCGAGAAAATGCTCCAGAGTTGCCAGCATATGCGATAGGCGGGATCGATGCACAAAAGCTTCCAGAGGTTTTGCAAGCGGGTTTTTCGAGAATTGCTGTGGGGGGCTGTGTTTGGAACGCCCAAAATCCAGCAAATGCCGCAGGAGAGCTTCGCGAAATGCTCGAAAAAGGTCCGTCGCCTGCGATTTGAAACCCTCTTTTCGATCGATCTCGGGTATCAAACCGAGGTGGGCTCAGCACGCCAAACCGAGTACACTAAGGAGGCGCAGTCGGCCGCGACTGCGGACCTAATTTCGTACATCCTGTAACCCTAGATGGATCTAGTTAGCTATGCCGCTCGGAAGAACCTTCAACAACGTCGTCGAAACTGTTGGCAACACCCCTATGATCCGCATCAACCGCTTGCTCGGTCCCGATGCAGCAACGGTGTTTGCCAAGTGCGAGTTCTTCAATCCGCTCAAGAGCGTTAAGGATCGGATCGGACTGGCGATGATCGAAGATGCGGAGGCCAATGGCCGCATCCACAAAGACACCCATATCATCGAACCGACCAGCGGCAATACAGGAATCGCATTAGCCTTTGTTTGTGCAGCCAAGGGATATCGACTGACACTGACGATGCCCGAATCGATGTCGATCGAAAGGCGAGCGCTTTTGAAAGCCTTGGGGGCAAGTTTGGTTTTGACCCCTGCGGCCGAAGGCATGCGAGGAGCGATTGCCAAAGCCAACGAGTTGGTCGCTGCCGACAAGAGCGGATGGATGCCCCAACAGTTCGAGAATCCCGCTAACCCTGCAATCCACGAACGAACCACTGGTCCAGAAATTTGGGCCGACACCGCAGGCAGCATCGATGCGATCGTCGCTGGGGTTGGGACCGGGGGAACGATCACCGGTGTGGCTCGCTACATCAAGAAGCTCAATCCGAACTTCAAAGCCATCGCAGTCGAGCCTAAGCAGTCTCCTGTGATCAGTGGCGGTCAACCCGGTAAACACCGCATCCAAGGTATCGGTGCTGGATTTGTACCAAAGAATCTAGATACTTCGTTGATCGATGAAGTCATTCAGGTCGACGATGAACATGCCTTTGAGTGGGGCCGTAAGCTTCATCGTCAAGAAGGGATCATGGCGGGAATCAGCAGCGGTGCGAATATGTGTGCGGCTGCTGAGTTAGCATCGCGGCCTGAATGGAAAGGAAAGCGAATCGTAACGATCATGTGCAGCTTGGGCGAGCGTTACCTTTCGACTCCACTGTTTGCCGACGCAAGCTGACGCGTCCTATCGATTCGAGTTACCACGACCACTTCCATAAAAGACACATCGCATGAAAAGACTACCCCCGATGCAGCGACGTCAGTTCCTCGCAGGGGCGATTGCCGGCGGACTCTTCCTGGGGACATCGCCAAAATGGACCGGCGAAGTTTTCGGATCGGGGCCAATGGTTCCAGACCGTAACCCCAAGTGGGAAGCCGCCACCCGACGAGGGCTCGATTTCTTGGCACGCACCCAGTCCTCCCGGGGCCAATGGAATACGCCTCCCTATCCGGTCGCTGTAACGGCTTTGGCAGGCCTGGCTCTTTTGTGCAGTGGTTCGACGGTCACCCAAGGCCCCTACTCCAAGCAGATCGCTCGTACGACCGATTATCTTTTGTCGCAGTCCCGCAAAAATGGACTTATCGGTGACCCTCAAAACGATCAACGCTATACCTACGGGCATGGCTTTTCGATGCTCTTTCTATCGCAGGTTCTCGGCGAAGAGGGGTTGCAAGACAGGCGCGATGATCTGGTCGAAGTGCTCGATCGAGCGGTCGCTTTTTGCGGTAAAGCACAAACACCCGCTGGGGGCTGGGGCTATGTCAGCGCCAAAGATGGCCAGGATTACGACGAAGGCTCCACGACAATCACCCAGGTTCAGGGATTGAGAGGCTGCCGAAACGCAGGCATCAGCGTTCCGGGTGAGATCATCGAATCGGCCAAACGATATATCTACTCCTGCCAGAATCCCGACGGTGGAATCAGTTACTCTAGCCAGCAAATGGGTAGCTCTAGACCTGCGATCACCGCAGCATCCCTAGCCGCTTTGTACAACGCCGGAGATTACGGGAACACCAAGGTTCCAGAGATGCTTACCTATAGCCGAAAGGAACTTTACGACGTCAAGAAGGTCGATGATGCCTTTGGCCATTGGCACTACACCTATCTGTACTATAGCCAAGTTGTCTATCGCCAAGGCGACGAAGAGTGGTTGCCGTTTAGGGATCGGCTCTATTCAAATATTGAGAACGATCAAGGCCCAGAGGGAGCTTGGGAGGGCCAGATCCACAACGTCTATATCTCCGCATGCAACTTGATCATGCTGCAACTGGATCTGGGATACTTACCGATATTCCAGCGCTAAGAGGATTTGCTCTGCAACGCTCCGTGGCTCTAGCGATTCATTCATATCGATGCGTCGCAAGCCTGGCATGGATCGAAACCATATCTCTTGACGGCGGACAAACTGTCGAGTGTGAGCGGCGATTTTGTCCTTCATTTCCCTCCAAGAGATAGCTCCTGCGAGATGTTCGAGCGGTTCTTTGTACCCGACTGCTTGGGATGCCGTTCGGCCCAGGTTGCCAAACCGCTCCTTAAGTTCCTTGACCTCTTCGACGAGCCCTTGTTCGAGCATCTGCTCGACACGGGTTTCCACACGGCGATGCAAAGTGGGGCGATCCCAACCAAGAACGAAAGCTTGGCTGTTGTTGGGAACAACGAAACGTTCGAACTGTGTTTGCCAGTGGCTAAAGGGTTTGCCAGTGATTTTGGAGACTTCCAGCGCTCGGATCATACGCCGGGTGTCACCCGGTAAGATGCGATGTGCTGAGAGAGGATCGACTTGTTGAAGTCGCTCGTAAAGGGCCTGTGTGCCGACGGATTGAACTTCTTGTTCGACCGAGTTGCGGAAATCCCAATCTGCCGGTGGGCCTTGAAAGAACCCACAAATGAGTGATTTCAGATACAACGGTGTACCACCCACGAGAACTGGCTGCTTGCCTCGATCCTGATATCGATCAGGTGATGGGTGACTTGTTGACGGATTTGGGGGCTGGGTTTGGCGGTTCCTATGTCCATGCCTCGGTAGATAGCCATCGAGTCGACCGAGATGATTTCGACAAGCGATGATTTTTTCGCCAGGGCATCGGCAAGCTCGACGGCGATTTGGGTTTTCCCCGATGCTGTTGGCCCTGTCAAATACAAGACATTATCCAGCGGAGGGATGATCCAGTCGGTCGGGAATTTTGATGGAGTTGGCATCTGCGTATGGATCTTCCCTGCGACGCACCAGGCGTGGATCGAAAGAGTGGATTTCCCTTTAGTTTAGTGGTCTGGCAACCACTTGGAATCGACAAAAGCCTGCATAATGCCTAGGATGCTCGCTTTATTGCCCGATTGTATCATTTGACCTCCACTGCATTATGTCCACTGATGTTCTTGATCGGTTGATGTCCCAATTGCACCAGCGGGCCATCGATTTGCCAGAGGGTTCCTACACGACCAAGCTGATCCGCGGCGGCTTGAGCAAGATGGGGGGCAAAGTCGCCGAAGAGGTTTTTGAACTCATCGACTCTGCACGCGAGCAAGGGCAAAGCGGGCGCGAGCACACGATCCGAGAAGCTTGCGATGTGCTCTATCACCTCTGGGTCGTCTTAGCCACCCGTCAGATCACCGTCGATGAACTGCGAGCCGAACTCGAGCGTCGCGAAGGTGTATCGGGGATCGTAGAAAAACAGAATCGTCACAAGGAGCAAGGACAATGAGTTTAAGCGACAACATGCTGAGGATTGGTGTACCGAGCAAAGGTCGGCTTAGCGAGCTTGCTACGGAGCTTTTGCTCCAAGCGGGATTGAGTTTTCGTCGTCAAGAACGAGCTTTATTCGCGCGAGTCAGTGGACTGTCGGCGGATATTACCTTTCTCAGAACCGACGATATCCCAACCTTGTGTGCCGAAGGTGCGATCGATTTGGGGATCACCGGAAGCGATTTGGTCGAGGAAGCTCAAGTCGACATCGATGTCCGAATGAAACTCGGAGTAGGCCGTTGCAAATTGGCCGTGTGTGTTCCTTTGCATGGCAACATTCAATCCGCAGCCGACTTGGCCGGAAGGCGGGTCGCGACAAGTTTCCCTAGGACGACCCAGCGGTATTTGGAAAAGCACACCGGCGATTCCAAATCGGTGCATTTGGTCGAACTCAATGGCTCGGTCGAGATCATGATATCGCTGGGCGTTGCCGACGCGATTGTCGATTTGGTCGAGACAGGCAGTACGCTTGCGGCCAACCAACTCAGGATCTTGGATATTATCGGAGAATATGAGACGGTTCTGATCCAGAGTCCCAAGTGCCGTGATCAAGCCACTGCGGATCGCATTGTCAGAAGGCTCGAGGGAGTTGTCATCGCCCGCGATTACTCGTTGCTCGAGTACAACATCCCACGATCCAAGTTAGCTGTAGCTGAGTCGATCACACCTGGATTTACCTCACCGACGGTCAACAGTTTGGAGGATCCCAACTGGTGCGCCGTTCGTGCGATGGTCAAGCGCAAGGAGGTCATCACGATCATGGAACGGCTTGAGCAGATCGGGGCGATTGCGATTTTGGAGTTTTCGATCAACAACTGCCGCCTCGACCAAAGTCCAGGCGGCTGAGGCTTTTCGAATTGCTGATTGCTCTGCTTTTAGATCATTCGGAGCGGAGCGGGCTAGGTGCAAGCCCAGGGGTTTTGAAGAAGGTCGGGATCGCTTCGCTTGCATCGAATGACAAAACGCGTGATTGACCAACGAAGTACGTGTGATCTTGATCGACAAGCAGATTGTAGGTCACTGCTGCATCGGCTTGCTTGAGCGATTTGATGGTTGAAAAACCGCTAGCCGTTCGCATCGACATCCCTTCTTGAAGATCCTTCGTCTTGATCCAACCCTTGCCGATGATCCACCATCGGTGTCCGAGCGTGGCGCGGATGGTCTCGTTGTTTTCGAACACAATATCGTAAGTGCGGGCCGGAGGACGAACGGTGGTTCGCAGCACCGGTCGCATTTGGATTTCGCCAGACTCGATGTTCTGCGCTACGACCAGATCACCCACCCGAATGGTTTCGATCGGTCGCAAGCCCGATTGAGTTTGGATCGGAGTCCCTGCAACCAGACAGCTAAACACCGTTCGTAATGCTGGGTACTTCTCCACGGGATCGGCAAGAACAAACGTTTTTTTAGCTTCGACGTACGCGACCGAAGTGTCCTCGTAATAGGAGTAGTCCATGGTTTTCTCGCCAGAGACATACAGCTCCTCGTATTGGTCCCACCACTCCCACCATGGCTTGGGTTCGTCACCGAGTTGTTTTTTGGTCACGGCCCTCAGAACGGTTGTAAGACGGGATTGAAGCTCTCGAATCTCGCCATTGGTTCGATCCACCAAAGCTTGTGATTCTTTAGCGACCCGGAGGCTCTCGTTTTCAGCGATCGACTTTGCAACTTGGTTCTTGACTAGACCTGACTCTCGAACAGGCTCCCGATTACGTAGGGTTCTGAGTCTCGAAGCCAACACATGGCTCACTGCGGTTGAATTGGTGTTGTTTCCAGAAAGCCTTCGTTGAAACTGGTCGATGTCGTACTTACGCCTCATTTCGCGGATCTGGAGAATCTGCAATTTCATGGCGCCATTTCCACCTGTAGACACGTTATGGGTCATTTGGAATTCGCTAGACATCAAGTCTAGAAAATCAGGGACGAAGAATCCCAAGGGGTACTTGCCCAGGCTTTCGATTGCAGCTTGTCCAAGCTCGCTAGTCGGATCGGCAATCGCTAGATTCGCGAGCAGGAAACAGGCTTCGGCGGTATGAAATCGTTCGATAGCACCGACAAGATGCAAGGCGGCATCGGGGCTTACGTTTCCAATCGCGACCCCCATGGCTGGAAGTACGCCAGGATCGTCAACCTCTTTGAGTTGCCGGATTGCCTTCAAACGCTTTTTGGAATCTTGTCCTTCGATCGATGATACCCAATCGCGAACCTTCGGTATCCAGTTCTTGAGCGCTTCATAGTCAGCTTTTGCCTTGAACTGGATGGAAGCAATTTCTTCCGGGCTCAACCAACGATTGTCATGATAGACATAACGGAGAGCGTCTCGAGCCTCTTGGTCGCTAGGGTTTTGCTCGAGAACAGCAAACCAGTGCGCTCTGGCTTGGAGTTCCAAGTTGCGATTTCCGCACCATCGTGCAATTTTTCGATGGCTTTCAAGGTCTAAGACGCCCTCGCCCCGTTCCTTTATGTATTTTGCGTGATCCGTACTTTGCATCCCGGGGGCCAGATCCCCGACTGGAATCCAGGTGTCCGCAAATTCAATCTGTCCTGAATGCCATCGGAAGAGTTTAGGGCCAGATTCCACGCCCGCGTCGATGGCTTGTTTCTCGTCTAACAAGATCCATTTGGAAAGCTCTCTTGAGCGATCGTGCAGTTTGCCTTCGGATTCCTCGTGAAGAATCAGCAGCAGAGGATCCTTTGAGGCGATTTCCCCCTTTTTGTTGCTAGGATCCTGAGCTTTCCCCAGGGACACCAACGACAGGAACGCAAAAGTCCAATAAACCGAACGTTTCAGCAACCGACCCCGAGCTTGCAGAGGCAAACCGAACCTTGGCATAACACACCTCGCCTAACTAAAGGCACTAGCGAAGGAAGCAAAAACAAACACGATGGTCTTGATCCACAAGCAGATCCCGTTTTTCGGCCCTGGGACGATTTTTGAGCCTCAATACCGTTCGAACTGCACTTTCGTTATGGAATTCCTGCCAAACAGTCTATCAAAAGTCTATCCAAAACGATGTCTGTAATCAAATTTTAATAGTCCATCGGCCATTATCGTGGCTGGCAATTCATACCGCTGGTTCTTTTCGTACTCGTACTCGTACTCAGTGAAACGGTACTCGTACTCGAAGAGAAGTATTGGGATTTCGTTGACAAGCGGGCAAAATACCGGGGTTCCAGCTTCCCTGAAAGGGTGATCGACTTGAATCGATTCAGGCGTTTTCGAGTACGAGTACCGCGAGGCTGAGTACGAGAAAGCCGAGCATCTACCCACGAAAATACCTGAAGGACCATTTTAATTCCCACCTACTCTTAAGAGCTTGTTCTTGTGATGTCGGTTCGCATCGCTTACGTTATAAAGAAACTAGGGGATTCTGAGCGGTTTTATGCCTACGAGTTCCCTTGGAAAACGATTGAACGGGTATCGGTGCAACCCAAGCTGCACGGTTTCATTTTTCAACGCGTGCTAGGATCGAATCGATTTCCTTTCTTCAATCCGCCTCCAAGGGGGGCAAACCACGGCGATGATACTCCTACTTTTTTCCCTGCTGCAAGTATGTCTTACAAGTTCGATCGTCTTGGCCGCGTGTGTGCAGCGGGAAGATGACTCCTTACAGGCTGAATCTGGCTTAGATTCCATTTCAGCGATTGAGAAAATTCAGAAAGACTACGCTGAGTTCACTGGTAAAAGCAAATTGATTGCGAAGGAATACGAGAGTGTTTTAACGACACTAAGAGACACCGAAGCTGATTTCCAGAAGATACAAGTCGATGCTGTCAAGCAGCAGATGTCGGCGATGCAATCCTCGCTTCAATCGTTGGAGTACCAGAATCAAACTTATGAATACATACAGCGGTTCAACGACGGAGCCAATCCAGTACAAGGCAAAAGACCGAACGCTCGAACAGGTGGGAAAATAGCGAGAGACTCGGTTCGTACGCTCATTGACGCGAAGGCGAAGGCCGATTTGGCCGTCGCTAGCCGTGCAATCGAGCTTCAGCAACTCTCTGCCGCGCAGCAGGCTCTTGTGCGCAGGCGTATCGAGACGATTCAAAAGGGGCACACGCTCCAGCAAGAGTGGATCGAGTGGCACGCGGATTGGCCCAAGTTCATGGACCGCTATTGGCCTTACTCGGATCCCGAACGGCGAATGACTCACTCCCAAGTCCAGGCGTGCTTGGATGCTCTAGCCAAAGCGGATTCTCAAGATATTCCCGCAATGATCACTTCGGCACTGCTCCTTGAGCGCATCGGTAAACACGATGAAGCGTTGGCCATGATCGATAAGGCCCTTGCAATCAAGACCTCCTTGGAAACCACCGGCATGCTTGCCAAGGTTTCGATTTTGTATTCGCTTGGAAAAACGAAAGAAGCCAAAGCCTCCTTGCTGGTGATTCATAAAAGTTTGGTTAACGTGCCATTGATGTCCCAGCAACCGATCGATCGCTGGCTCAAGGCTCGCATCGCCGCCTCGCAGAAGCAATATCCACAAGCGGAAGCGGAATGGAAATCGCTAGTGAATCACAAACCGATGGAGCTCGAAGCCCGACGAGCGTTGGCCCTGCTCTCGTTTGTTCGCGCAGAAAGATCACCCATCGAAGGCAAAAAGGCATTGAAAGAAGCCCAGCTTGCGATGGATCTCGAGCCCCGAGCCGATTGGTTCTCTCACTTTGTCCTGGGTGCTGCGATGCATGCAGCCCAACAGGGCAAGGAAGCGTTGAAGGAGTTGACCGAAGCCGAAAAGACAGCGACCGAAGAGAACCTTGAGCTCTGCAGCCGGCTCAGAAAACACATCCAAGACGGCGAGCCATTCGAATGGGATTTTGTACATGCAAGCTCAACGAAGACCGCTGATGCAGAAAAACCCGACCGCTGATGCACACTAATATTCGCTAATAAAGACCAAAGCCGACCGCTGATGCACACTCATCAACGCTGATGCAGTACCTGCAAAAATGCAACGATTTGCACCGTTAGCCGACTAGCGCCAGCGTCGGGCATTGACCGTACACGGCACATCGCAATCGACCATCTTTATGAGAACGAATTCATCTCCATCGCTCCTGGCTCTTCGGCTGTTCCCCTGAAGCCTGATGCCTGATGCCTGAAACCTGCGCCCTCCGCTTGGCCCCCTTTCGCCCCCAGGGCTTTGGCTGGGGGAGAAAGGGCGGGGGGATAGAGGGGGACGACCGTGCGTAGGGCTGTTTTTTCGAACCGCTGATGAACACCAATATTCGCTGATGAAGACCAAAGCCGACCGCTGATGCACGCTCATGAACGCTGATCCAGCGCGTAGGGTACGTGAAGCGGTTGTGCGCATTGGATGTCTCTGTTGGTTCTAGAAAAAAGTCGCCTCACAGAGATCGTAACAGGATAATCCACCAACCGCGGAACGTACCATCGAGCGCGTAGGGCTGTTTGGCTGTTCCCCTAACGCCTAACGCCTAACGCCTTACGCCTAACGCCTTAAGCCTAAAGCTACTTCTTAGCCGGTAATATCACACGTCCAGGAACGCCAAGATCCAATCGATAGACAGCCCCGGGTTTTCCATCCGCGTTGATCGCTCCGGTGACAAACAACTGATCATGCTTCGGGCCCCCAAAGGCGACGTTGCTCGTGAGTTGATTTCCCACCTTATAGGATCGCAGCAATTTACCAGTCGGATCAAGAACTTGGACCTGCCCCATCCCATAGTGGGCCACATAGAGATTGCCTTTGGCATCCAAGCACATGCCATCGGGTTGATTGTCTTCCCATTTGCCACTGGCGTTCTTGGGCAAATCCGCAAAGACTTTCATCGGACCGACTTTGCCTGGTGCCACAACCGGATACTCGAGCACTCGATTGAACTGGCTCTCACCAACAAGCAATCGCTTGCCATCTTGAGTCAGCACAATTCCGTTGGGGAATGCCAATCCAGAAGCAACTAAATGCGTCTTGCCCGCCCCATCGACATAGTGAATCGTCCCGATGAGTTTGTCTTTGCCAGAGTCGCCCGGATCGGTGAAGTAAAAACCTCCTTGAGGATCGGGAGTCAAGTCGTTTGGGCCCCGAAGTGCTTTGCCATCGCATTCTTTGGAAGCATGAGGAAGTGGTTTGCCGTCGCGATCCAGATGGAGCACTGCATGCTGGCTTGCATCGCAGACCAAATGACTCCCATCGGCTAGAACTTTGTGGCCATTGGGTGCGCCGGTGACTGCGAAATCTTTGTGGGCTCCATCGAGTTGAAATACCGTCAGGGTTTTGTCCCAAGAGATATAGCCTTTGCCGTCATGATCAAAGACGACACCTTCGCAATAGCTTGGTACCTCAAAAAGTTTCACTGCCGTGATCTTGTCGGCACTGGGTAAGTCTTGTGCATGCATCCATCGAGAATCGGATGTCCAAGAGCCAATCAATGTCAGCAAGCCAACCATCAAAGAGTTGATCGATCGCATCATCGTAGAACCTTAACGAAGAGGAAATGAAAAACGAAACTTGAAAACCAACTGTCATCCTATACGACAAAGAGAGCAATGCAAGAATGTCGCACCTGGGCTGAAATCGGACTTTATGAACAATAAAGCTTGGTCTGGCGAATCTGCTTAGGAGTACAATTGACTGTAAAGGGATGGATTCAGTTCGATTCTCATGCAAACCCGAGGGTACAGATATGGCTTGGACAATCAACAAAGCGGTCTTGGTTCCTTATGATTTCTCAACCCATTCGAGGGTGGCTGTCGACAAGGCCTTGTCGATCGCCGATTCCCCTTCGCAGGTGCATATCCTTCATGTCCTGCCAACCTTTATCCCGTTAGCACCCGAGGGGTTTCCGGTAGAAGCCATCGACGATCAAGTCCGTCTGGAGTACACCCAAAAGGCTCTCGATGAGGAATTTGCCGACCCACGCTACTCGCAATGCTCCAAAGAAGTTTTGATCGGAGATCCTGGGTCGATTTGCGTCGATAGGGCCAAGAGCATCGGAGCCGACTTGATTGTTATTCCTTCGCATGGACGCAGCGGAATCACAAGGCTCGTACTCGGTAGTGTGGCTGAGCGTGTTGTTCGATTCTCCCATGTGCCAGTGCTGGTGCTCAAAATCACCGATTGATTGCTCCATGGGAGTCGTCCAAACGCCTTCGGCTGTGGTGGTATCCATAGCATGTGTAGACGAGCAATCCGATTAAGCACCAGATGCTAAACCAAGTCCAATTCAGGGCTCCAAGGCCAGCGATCAAGTAAAGATTGATCACGACTCCAAGCACCGGGATCGCGGACCATCGGTACCTGATCGCAGCAACCGACAAGCCTAGAAAGACCGATAGGAAAATCAAATACGGAATCCGGTCGTAATGAAATTTTCCTTCGGGCATCCAATCGCCCCAGAACTGATGGCTCTGAGGCAGTTTGGAGAGAATAGCAAGGTAGGCCACTAGACACATCGGAACGATGACATGGCCCGGCAAGTGGGGGACGCGAAAACCGCTCGGTCGCACAAGGTCCGCGCGTGAGTCGTGAGTATCGGACACCAGAATCCCAGCGCATACGAACATGAATGCAAACAAGGTGCCGATGGAAGCAAGGTCGGTCACGAATTGCGAATTCAAAAACACCGTCGGTAGGGCGACCATAAGACCGGTGATGACCGAAGCAAACGCGGGTGTCTTGAATCTAGGATGGATCGATGCAAACCGCTTTGGAAGCAGTCCATCGCGTGCCATGCTCATGAAGATCCGAGGTTGACCCAGCTGGAAGACCAGGAAAACACTCGTCGTAGCGATCACCGCGCTCAAGGAGATGATTCCCACCAATGAGGGGAGGCCCACTTTCCCGAAAACATAAGCCAGCGGATCGTCGACGTTGAGCTCCTTGTAAGAGATCATCCCGGTGAGTGTGAACGACAGGATGATGTAAATGATCGTGCACAGCAAAAGAGTAAGCAGCGTTGCTCGCGGGATGTCCCTCTGCGCATTCTTGCACTCTTCGGCAGTCGTTGAAATTGCATCGAAACCGATGTAAGCGAAAAACACACCGGCAATCCCTTTAAATACACCTTCGAGGCCGTTGGGAGCAAAAGGGCTCCAGTTTTCTGGTTTGATGTAAAAAAATCCGATCAAAACCACCATCAAGACGACCGCCATCTTGAGCAGTACCATGGCGTTGCTGACCCGCTTGGATTCCTGAATGCCGATGATGACCAAGCCGGTGACCAGCAGATTGATCAAAATCGCTGGCAGATCAACGATGAATTTAAAACCACCGAGGGAAGGTGCTGTCTGCCAAGCCTCGAGGTGTCTTTGTAGTTCACCGTTGAGGGTACCACCTGCGGCTTCGACCGCAGCGGCTTGCTCCGGAGCACGCGCACAACTGTAGTAGTCCTGTACGAGCCACTGCGGAATATGGAAATTCAATCCGATACTTGCAAGCCATCCTTGCATCCCTTCAAGGAGATTCATAAAGTAGCTCGACCAAGCGAATGCAAGCACGCTATTGCCGATGGCGTACTCCATGAGCAAATTCCATCCGATCATCCAAGCCGTCAGTTCCCCGAAGGCAACAAAGGCGTAGGTGTAGGCGCTGCCGCTGACCGGTATGCTCGATGCAAACTGCGCATAGCACAACGCTGAAAACAGACAGGCAACGGCGGTAATCACAAAAAGCACTGAGATCGCTGGGCCACCGTCGTAGGACGCCTTGCCAATCGTAGTAAAAGCTCCAGCCCCGATAACGGCAGCGATTCCAAAGCAAGTCAGGTCAAAGAGGGTAAGACTTCGAACAAGAGATTGGGAACTTTCTGACTCAATCTCTCGATCGATTTGCGACAATGTTTTGCGCTTGAGCAAACGTGCTTTGATCGATTCCCAAGTCATATTGATCGCTTTCGCACAGGATCGAGTTGCCCAGTAAAGCCCATCGGATGAGCCCGAAGGCCGATGGCTCGATTAATTTGCCGAATATCGTAACGGTTCTCGTGCTCGGTAGGACTACGCGAGAGGGCATTTTGCGGGTAAATTTATCCCTTTCTTCGGGCCACCAAAAGAGCAACGCGGCCTTCGAGTTTATTGAAACCATCAAGAATTATGAAAACAGACGAACTGCGCGAAAAGTATCTAGCCTTCTTCCAATCCAAGGGACACCATCGGCAAGCCAGTGATGTGCTGGTGCCGACCTGGGATCCCTCGGTACTTTTTACGCCTGCGGGGATGAACCAATTCAAAGACCATTTCTTGGGTAAGGTCAAACTCGACTTCACCCGGGCGACGACATGCCAAAAGTGCTTGAGAACCGGTGATATCGATAACGTCGGCCGAACCGCTTATCACCACACGTTCTTCGAGATGCTCGGCAACTTCAGCTTTGGCGATTATTTTAAAAACGAAGCCATCGAGTGGGCTTGGGAGTTGCTCACCGATAAAAAGTGGTTCGGGATCGATCCAGATCGATTGACCATAACGGTCTACAAAGACGATGACGAAGCCGCCAAAATTTGGAACGAGAAAATCGGACTACCGATGAGCCGGATTTCGAGGATGGACGAAGCCGATAACTTTTGGCCAGCGAGCGCTCCGAGCCAAGGTCCCGATGGCGTGTGCGGCCCCTGTTCGGAAATCTATTACACGCTCGATGGTGGCAAGAACGTCGAGATTTGGAACTTGGTTTTCACCCAATTCAACCGAGTTGGTAATCCACCGGATAACCTAAGACCCGGATAACCTAAGACCTTTGCCAAGCAAGAACATCGATACAGGGATGGGACTCGAACGCGCCGCGAGCGTTCTGCAAGGTGTTCCTACCAACTTCCACATCGACATCTTGTATCCAATCGTCCAAGCTGCTGCAGAGGTTTGCGGAACCAACTACGCTTACGAAACCGATGATGGTCGACGTCTTCGCCGAATCACCGATCACGTCCGAGCTTGCACCTTTGCGATCCATGAAAATGTCTATCCCGGACCCAAGAAGGCTCGGTATGTGATCAAACGATTGCTACGACGAGCCGTTCTCGATGGACACCAAATGGGAATGCGCGAACCATTCCTTCACCAATTGGTTCCTGTCGTCGCACAGATGATGAAAGCCTCCTATCCTGAACTCTCCGAAACCATCGAGCGCGTCGCGTCAGTGATGAAGCGAGAAGAAGCCGACTTCTTCTCGACGATCGGTTCGGGACTGGATCGAATCGAACGTCTCTTTAGCGACATGAGCAGCAAAGGTACTGCGATGGTCGATGGGGCAGAAGCCGCGACGCTCTACCAAACACACGGCGTACCACCTGAGTTGTTCCAACAGATCGCCGCTGAACGAGGTTACTCCTTCGATTGGGACGCTTACCGCGAAGCGATGCTCAGACACGGCGATATCAGCGGTGGCGGTACCATCGAACTGTTCGAAACAGGACCAATCGAGACCCTAAAGGAAGCGTTGCACCAGTCGGAATTCTTGGGCTATGTATCGACCAAATCCCCCGCACAGGTCAAAGGGGTGATCGTCGGTAAACCCAAAGACGATCGGCTCGTAAGTAACGTTTCGGTCGAAACCCAAGGGGATATGCTCCGCGTGGTTTTAGACCAATCCCCCTTCTACGGAGAAAGCGGTGGACAAGTTGGCGATTCAGGGAAACTCCAAACACCAAGCGGTAGTTTTGAAGTCACCGATACCCAGAAAAGTGGTGATCTAATCGTCCACTACGGACGGATGCTATCGGGAACCATCAAGGAGGGGGAGACCGTGCAGGCGTTGGTCGATGAGAACCGTCGCAATGCAATCCGACGCGCCCACTCGGCAACCCATATCTTGCATCATGCTCTGCAGACCAAACTCGGCAAGCATGCACAGCAACAAGGTAGCAAGGTGGATGCTGATTGGTTGCGATTCGACTTTAGCCACCAAGATTCAATTTCCGAGGATGATCTCAAAGAGATCGAAGGAATCGCCAATGCGAGGATATCGCAAGCAGCATCGATCCAGTGGGAAACCGTCCCGCTGGCTCGCGCTCGCGAACTCGGGGCGATGATGCTTTTTGGCGAAAAATACCCTGACCCTGTTCGCATGGTCTCCATGGGTGACTTCTCCCGCGAACTATGCGGTGGAACGCACGCAAGCAATACCGCTGAGATCGGAACGATCGAACTGCTCGCCGATGAGAGTGTTTCTTCAGGCGTCAGACGCATCACCGCACTGACCGGTTCGAACGCTCTGGAGCATAGGCACAGGATTGAAGCACAAGCAGCCGCGGCAGCCGAAAAACTAGGGTGCTCGATCGATCAACTCGGAAGCCGCGCAGTGGAGCTTATTACGGCGATTCGCAAGTTGAAAAAGATCGCTACATCGGCAGGAGGCGGAGAAGCCGCTCCAGCAAAAATCGGAGGTCAAAACAAGTCTTCGCTTGGTAAGCCTCCTTATTTGGAGACCCGCAGCGCGCTCAAGCAAGCCGCTCGGGCATTGAACGTTTCTCTCGAGGAAGTCAGCGGTCGGATCGAAACACTTCTGACCGAAGAAAAACAACTCCATGAGCAACTTTCGCAACTCTCAAGTGCAAGTGGTTTCGATGTCGATCAACTCCTCGCCGATGCACAGAGCGTCGGACAGACTGCACTGATCATCGCCAAAGTACCCAATGCCAATCCAGCAATGATGCGGCAATGGATCGATCAAGTCCGCAAAAAATCTACAAAGCCAGTGGCTGTGATGTTTGCCACAAGCGATCAGGACAAGGTGACGCTGCTTGCGGGGCTGAGCCAAGTCTTAGTCGATCAAGGACACAGCGCTGGAAAATGGATCTCTCCAGTAGCCCAAGCAGTTGGTGGAAGTGGCGGCGGTCGGCCAGACTTTGCTCAAGCTGGCGGGAAATTACCCGAGAAGATCGACGAAGCATTGCAGGTCGCTCAAGCGACTTGGCAGTCGATGGCAGGAAAATGACCACGAACCTTCTGGCGCTTGAAACCTCTGGCCGAAGCGGCTCGGTTGCCTTGTCCTGTGCATCGCAACCACTCAGAGAACTTCAAGAATCCATGGGCAATGGTTCCGACTTCGAAAGCCTGCTCGATCGAATCATGACGCATTCGATCGAGCTTGATCCTCGCTGGGGTTCTGCCAAAACGCTGGCTCCAGCGATTGAAGAGTTGCTATCGGTACAAGGGATCACCCCCGCCGATGTCCATGCGATCGCTGTGGTGCAAGGGCCTGGATCATTTACTGGTCTACGCGTAGGTATCGCGACGGCCAAGGTCATGGCCTACGCACTTGGAATTCCTGTGATCGCTGTCGACACGCTGGATGTGATCGCCAAGGAGTTTTTCAAGTCTCGCACGCAGGGCTCGGATTCCATCGATCTTATCGCTGTCGTCGATGCCTTCCGTGGCCAATCTTTTTGGGCGAAGTATCAGTTGCACGACGGACGATGTGTTAAGACCGGGCAGACTCGAATCGATGATAACGAATGCCTAGCCATGGAGATTCAAAGAGGTTCTCAAGGCGCTGAAGTATTCGTCGTCGGGCCATCGTTGCAAAAGCTCAAAGACTGTTGCACGGAATCCAAGCACGCGTGGTTGGATTGCCAACCGCAGGCTGCAGTGGTTGCCGAGTGTGGCTGGCAGGCATGGCTTGGCGGTCAAACCTCCGACATCTTCAGCTTGCTGCCAATGTATTACCGAAGCAGTGCCGCGGAGGAAAAGCAATCCTCAGCAAAGTTGTAGTTCTTGGGTAAGCCTTTTACTCGAGGCCGAAGTATCCTGCCGGCGGGATCGCTTGGCCACCGACGACTCCCAGTCCTCGGGTCGGTAGGAAACGTGGTTCGAAGGCAAACTGCAACGAAGTGTTATCGCGACCACTGTCGATGCCTAAGCCCACGCGGAATAGGAACGATTCGCCGATTCGAGTCAGTCCGATCGTGTGACCATTGCTACCGGTCGATCCGAAGTCGTAGACAGAGCTACCCACGGCAGCCCACTTGTCATTCATGCGGTAGGTCAGCGTAGCGGTTAAAAGTTTTGCAGAGATTGGGCCATCGAGATTGGTAAAACCGATGTAGAAGTCACCGCGTAGTGGTCTTGAAATCAAGGTCCCAAAGGAGGTGGCTTGTAGCCCACGATCGAACATGTCGTAATAACCATCGCTGAGCAACGTGACTCGATCACCTAAGTGATAACGGAAGTCGTAATTGAGTGCGCCAAAGTTCTCTCCATAGTTGTCTCGATCGGGTTTGCCAAAGTAGATCGCATCGACGTCGAATTCAACAACATCGGCTATCCGTTCCCGACCTGGTACTCCACGTTTGGTCTGCCAGCGTTGATGAATGCCAAAGCGGCTTTGCAATTGATCGGCCACAATCTGTGAGCTTGATGCTGTCACGTAGCGTTGCATTCCCTGGCGCACCGCATAGTCGCGGGAATCGAACTGAGCAGGCAAACTGCCCCCAAACGTGTTGAAAACCAAACGCCGACGGAAGTGCTCTTGGCTGTTGTCGTCGATGGGGTCGTACAGAGGTAGCAAACTCAGATCCTTTGTGGTGTCGGCATACCACGTTTCGGTTTCAAAGGATACCTTGTGGGCCAACCCGTTGAGATTGAACAGGGAACTTTGCACCTCGGGTGCCACTTTGATCATCGGAAGGGACGTTCTTAGGCCAGCTTGTCCGGTTAGTCGACCCAGCGAATCGCCGTTGAGATCTTCGCCCCAGTAAGCCGCTTCGCCAGAGACAAAGGGGGTCCACTTGCTATGCCCCGTATCAAATGGAAGGGACAATTCCTGACGCGTGATCGCCTGGATTCCCGAAGAGGACTTTTCCCAAGGTTGTAACTGGAACTTGGCAGCATCTTGTGGATCGGTCGGAGTCGAAGCGACCTTCAATTGTCCGTACCCAACCTGGGAGTGGGCATACCAAGTGAATAAATTACCGAGGTCTTGACCAAGCCAGTAATGATCGACTCGCGGTAACCACTGAGTTTCCGTGAAAAAATCATTCAAGCGAACTTGGCCCCAGATGTCGAGCATCTGTTGACCGAGGAAGTAGTGACGATATCGAAGAGCCGTCGATCGATCCTTGAGCGTGTCCCATTCCTGTTCGAAATACTGCTCTAGAAAATTCCGATCGCTGATGTATCCAAATTCACCCCATAGTTCTTGATCCGGAGAGAGCAGCTGGCGATGTTGCCATACGATCCGTCCCCGAGTGTCCGACTCTGGGGTCATGTTCACCCGGTCAGAGCCGAGGGTATCGAGTCCATCGTCGTTCAACCCCCAGGCATCGAATTCACCATAAGCGGGCCCACCACCGTGGAGCGAGGGTAGGTTGTATCGGAAATTGGTACCAAGCGCAAAGCCTCGCTTGCTGAGGTAATCGGTCGATAATGTCCATTTCGTTCCATCGATCGCATCGATACCCAGGATCTGATACAGATTCCAATCGAGCATCACTTGGTTCCCAAAGATGCTGTCGTTTCGATACTTCACCCCCGAGATGTAAAAATTGGGAGTGTCCACGTTGGTGTTCATGATCGGCCAATAAGCGACTGGTAAGCCTTCCATGTAGACGAAGTTGTGCCGCGCCTTGGCCTTCATCGACGTGGTGTCCCCTGAGGGAGAAAGCATTCCAAAGCCTAACAGTCCAGTTTGCTCGGTCGATTGGCGTTGGTCGTTGAGTTCAATACGGTCCGATTGCAGCCAATACCTAGGCACACCCAAACGACTGCTGGTCATCGCGGCTCGATTGGCCAAAAAATTCTCTCGAGAACGTTGCTGAATCACATCGGCTTTGAGTCGTACGATCCCTTCGTACTTGGGAGCAGGCGTCAGGACCTCTGCCCCCAGGATCATTCCGTACTCGGATTGCACGTTATAGTACATCCGGTCGGCATAGATCACGCGGGCTCCTTGTTGAAACACGATGTTCCCTTCGAGGTACAACTCGACGGGTAGATCATCGATCTTTTGCGAGAGTAGGCGATTCAAGTCCGCCGTCCAAACCACGCAACGATCGGCTTCGATCAAAACGGTTCCCATATCGAACAGACCGCCAGATGTCTGCACCGAGACATCGCCGATCATCAGGCGGATACCTCGACTGATCGTGATGACACTGTCGCCACGTTCAGGCCGACTCTTGGCCGAATACAATGGATCGATGCCGCTGCGACCGCTGATCTTGAAAGTGCGAGCACCGACTCGAACACCCGATCGCACGTTGGGTGCCGAAGCGGCTACAGGGGCAGCCAACGGGATAGGAACAGGCCCGCTATTGGCCACCGGGGCCGGAAGCTGAAAGGACTCGACTTGCTGGGCCGCTGGTGGAGTGTTGGGTACCTGAGGAGCAGGTTGGATCGTTTCAAACAGCGGAACCGAACCTGGATCCAATACGGTGCCTCCCAAGGTGGAGTTCCCAATTTGCATCGAGTTGCTCGAACCAAGAGGTTGCGAAGGTTGCACGCTTGGGGTCGCTGCCGGTGGCTGTGCTTGCAGGATCTGAGACGCTAATCGCAGATGGGTTTGTTCGTCATGCTCAGTCCAAGCGATCGCGTCTTTGACATTGTTGTCCCTGGCGTTGGTTTCCTTTGCAGCGGGTTTCGATTCGTAAGACCAATCCAAGGGTACCACTGGATTGACCGGTTGTTGCCAAACTTGAACCTCGAATTTAGGTTCGTGCTGGCTGTAGAGTCTGCCCATCCACTTCAGATCTCGTAAGCGTTGGTCTTCGGACCAGTGGATATCGCAATCACCTTGCGCATCGAGGATCACACGATGGATCATCGCTTGAGGATTCATCGCTGCATGGAGTGCCGAAGTCGGCAGTGCCTGCGTGGCCTCCTCTGGCTTGATCTCCTCGCTTAGTACCCACAGATTCGCCTTCTGGCACGAGGCTCGAAAGGAACCTTGCGAGATCTTCACACCCCCATCGAGCTGATAGACGATGTAATTGCCTTGCTTGGACTTGCTGGCCGTGTGCGCTTGGACTGAAATCGAAAAGCGTGGATCGGTAAGCGGCAGTCCGATATCGCTGCTGTAGATGTTTGCAGAGAGCCAGACAAGCACCGACAGAGCCGTGCATAAGCAAGCCAATAGATTGGCAAGCAGTTTTCGGAGTATGCGGTCCGAATTGGAGTCCACTAGCGATCGATTGTTCCTAGGATGAGTTCCCCAAAGAATGCTCAAAAGCATTGTTCCGTGGGGCTTTGCGCTTCGGGGGAGTATAGAAATCCCGAAAAACCGACTCAATACCGAGGTTTGACTAAAGTCCATTCTCTGGGGTGTCGATCCCTCAGGCCTACAGCCAAAAATAGGCTTGCAGGAATCCCTAGCCTGCGCAAGTCACCTAGGTTAACAGACG
This sequence comes from Planctomycetaceae bacterium, assembly GCA_021298315.1. GTDB lineage: Bacteria > Planctomycetota > Planctomycetia > Pirellulales > Pirellulaceae > JBKCUI01. The sequence goes on from JAJTFC010000009.1 coordinate 74,025, forward strand.
TATCGCAACGCAATGGCCAATCTCGAATCGCTCGTGCAGACATTGATACGCGAAGGCCACTGGTCGGAAGCCGCTGACCTGGTTCGTGACGAACTCGGCGTTTCGCAACCGCAAGCGGAGGCCAAAGTCTACGCACTGGCCGAGGAACTCGGGATCAGCGATCCTTATCGTTGGACACAGTGGATCGCAATTGCTTTAGCCGCAAGTTCCCTGCTGATTCTTGCTGGCTGCCTACAACGGTATCTGAGCTAGTCCCTCTTAGACCAAAATCTGGTCCTTCAGGTATTTTCGTGGGTAGATGCTCGGCTTTCTCGTACTCAGCCTCGCGGTACTCGTACTCGTACTCGAAAACGCCTGAATCGATTCAAGTCGATCACCTTTTCCGGGAATTTGACGGCATTGGCCTAGACGACATTGGATCGATGGAACTGGATATCGAGGGTTCGCAGATGCGTGTGTAGTCCTGCATCTTGGATCGGCATCAGATAAGCTGGCTCGCCCGATTCGTTGTGGTGTGAGTGCCACCAACCCGGAGGGGTGATGAAGGCTCCGGCTGATTCCCAAGGAACCTTGATCGGATCGATAAGATTCCCCTGGCTATCTACTTTTTCGGCCACAGCCGTATAGCATCCCGGTTTGCAAGAGATGATCAAATCCAGGGCTACGGATTTGTGTGCGTGAGGTAGCTGGTTTGCACCCACGGGCAAGATACCGAGCATTGCCCAGAGGACATGCGTGATCGTTAGAGTTTGTGGAAAGTGAGAGTTTGTAAGCAGAACGCTGATGCGACTGCGTTGGGCCGCTAGTGGATCTGAAGCAGCTTGGGCTAATGCCGCTTGCGACTCGTCTTTGGCGTAGAGGGTTGGATTGAATCGAGGGTGGGTTGCCGTTACCCCTAAGTACTTCAAAAGGGGTTGGTCGTTAACCCAGTAAAAAACGGTTTCTTCGTCGGCACTTAGGATTGGATCTGGACCGCACGGTAGGGTGATCAAGTCGCCGGCTTGGTAAGGGATCGTTGTGTCCGCAAAACGGATGACACCCTGACCACGGATCGCATAGAAGAGGTGCGAAGTTGCCCTATTCGGGGCAGCTAGGCTTTCCTTGGGGTTGATCCGTATGAAACTTGCAAGAAGACTGGCGCTGGATGCTGGAGCAACAGAGCCGAGTTGCTCACTGATGTCCAAGGGGATGATGCGAGACGGACCAGACTCGTGCAGTGTGGCAGGGAACTGGACAATCGGGATTTGGGAGATGGATCCTGAGGCGATCGGGTTGGCAGCTTTGGAGTATTCCAAATATCCGCTGTCTTGGGTCAGGCTCGGTTCGATTGCGATAGCGTTTGCCATGGGACGACGATGGGGTAAGGGTAAAGGCAACCTTAGGCTGCGGATCGGCTGGAATTCCTCTGCGGATTATACCGAGAAGTCGTGGATGTGTCGTTTTCCGAGTCTTTTTTAGGGACGATCCCCCTACAAAGATTTTCGCCTTTTGGTAGGATTTTCCCCTCTGAACTAGGCCTAGGCAGTGAATTTCAGTTTTGGAATTCGGTAAGGCTCAAGTGCAGTGCCACCCATCCAGGAGAGCGTAGCTCAGTCGGTAGAGCAAAGGACTTTTAATCCTTGGGTCGAGGGTTCGAGTCCCTCCGCTCTCACTCTTGAAAAAGCCTTCGAAACCCCGATTTTCCTTTGAGAATTCGGGGTTTTTTATTGTGGCATGACGCTCCGCCGTAAAGCACCTAGAGCGCTGTGTTTCCGCTGTAGGTACCGGGGCAAGAATCATGCGTCCCGGTCCCTTGAAACACTTCCACAGTTCGAAATGCATCGCGCAATCTGGCCACCGCTGCGGCCTGGGAACAAGTGACCGGCCCGGATCTTTAAGCCACTCGTCGAGCATCGGTTGGCCACACGAGACATCCCAGAAAAGCGAAATCGCCTGAGTTTCAAGGAAATGCAGGGGCGACGATGAGGATGATGTGGCGTTGAGCTTTGACCGCCAAATGGAATCAAATAGACTTGTACGGAAATATGCCGTACAATGAAGCGATCCAAGGAGCAAATGATGGCAACTGCAAATAACACCTCAAAGTCAGCTCGAATTGAAACGCGAGTTTCTCATGAGCAGAAAGAACTCATCGAGCGGGCTGCCGCCTTCAGTGGTCGGACCGTTTCCGAATTTGTGCTTACTCATGTTGCAGTCGCTGCTAAGAAGGTGATCGACGAGCATGAGAAGCTGCACTTAGACCAAGTGCAAAGCAGGATACTTGTTGACGCTTTATTGGCTCCCAAGAAGCCAAACAAGAAGTTGAAGCTTGCTATGGAGGACCATCGCAAGCAGGTCGAAAGCCGTTGAAAGCCTACGTTTGTGAGCCGCTTGGCAATCACCACGATCGAACGCAATTCGATTGTGGCGTGTCAGTTCTCAACGATTATCTCGCCAAATATGCCAAGCAAGATGTCAAGCGAAAGGCGTCGGCAGTATTTGTTATCGTTGAGCGTTCGGCGCCGAAGCGAGTGATCGGTTTTTATACGCTGTGCGCAACGTCGGTAGCCCTTGCTGAGCTACCCGAAGAGGTCACGAGGAAACTTCCGCGTTATCCCGAAATCCCCGCAATCTTGGTTGGAAGACTGGCACGAGACGTGAATCATCCTGGTGTCGGCTCGCTACTTTTGTCCGACGCAATCACACGTTGCGTCCGAGTGGCAAGTGAGATCGCGGCAAGCCTGATCGTTGTCGATTCCAAAGGTGAAGCCGCAACGTGTTTCTACGAGAAGTTCGGGTTTATCTCGCTACCGAAATTATCTGACCGTATGTTCCTTCCAATGCAAGTGGCAGAGAAACTTTGAGTGTTCGCGGAGTATCTAACATCCGCCACGTTGGTGTGATCCTCGACTTTTAATCCTTGGGTCGAGGGTTCGAGTCCCTCCGCTCTCACTCCTTACCCGTAGAACGGGCCTCCTTACCCGTAGAACGGGCCTCCTTACCCGTAGAACGGGCCTCCTTACCCGTAGAACGGGCCTCCGAGCCCGTTGGCAGATATCTAATTGCTCTTCCACCCTCACCCCTCCTGCCCGCGGGTTTTGAAGTTGCGCTATTCGGGTGTTTCGGAGTGTCAATCGATGTTTTTCCTTGCTTTTCGTACTCGTACTCCGCGGTAGCAGTACTCGTACTCGTACTCGAAGAGAGGGCATCGAGTACGAGTACCATTTCATTGAGTAGAAGCAGGTTGCTTAGCTCATGATTGCTCATTGCGTAGTAGGATCAAGCAGGTGCGTTAGCATGCGTTCGGGCGATTCTAAAAAACTGCGTGTTACTCGGTAATGCTCGGTCTCTTTATAAGCAACCGCTTGTACGCCCCGCTCACCAAACGAATAGATCAAGGCATCGGGATAACTCATGATGATCGGCGAGTGAGTCGCAATGACCAACTGAGAGTCCTTCTGAATCAAACGATGCATCAGTACCAAAAACTCCAACTGGCGCTGGGGCGATAAAGCCGCCTCCGGTTCATCCAGGAAATACATCCCCTGCGAAAACCTATTTTCGACCAATGACATGAATGCCTCTCCGTGCGATTGCTCATGCAACGACCTTGGCCCGTAACTCGATTGCACTCCCAAGTTCTCGATCTCCGTGGCCACGTTGAATAAACTCTCCGCACGCATAAACCAAGCGTCTGGAATCAACGCGTGATATCTCCTTAATCGCAGGATCTTGTACAACTCCGAATGGCTCTCTCTGGTCGAAAACACCATGTTGCGACTACCACCCTCGGCATTTAGACCGTTGGCCACTGCGATAGCCTCGAGCAACGTCGACTTGCCCGATCCGTTCTCCCCGACGAAAAAAGTCACCTTCGGGTGCAGATCCAGCTTACTAAGCCCTTTGATCGAGGGTAAACCAAAAGCATAGTGATCCGGATCGATGATCTTGCTGCGATCAAAAAGAACCGACTCAATGAACGGTCCGGGTGTTACCCCAGGCTTAAGCTTCCTCATGTTGCCGCTTGATTACTTCTACAAATTCCCTCACTTCGTCGGCAGAATCGTCACACACGATCCGAACACCCCCCTGCCCCGCAACTGCAAAACAAATCACTGGGGAAGTGATCGTCAAAAGACCAATAATCGCCATCGCTCCGACGACTAAATACAGCAAAATCGCCATCCAAGTCCCCAAACCAAGCGCCCATCGGAGGTACAAAATTCCGCAAGCTGAACCAATCAGAGCAACCGAAAAAGGATTCACCGTACGACCCACTCGGATCGACTCGATCTTGGCAAGCTCCCAGGTTGCGATAAGCTTCCCATTTTCCTCCCGGATCAAATCACTCGAAGTGACTCGCAAGTGCGTTTCAGGTAAACTTGTCATTGGTTCTGTTTCGTTCTCAGTCATGGCATCTACCTTCCTCAAAGCCACCTGCAAGTTCTATGTTGGTCGTTCTCCTTATAGTATACGCAATGTGCCTTTCTTTCTTTTGCGTTTCGACTCTCATGGATCCTCAAGAAAGAAAAGAAATCCCCGGGTTCCTCGGATGGTACTTTGCCATCGTTTTGCCCGTGATCGCAATCACCGGCGGTTTCCTTCACTATTTTGAGCCACCGGTCTCCCAAGTAGCCTATTATGGCTTTCTGGTCCTATGGCTAACTTCGATACTCGCTACCCTCGATGAAGTTGCAAGCCTGCGGAAAGTCGAAGGTGGATTTTCAATTTCCAATATCCTCATGGGATCCTCGATGATTGCGATCCTCTTTGGTCCAGGCCTACTGCTCGGAGCATTGTGGCTAAGAATGACACCTCACTAAGGCGGATCTACAAATCATGACCTAGCTCGATCTCCTCGTGATCCAATGACTAGGTCGCACCTTCATGAATGACGGTAACGATCCCTTGACTGGCCTGTCCATCAGGTGTTCGTATTGTGTAAGCGAACTGATCTCCGAGCCTTACACCATAACTTCCTAAAAAGCCCGCTTGATAAACGACTTTCTTGAGGATTGGATCCCATGCAATCGTCGCATCGGATTGCGCCCATGGAGTAATTTCTACACTTAAATCGTCTTGTCTCGATGCAAAACCCTTGAGCTTATCGTTGGCAAAAAGATCGAGCATGACCGGTTGGCTTCGACTCACTGAGGTGAAATAGTCGTCTACGGCTTCTGGATTGAAAGCGTCGGGTTGCTTGGTGACTTTCACGAGTGTCGAATCGCTCACGTTGCCGTAGTTGACTCCGATGCTCGTGTAGAGGAAGGCCCATCCGTCGAGTCGAATCCCAGTGCTGGACGAATAGCCATCGGCAGGTTTGTAGTACAGGTTCGCAAGGATGCGGTTAACTCCTGCGATGTCCCCTACGATCCACACGCCGCCACCTGCCGTCGGATAAAGGGTGCCCATCGCTGTAGTGCTTCGTGAGAGCAACTGGCCGACGAATCGCTCGCCTACGGAGAATCCTTCGGCAAACTCCCATCTTAAATAGACGCCAACTTGGGCACCGCTAAAGCCGACGTATTGGAATTGGATCAAAGGAGACGAATCGGCACCTCGAAAGTTGATCTCCTGACCCGCTGGCCCTTGAACTTCATCGGGCATCACCAACTCAAAACTCACAGCCGTATCCTGTTGCACTTCGTATTTGATCGAAACAAAGGCAGTTGATCGACGACCGTCAGCCGATTCGATCATGTACAGGAATCGATCGTAGTTGGCGCTAGAGGCGTTTGGGGTGTAGACCAATACTGTATTATTTGGATTGCTCGAGGAGGGCCGTATCGATACGGTTCCTGTAGCTGCCATTCCAACTTCGACGATGCTGAGTCCTTCTCCGATGTCGTTCATCAAAACATCGATTTCGATCTCAGGCTTTTGCGTCGCATCGGCAGGCACGTAGACCAGTTGGATGTCATCGACGGCAGTGACTTCGTTTTGGCTATCTTCACCCGAACCACCCCCCGAATTGCCAAAATTCAAGTTAGGCATGTTACGGACGAACTCGGAATTGAGGGTGTCGATTACCACTAGCGCATCGACGGGGCTTACGAAACCATCGTTGTTCGTGTCTGCCATCATCCTGCTACTTGCCACCGACGATTTGTCCGATCGGTTGAGTTCATCGATGACCATCAACGCATCGATCGGCGAAGCAGCTCCATCCAAGTTGACATCCGAGGGATTCACAAGATTGTGCCTCATCCCAATATGAACGTCCGATGCCATCAAGGACCGTGACTCAAGCGACTCGATCAGCAATCGTCGACGTCGTCCAGATCGCACGGTTCGAAGAGAATTACCTTTGGGCATCGGTGTGTTCCTAGATAGAGGCTGTAAGACAACGGATTTCGATGGTAACGATTGAACGTATCGAATGGGTGCCGATTTAGCCACCGGAAAGCGTAAAAACTCTTGAATTGTAGCATGAAGGCAAGTCGGATTCCGACGCCCTGGGAGAACTGTCGAAATGGGTTGGAAATCACGGGGTTGACCCAAATTTCGGTTTCCAGACCAATTTTTTTGGTCAATTTCGGTCAATGAGGTCAGGATTTTGATCCCATTCCCTTATGTCATTGGATGACAATCCTATCAATCGCTGTCATCTTGTTTTTCGGGTAAAACCTAGCAAGTCTTTCAAACAATTTCGGTAGGCGTATTTATTGCTCTAAAGGTTTGTGATGCTGTCGGAATCTGAAACGATCCAAAATTTGATGCAAGCCCGTTCGAGGATTGCCGCTGCGGCTTGGTTGCTTACCCGCGACTACCATGCCTCCGAGGACTGTTTCCAAAATGTGGTTCTTAAGGCGATGACCAAGGAGGTTTCTTTTCCAAACCAAGCGGCCTTGATCTCTAGGCCTCTTGTGGTGATCCGTCGTGATGCGATGGATTGGCTCGATCGCCGAGGTCGCAAAGTAGCCAACCCCAAAACAAATCGATATTAGGATAACATAAAAGTCACAAAAAAACCAAAAGCGATCTCCCAAGGAGACACTAGCGATGAGACCATTCAATACCAACAGACGATTTGGAAAATCGATCATCGGTTTCCTATTTGGATTATCAATCCATGCTTCGATCTTTGCCCAGTCCACTTCAGAATCGAATCCTACAAGTGGTCGGATCGCGATGATGAGCCCACAATTTCGTCCGATCATTCAATCGGGCGAATTTGTGTACGTAGCAAACACGCCAAATAACACCATCGATGTGATCGATAAAAAGTCCAATCGGATCGAGCGCCAAATCCCAGTGGGGGTCGAACCTGTGGGGCTTGCAATCCGACCTGATGGCAAAGAACTTTGGGTGGCGAACCACGTTTCCGATTCGGTTTCCATTATCGACATACAAACCGACAGTCCAAGTCGATTTCTGGTCGTTCATACAATCCAGGATTTCGATCCAAAGACCAAAGCGACGCGATTCGATGAGCCGGTCGGTGTGGTGTTTGCCGATGACCATAAGGCTTACGTATCACTCTCGTCGGAAAATCAAGTTGCGGTCATCGATGTCGATTCGCGCGCGATCACCAAACGACTTCGGATCACCGCACAAGACCCTCGGGGCTTGATCGTTCGAAACGGTCGGCTGTATGTCATTCCCTTCGAGTCCAACAACCAAACGCAACTTTCCGGAGGCAAAAAACAAGATATCGATGGCGATCTTGTCACCTTCGATGCTTGGGATCATTCGATCCAAAACAACAACGTGCTGTCGATCGGCCATGTGGTCGATATCGTGAAAAATCCCAAAGTCCCAGATCGGGACCTTTTTGTTTTTGACACAACCAACGAGGAGTTGATCGAAACGGTTTCGAGTCTAGGTACCCTACTCTACGGAATCACCGCCGATTCCCAAGGCAATGTTTACGTCTCGCAAACCGATGCTCGCAACGATGTCAACGGCAGAGCTGGAACCAAGAAGCATGGCCTAGCGGAACTCGAAAACCGCCCGTTTTTCAATCGGATCACAAGGGTCGAAAAAGCTGGAATCAAGGATGGTATAAAACCCACGGTTACTTGGTTCGATCTTGAACCCCTCCCTCCAGAGCACCCTACTTATCAGACTGCACAAGCGACTCCATTTGCCATCGAAATCAGCGACGATGATCGATACTTGTATTTGACGGCAGCTGGATCGGATGCGTTTTCGATCCTGGATGCTCAGTCAGGGAAACTCGTTGGGCGTTGCCAAGTTGGAGCCGTTCCCCAAGGAATCAGCATCGAGTACCGCGATGCAAAGCCGATATCTGCATGGGTGCTCAATGCTGCAGCCAATTCAGTCTCTCAAATCGATATTCAAGACCCTGCGCAACCGCGACTTTTGCAATCGATCCAACTAGAAGATCCTACCGACGCAGTCGTGAAAAACGGTCGCATCGCTTTTTCAACCGCCAAAGCATCGACGACAGGAACCTTTTCCTGCGCTAGCTGTCACCCCGATGGTCACACCGACCAATTGCTTTGGATTCTCAATACACCAATCGTTACCGGTGGGAATCAAATCATGCCTCGCTCGACGATGCCTGTGCGAGGTCTGCGGGATACGGCTCCTTTTCATTGGGACGGTATCCCAGGGGATCCTTACGGTGGCATCCATAGCGGCAGCATCCGCACGAGTGTCAAACCCAATAGCGATATCCATAGTCCCGAGTCGACCACACGCCATCTAATCGATGGAGGCTTGGCGTCGACCATGGCCCGTGTCGGCGATACAACCAAGAACGACGAGGGGAAAGCCGGATTGCTCAGCGCTCAAGAGCGAGATGGCATGGCAAAGTTTTTACTGAACGTCCCCTACCCTCCCGCCCAAAGACGCGCTTACGATAACCGACTCTCGAATCGGGCCGTACGCGGCTTCCAATTATTTCATGTCGATGGCGATCTGGATCCAAGCAAACCTAAACCGAACGTTTGCGGCGATTGCCATCGAATGCCACACTGGGTTAGCACCAACACACCCGGCACAGGCATGGATGCTCCCACTTGGAGAGGTGCTTACGACCGCTGGCTGATCTTGCCCCAAGGGCGACTCAATATCATCGATTTTGATTTCTTTAAGAATATCATCCAGGAAGGTGCTCCAGAGCGAAGTGTTTGGCAAATGTCTTGGGCAGGCAGACCTCGATTCGATCCGGTTTGGGAAATGGTTCTCGAAGGGAGCACCGGGTTTCCTGGAGCCTTCGCGCGACAAGTCACCTTCAATCGTCAAACGGCAAAATCCACTCAGACGATGGACTTGGCTCGAACGCTGATCGATGCAGCAAGACAAGGAACCATCGAACTCATAGGAACCGGACTGCGTCTCGATAGCCAGAATGCTCGAGAATTAAGCGTCTTTTGGGACTCCGATTCGCCCGGTGGCTTGCGATTTATAAGCGAGGGCAAGTCTCAAGAGATCGACCTCGATGAAATCAGAAACCTTGCCGAGCAAGGGCAACTGGTGCTAACGCTCAGAGCCGAACTTGGATCACAGGCGATCGCTTCCTTGCCGCAACCGGAGCTTTGGACATCTGGGGATATCCAGCAGCAACGCGGGCGTCAAGTCTTCCCGATTGCAAACGGCCAGGACAAGACCCTGAGGCTCTCTGGCCGGTACTTTGGGCCTGACGCTTGGATCTTCGTCGATGGCGATAGGGTTTCCGGTACGATCGAGATTGATCAAGCCGATGGGATCGTTCTTAAACTCGACGAGTTGCCGCAAGCCGGCATGCATTTTTTGCAAGTTCAAGTCCCTCATGGATTCATGAGCAACGATTTCATCTTCTATGCGGCACAAGACCGAGCCGCTGCATTGGCGCTTCAGCAGAAGATCGATGAACCGCACAGTGAAAGCGCTGCGATCAAAAGAGCACTTGAAGACAAGAGTAAGATCAACGACCGAATGAATAGTGGCGCAACACCGCTATCCCAAGCTGCTCTATGGGGGCAATTGGCGTTGGTCAAGGAACTCCTCGGAAATGGTGCTGATCTCAGAGCGACCAACAGTGATGGGAACACACCCTTGCACTTGGCTGCCTTCATGTGCCACCAAGAGGTTGTCGAACTACTTATCGAGCACGGGGCAGAGATTGATCGCAAGAATAATCGTGGCGAAACACCATTGGATGTGGTCAACCAAGCTTGGACCGAAGAGCTTGCCGAGTTCTATCGTCAGTTGGGTGTATCGCTAAGTTTGCCAGTCGATACGATACGACTCCAAAAAGATAGGCCTAAAATGGTTTCCATCTTGAGCGGTAGCAAGTAGCCATTTGCCAAGCGAGTTACCAGTCGTCGGTTCGAAATGGCGAAGCTGGAAGGCCGTCGCGATTGTACAGGTTCGCACCTTGAGGGTTCATGCTAAAGGCGTATCGGACGGCCACTGGTTGCGGGACATTAGGATGTGTGCAAATGACATTGCCACCTTCTATTTTCGCTTGTGCCCAGTACCACTTGCGGTCATGTCCGGCGATAGCGAATCTCTTGAGTGGAGTTGATTCAGGGAATTCGACAGGTTGACGCCCCGTTTTGTTACCTGCGACAAGTCCGCTTCCGACATGATCGAAAGCGATGATTGCTTTGTTGCCTTCGATCGTGAGAGAGCGATACAAGGGGCCAGAGACTTCCAAGGGATTCGAGTATTCTCTGGCAAGTGCCCAGCGGGCTAGGCGTTCGCCTACGTCGTACTTGTTTTTAGGATGAATATCCTCGGCGTCACCGATATCGATTGCCACAGCCATCCCGGTATGGGGAAGGTTCAAGCATTGGCGTTGAGCATCACGAAAGAAAGCCCATCCATCGGCAAGTCCAGGATCTTCTGTCGGCTTTTGCCAAGCGGCTAGTTGTACATAGTAGAAGGGTAGATTTGGATCCCCAAACCACTCTCGCCAATCATGGATCATGGCACGCTTTTTCTCGATGTATTGAAGTCCGTCTGCAGCATTTCCTGCATTGTTTTCGCCTTGGTACCACAAGACTCCTTTGAGAGCAAAAGTCTTCAGTGGATGGATCATTCCATTGTGAAGCGTAACACACCGGGGACGAAACATTTTTTCGCCGAAGGGGAATTCGGGGATCGCTGGCGGCATTGGGACTTGAGAACCTGCGCTGATTGCATCGCGAGAGCGTTTCGTCCAGGCCTCCACCTCAGGGATGACGGCTTGCAGATCGTTTTGATACTGAGTCAGAGACTCTCGCATCATTTTCGCATAGGGTTCGAGAGTTGGCGTGTTCATGAGGGTTTCTTGAGACATCCAGCACTCGATATTCGTGCCACCAACACTGGATCTCAGTAAGCCGATCGGTATCGCCGTTTCCTCGTGAACCCGACGTGCGAAATAGAATCCAACGGCCGTGAACCCAGGAGCGGTTTCCGGTTTGCAGACGTTCCAGCGTCCTTTGACGTTGGGTTGGGGCGAGGATGCAAAGTTGGCTTCGACACCGAAATGGCGTATTTGAGGGAAGTTGGCAACTCGGATATCCTCGGGTGCGTCACAGCCTCCGAGTCCCCATTCCATATTGGATTGACCGCTACAGAGCCATACGTCGCCGACGAGAATATCTTTAATTAGGATTTCATTGCTTGCTAAGATCTTCAGTTCGATTGGGATGCCGGTAGCTGGTAGTGCATGGAGAGTGCAGGTCCAGCGTCCATCCGGGGCAACTTGGGTTTCTGCGGTTTGTTCTGCTAGGGTGACGCGTAAGTTTTCGCCCGGAGTGCCAAAGCCCCAGACGTGGATTGGGCGATCGCGTTGAAGGACCATGTGATCGCCAAAGAGGGCTGGAAGACGGACTTCAGCTCGTCCTTTGGATGCCAGGCCATGGGCATGCATCATCACGCATGCAAGCAGAGCAACTGCGAGTCTAGCGAACCGTTGGTAGTTTGGTTGATACGGCATAAAAACATGCTTAGGGTTGGAGTACACGTCTAATACATCGTTGACGCAAGAGATTGTAGCTTGGATTTTTTGCAGCTATTCGGATCTTGGTTGTTTTCGCGATGGATTATGTCGAAGGAAGAAGCCTGGCAGAGCAACTCAAAATAGCACCCTTATCTATTCGCGACGCTGTAGTGCTAACGAGCAAAATCGCTCAAGCTGTGGTCCGCATTCTAATCGAGCTAGCGGTCAAGCAACTCGCTCGTTACCATCACAGGCTGGCTTTGTGAGCTATTGGTGCACGCAGGGCGTTTCAAATGCGTCGCATTTTTTCGATAGGGTTGGAGGTATGGTATTTCGCAAAGTACGAAACGTCATCATCGTCGCACTCGCTGTTTTTGCGATCTATCTGATGAATCTTTACTGGTTGGCTCTGCAGCAGCAAGGGGCAATTCGGCAAGTGCGTAAGTTCTCGGATTGTGTATTGAGCTATGATGGTAAGTCCGCAAGCATGCTGGATCTAACATTACTCTTGGCCGACAGTCCCCAACGACTTCCGGAGTTGACTTGGGCCGAATCCATTCTCGGGTACGATTTCGTTCATCGCTGCAGTGGTGCCGAAATCAACTTCGACCAATTAGAGAATGCACTTCCAGCGCTGAGCCGACTTCCTTATCTGACCGAGTTGTCCGTGGTGCAGTTCCACGATGGGCCCCTCGACTCGGACACGACGGCATTTGATGAGCAAGCGACAAGGAATCAGATCGAGCAGAAACTGCCCAAAGTGAAATTAACCTGGGTGAGATTTTTGCTCAATGGCGATGATCAGCATCGGGTTCGCTTGCCTCGGGAGCTATAAAGGAACCAGGATTCAAATTGCTCATGAACACACCGTGCAAGAGCTATTGTCGAGCAGTCGCATTAGGGTTGGGGTTGATTACCTTTTGGATTACAGGAGAGCGAATCTATCAAGGTTTTGCTCAGCATGCGGCGGTCATTGAATTAATGCAGATCGACGGATGCAAGGTGCTTTACGATGGAGCGAAAGATCTTCCTTTGCAGACCTTTGAGAAATCGGGCAGGCCAAGTCTAGTGCAAGATCTAATGGGACGATGCGGATCGGTCACGATCTCCATGGATCGTATCGAGGGAGTGCTACCGATCTTAAAGCGACTCCCTTTCCTGCGTCAGTGCGTCGTAAAAAAATCGATGATCGATCAAAGCGAAACCCGATTGGTGCTGAAACATTTGTCCGAAGAACTAGCCCCGGTGGCCATCTTTCTTAAATATGAGATTAGCGATTTAGAATCGAATTTGGCCGAGAGGGAAACCACCAGCAAATCTAGGTAGTTTTCCTGATGGCCCGCGAGTCACTTTGGCAAACCTGATAGAAAAACTAATATTGATCTGGTTCGGGGTAGTTGCGCCAGGGACGGAGAATTGGCTGTGCAAGCAACGACACCAGCGTTTTTTGGGGCGACTAGGTGGCTTATCGGACTCCCATTTTGGGGGCAAGCGAAGGCAAAGCCATGACAAAAATCATTGCGGGAGTGGACGGCCAGCCAAACAACATCTAAAATTTAAGGCCCAGCGGTGGCGAAAGATGGAGAGTTTTTCCCCGCCGCTGATCCTCCCCATGGTTTATTCGTTGCCACCTCAGGTGTTCGTTGGGGCAAAGTCACGTGGATCGCCGCATGCGCTTTTGTTTCGTGAACCGTTACCGGCAACCTTGCCTACTTGTTTAGGATTTCTGCACATGTCGGCCTTCATTAGGGTTTTGAGCGGTCCGGACAAAAAAGTCGAGTATCCGCTAAATCGAGCCCTCGAGAATTTGATCGGCCGTGGTATCGAATGCCACATTCAACTCAACGACCCTAGCGCATCACGCCTTCACGCAAAATTCGTTTTCAAAGAAGAAGGCTGGCAATTGATCGACTCTGGCTCCAGAAATGGGACGATGGTCAATGGCTCAAAAATCGATTCAGCCCTACTTGTCGATGGTGCCAAAATTTCTATCGGTGATACCGAGATGCTGTTTACCGAATCTGGCATGCACGAGGTAGCGACAGTCGAGATCACCAGCATAGATTCGGTGATTATGTTAGGGGAGTACAGCGAACTGGCCGCCTTGGAATCCAAGGAATTCGGAGTTCAAGCATTTGAATCGCTCAGGTCTGTAGGAAGAGAAAAAGAATTGTCGGCACTGCATTCCTTTACACTCCGTTGCAATGCCTTATCGACCGAGCAAGAGCTTGTGTCCGTCGCGATGGCCCTGCTGTCAGAGTGGACACAGGCTGATGCCGTGGCATTTTTGTTGTGCAATGAATATGGAGGATTGGATCTAGCAGGGCGACTTGCGGCGAATCCTGAGTATAAACCCCCTATAAGCGATCACCTGACCGACTTGGTCACGCGTCAAAAACGGGCGGTCTGGGTTCAGCATGAAACTCCTCAATCCACGAAATTGCCTGAATCTGAATTGGCGAAAAAACCGGGATTTGACGACGCGATTTGTGTCCCACTGATCGACAAAGGGAACACCATCGGAGCCTTGCACTTGTATCGCGCAAGAGGCAAATTCAAACGCAGTGACTTTGATTTTGCCATCGCTGTAGCTAGCACTCTAGGGGTGTCGTTAGTTCGAGTACTATCGGCTCAAGTCATGCAAGCTGACTTGGGGCGATTGCAGGACAAGAACGCTGCATTCGACGAACTGATCGGTGACAGTGAAGGGATGACCGAACTGAAACATCGGATCTGCCGTATCGCCAGAGCGTCGGGTTGCATTTTGATTCGAGGTGAAAGCGGTGCAGGCAAAGAGTTGGTCGCTCGCGCCATTCATAAGAATAGCCAACGAGCGTCTCGACCCATGCTCAGCGTCAATTGCGCTGCGATTCCGGATGAATTGATCGAGAGTCAACTCTTTGGTCACGTCAAAGGAGCATTCACTGGGGCAGATCGAGATCACGTTGGATTTTTCCAACAAGCCAACAAAGGTACTCTTTTCCTCGACGAGGTCGGCGAACTGAACCTCGAGGGGCAAGCCAAGCTGCTTCGCATTTTGGAAGGTCACCCATTTCTACCCGTCGGAGCGACTAAAGAAGTGACGGTCGATGTGCGGGTATTGTCAGCTACCAACCGCGATTTACGAGAATTTGTCGCCGAGAAAAGATTTCGAGAAGATCTTTATTACCGAATTAGCGTCTTCGAATTGCAAATCCCACCATTGAGACAACGAGGACCTGATATCGACTTATTGGTGGAGTTTTTTCTCAACCACTTCAAAAATCAAAATGGACGACGCAATCTACGGATCAGCGATGAAGCGATGGAGGTTCTCCGAACTTACCGATGGCCTGGCAACGTTCGACAACTGCGAAACGTCATCGATAGCGCTGTGGTCTTAGCCGACGGCAATGAAATTCTCCCACGAGACCTGTCTCTTAGAGATGCCCATTCGCTCAACGAGCCTTCTTCTGCTACTCCTCCAGTTGCAGGAACAGGAAGCACGCTTCCTCCAAGTGCCTCATCCAAATCACCGAAGGTAGGAGCGAACGCCTCCTCAGGGCCAAATAACGCGCAAAACGCCGACTTTGACACCCTAAGTGTTGATGTTTGGGAACATCGTTTGATTCAAGAGGCCCTGCGTCGAACCCAGGGGAACATCCCAGCCGCCGCCGAACTCATGGGAATCTCCAGGGCAACTCTCTATCGGAAAATGGAAAAGGGCACTCCGGAAAACCCTCAGGTTCCACCAAATCCAGAGTCCTAATCGTCAGCGATCCCCTTTTTGACTTTCCAAAGACCAAGAAAGCTAGCAAACATTTTTGTGTTATAGGTCGAAATCGCTTTAAAGTACCGCAGGTAGCTCCGACGAAACTGCTTGAGAGTGTAACGGTTGTAGCACTTTTCCGGTTGATGGTACTTTTGAGGTTGATCGCCAATGGCAAGCGTACGCCAAAATAGGTTCGTGCAACGTGCAAGAAAACCAGGCACGGTCAATGCAGTAACCTTCGGAGCATTCTTGACGACGGCCTTAATTGGACTTGATCATTGCCCAGGACAATCCCCATCGCAATTTCCGGAACCTCAGGTTCCTCCTCGCCTTAGCAATCCTGAGATCGTCACTCCCGTGATACCCATGGTTCCTCCAAGGCCGATGGGGCCCCTTTCGGCACCTGAAAAGCCCAAGGATTTTGCTAATGTGATGGATCTCGTCGGTCCACTTTCCAACGTCGATGCGACGCTTGAATTGTTTGTTGGACAGGCTAGAACCCTGACGCTCAAAAAACCGGTCTCTGAAGGCAAATCAGTGGGGGTCGTTGCGCTTGGAGATCCCTCGATTGCAGATTTTGAGATTCTTCCCAATCCACGAATGCTACGACTTTCTGGAAAACGCGCAGGCTTAACCGACCTTACGATCCTCTTCGGGGATGAATCGATCTTAACGCTTCAGGTCTTTGTTAAATACGATCTGGAGCTCCTTCGTGCAGAGATCAACCAGCGATTCCCCGATGCCAACATCAAAATCTCGCAATTGAGAGAAAACATCGTACTTGAGGGGCAGGTTCGCACAGGTGCCATGGCAAGTCAAATCATGGGCCTTGCGGAGGCTTGGCTCTCTCGAGGCTCGGTAAGTGCTGCAAGACCAATAGGTGCAAGCGGTGGCCAAGGGGCCGATAAAATGCAGTCGCTTGAAGATCAAGCAATGTCGGATCCGAATCCCATGGCCAATGATCTGACTCGCGAGGTTGCAGGTCTTGAGGTTGGCGGAGGCGCAGGTTCCGGTTCTCAAACGCCTAAGGGTGGTGTGATCAACCTTTTGAGGGTTCCAGGCACACAGCAAATAATGCTTCAGGTTCGCGTGGCTGAATTGAACCGGACAGGGATGAGGGAAGTCGGGGCGGATTGGATTTTTGGATCCGATAACGGAAATGTTGTAGGTACCAACATCAGCGGAAACGTTGTGACCGCAAAAGGAACCATGGGTAGTACGTCCGACAACGGAATGGTAAACGGAGGTCTTAATTCTGCTGGAACTGGAAATGTACTTGGCGCCAACGGAACGGCTTTTGGAATCTTTCCTAGCGCCAATTTTGATGTGCTTCTTCGCATACTCAGAAAGAACGCCCTGTTGTCCATTCTGGCTGAACCCAATCTCGTGGCTATGAGTGGTCACGAAGCTAGTTTCTTGGCTGGTGGGCAGTTCCCTGTGCCAGTTGTCAGTGGATTGGGGGGACAAGTCTCCATTCAGTACAAAGACTTTGGGGTGCAGTTGCGATTCACTCCAACAATTCTTGATGAGGATACGATTCGCCTGAATGTAGCACCCGAGGTCAGCACGATCGACGAAACGCTCGGTACGACTCTTGTTCCTGGAGGTATCCCAACCCCAGGGATCAACACGCGCAAGGTCAATACGACCGTCGAAATGCGCGAGGGAGAAACCCTCGCCTTGGCCGGGTTGCTCGAAGTGGCCATCGATGCGCAGACAACACGAATCCCTGGCCTAGGAGACCTTCCTTACTTGGGCCCATTCTTTAGCAACACTTCTCAGCAACGTGTCGAGAAAGAACTTTTGGTGCTGGTAACTCCCTATTTTGTTGCTGCCTCACCGAACTGCGAAGATTTCGTATTACCTGGCCAAGACATCCAAGAACCTAATGACTTAGAGTTTTATTTGCTTGGTCGAATTGAAGGAAAGACAGGTCGGTCGTTCAATACTGTCCAGTCCTGGGAAGATCCATGGAATTGTGTTGATCGAATAAAACTCGAACGGCAGTGCCTCCATGGCCCCGTAGGATTCTCAAGGTAAATCTATGCTATTGGTATCTCAAATACGAAGGTCTTGCTTCCTGGTGCTATCGTCCATCCATGTGTTGGGAACGCCTAGCATTATGTTTGGCCAAACTCCGAATTCAACCCAGGAACCGGCACCAACATCGCCGGATCTACAGGCGCCAGAGAGCGTCGCTAGAGACCAGAGCATCGGACGATGTGTTCCTGCGATGCCCGATTATCCCGCGTTTCAATCGTCCTACGGCAATCCCTATCGAATCATGGATTGTCGAAACGGAGATTGCGAATCGACGAAAATAGAGCGATGGAAACGCAGCATGCAATCGAGCCATTGGGGCTACCCTGAGTATTTCCATCGCAACACTTACGGACACGCACACCGAAACGCTTTTGCAAATAACATTCGCGATGGTGCTATCGAACGTGCCACGCTCTACCATCTGGATTTCTATCCTGAGGACTCGCCCTACGCACACATGCTGACTCCAAAAGGGCTCGAAAAATTGGAAAAAGCAATTTGCGTCAGCAACACTTTTGGCTCGCCATTGAAAGTAGAAAAATCCAACAACCCAGAACTCAACGAAAAACGTCGCCAATGGCTCTCTGAACAGTCGACGGTCGCGCAAGCAGGAATCTTGCCCGATTCCATTTGGCTTACCGCTAAACCGATGGGGATCCAAGCTACTGAGGCGATTCGTAATTATCAGCAAGGCATTTCGCCACGATCTGCAAACCAAGGAATGGCCAATCAAGGCATGGCCACTGGCTTCCCTGTCCTGCCTGGCGCCGGATCCTCGATGAACTCTCCTATCCCCCGCTAGAACATGACTGATCACCGCTCCATGCCAAACCGATTGCTGGTAGTTCTAGTTGCCGCTCAATTTATCTCCATGAGCGGGTGCAGTAGCTGGAAAGCTCTGAGCTTGAACTCCGACAGCAAATCCAAAGTCACCTCGCTAGACAAACCTTCAAGCCTGTTTGATTCAAAACCCAACACGCGACAAGCACAACTGGATCTGGCGATTGTCGCGGCAGAGCAACACGAGGCAAAAGAAGAATATCGTGAAGCGATGAAGACTTACCAGAGTGTGCTTGAACTGGACAAAAAAAATAGCCTTGCACACCATCGCTTGGCGCTTCTTGCTTGCCGAATGTCGGCATCCAAACAAGCTCAGGAGCACTTCGAAGCCGCCTTGCGGCTTACACCCAAAAACACCGATTTGATCGCTGACTACGCCTACTGGTATTATCTTAATAAGCAAGATTCCAATGCGACCGAACTGGTCGACCAAGGCCTCAAGAGAGAGCCTCAATCCGAGCGACTCCATGGAATCAAGGGGCTTCTTTTAACCCGAGAGCATCAGTGGGAACCAGCCGTCGATAGTTTCGTAAAATCCGGTTGCACGACTCAGCAAGCCTGGGCCAATATCGGACACGTGCTACTGCTCGAAGGAGACGTTCAAGCAGCTTCCTACTGGATCGAACATGCGGCGCAGGGCGAACAAGGTTCACTTGTCGCTAAAAAGACTCATAATGTCCTGCAAGCCTCTTACCCTGCTCCCAACTAGAAAAGTTGCCAGCCTGAATCCCTCCGTTGATGCTCTAGGCCAACGATGCAATCATACGCATCGATTCAATGATCAGGACTCCAAGGGCTACCGGTAAGGCATAAGGGATGAGTCTCCGTCGTTTTTCGGACGAGTTAAATACCTCGTCTATCCCCGTTTGATGGTCTACCCCAGAAGCTTCACAGTCCGATGGCTCCACCGGGCTTGGACGATTCCGGTTGCTTACGAACCACAAAATAGAAATCACCCCTAGTATCATTCCACTGACCAAAAACACACCCAAGATCCCCTTGGGACCATACCATGCCCCAAGTGCCGAAAGCCACTTGACGTCTCCTGCAGTCATTCCACCGATGACATAAAAGGGCATTAACAACAGGAATCCTACAAGTATACCTAAGCATCCATGGACGATCCCATCCCAGCCATGAATGCAAGTATTCAAAGCAAGTCCAGCGACGAGCGTAATGACTACAGAGCGATTCGATATGCGGTATTGACGCAGATCAGATTGCGCTACGAAGAGCACCAACGCCAGTAGGATCCAGGATCGGTATGAGTCCATTTGGAATCCTATTCAACAAGGTAGACGGATTTGCCCATCGCCTTTGGCGAATTGTTGCCTGCAGTGACCTCCACAACCCCAC
The DNA here is from genome assembly GCA_021298315.1 of Planctomycetaceae bacterium. Classification (GTDB taxonomy): domain Bacteria; phylum Planctomycetota; class Planctomycetia; order Pirellulales; family Pirellulaceae; genus JBKCUI01. The sequence continues at coordinate 93,875 of JAJTFC010000009.1, forward strand.
TACCTGTTACCTTCATGTCCGATACGACGAACTGGGCATCGTATTTGCCTTGACCTGAAATACTGATCGGCATCCACTTCCCATAAAAAGTACCTGTGAGACTCGTTTCAGAGGTGTTTCCCGTGATTGACAGCACCTGGGTGTTGTGGCGACGCTGGTAGAACATCATCCCGTTGAAATCCTTGGAAATCGCTTTAGCCCCTGAATAAAGACTGGAATAGTTGTATTTAGTCGTATCGATGGGGCTTGTGTGAAAGGACGAATTGATGGCCGTGGAGCCAAATGTGGTGGTCGCCGCACTCGGCGGCGGGCTGGTAAGGTCAGTTGAATCAGGAAGCCCTGTCGTAGGATTGAAATTCCCTCCGGTGTTATAGAACATGAGGCCCTCGGCAATCACCGTACCCCCCGTAAGCTTGAGAACATCTTGGTTGGCTTTTAGGGATCTTAAAACGTAAATTCCAGGTACAAAATAGACCTTACCTCCGGTAATTGAGATGCTGTCATAAATACCTGGATAGAGGATCACGTCCCCCAAGGCTGCGCTATACAATCCGCCAGCCACCGATTCATTGTTCGTGGCGCGATGATTCTGTCCGGTCGTATCGGAATTTAAACCCGTGACATTGTTGTTCGTCACCGACACGCTCCCTCTCAAACGGGCATCGAGTCCATTGCTTGCCATGGGGGTAACCACGTTGAGATAGGGGTCGGGTTCGGGTTGGACCTTGGTGTGCAGCGGAGGGACTTCGCCTGGAATCAATGGTTTAAACACGCTCGGGTTATCCACACCTCCAACAGAATCGATAATCCGAGCAAAAACGCCTTTTTCTGAATTGGGCGAACCGCCAGAAATCGCAACTCCATTGTTTCCATTATTGACGGCGTTGCCATACTCGTCGACTCCGCCACCCTCGGAATTGACGGCGATTCGACCGTTGACCTTTAATGCCGCCGACCCACTAACCGATAGACCAGGTCTCGCGTTCGGATTCAGTGTGATCACACCATCCTCGGGCAAAAAAGCCTCCGCACCAGCCACCGCTCGAGCCGTTACATCGATGTACGATTTGCTGAATGGAGAAAGACGTAGAAACAGAGTGTGGACTCTCTTTCGAGCGATGATCTCAAGATATCCTTCAACGTTAGCATACGGCCCAGAGGTAGGCGGCGAATGGATATCGGCTATCGTCGAATCGGTGTTGTTTAATGTCGCGAGATACTCCAAGGCCTTTGGATTCGATACGCTCGACTGATTCCCCTCGATGATCTTCTTTCCACCAGCCAACGCCGCAGCATCCGCTGCGTTTTGGCAATGGCGCCATGTGTAATTGATCAAAGCCAGATCATACACCATGGCCAATATGCCGAAAAATAATGTTAAGCTAACCGTGAACATGGCGAGATAGGCTCCTCGTCGATTTCTTCGACGAGACCTTTTGGTCGCTCTCCGGATTCGAGGTGATAGATCGCTCTTCTTTGTCCAATTCAATTGAGACAGCATGACCCGGGTTCCTTGTTCTCAGTGCGCGATCGCCATGGTTACGGTTGATGAAATATTCGTCGTCAACGAAGTACCTCCCGTCGATGCAGAAAGGGTACCGTCAGGAAGGCTAGAACTGGAAATCGTCACTTCGACCCGATTCCCGCTGATTCCACTGTTGCCTCCATCGGGCCAAGTCAATCGGTAGTAGATGCTCATAGGATGACCTGCGTTGTATTTGCTGGCCATCAGATCCCCAACCACACTACCATCGCCAAAGGAGCCAGTTAGGGTCGTTGGGCCCCAAGGCCCAAGTTTCTCCGCCGCAGAACCATGAACAATGGCTTTTCTGGCCAAGAATTTTGCCATCGCTGCATAACGCTGGGTTTGATAGATCCGGATACCCAACGTGAACACTGAAATCACAGTGATGATGTAGACTGGGAAAACCAAGGCAAACTCCAGTGAAACAGCTCCCCAACGCCTTGGAAGCCCAACTCCTGGTTTGCGATTTTTCGGAACCGACGCGACGCAACACGGGTGTCTCATCTTTGATTTCCTATCCAGCAGCCATCACGGAAACTTGACTCGATACGGTTGCCTGGCTGGGCAGTCCAGGCCAAACAAAATAGACTCGGTGCGTATACTCAACCTTTACGGTGATGCGTTTCTCCACGTTGGAAATCTGTTCAATAACCGGCGTATACACAACCAATGACGAAGGATCCACCCATGGGGAACCTTGCACCGAACTGATGGTCGCTTGATTGAGCCCTTGTTGCCATGACTGAAGGGATACATCGGTCACTGGATTAAATGCAGCGTATCGGCTTGCTGCACCCGCAGCATCGGCGACCACCAGTCGGAAGTAAGCGACTCGTGCGATATCCAAGGTTGCGATCGTTAGTAGCATTGTGACCGGGATCGTAATCGCAAACTCAAAGAGTGCGGCTCCTTTACGATATCTCCTTACACGCGAAATCGACCGTGGATTCGTCCTGAGGGAAACTGCGAATAAGACAGTTTTTTTTATCATTGCTTGGACAACTCCCGGAAAATCGTGATCGCTGCTGGTCCCATCGTTACGACAAAGAGTGCAGGCAGGATACAGATAACAGTTGGTATCAAAATCTTTGCCACAGCCTGCTGAGCGAGTGTCTCGGCAGCATACATCCGTTTTTGCCGCATGGAAGCGGCGAAAACTTCCATCGCGTCAGATAAGCTTGATCCATATTTTTCAGCTTGGACGATTACCGTAGACATACTACGCAACTCTTCCAAATCAAATCGATCTGCCAATGATCGCATCGATTCGCCCACACCGCGTCCCATGCGAGTCTCACGGTCAACGATCGCCAACTCTAAGGCTAACTCAGGATGAGCCGTTGCCAATTCCTGGGAAACCCTCGCTAGCGATGCGGGCAAACTCATTCCTGCCTCCAAGCAAATACTGAGAATATCCAAGGCATCTGGGATAGCGCGTCGAATGAGTGTCTGACGCTTGGTCTTTAGCTTGTCGAGCACAAACGATGGGACAATAATCCCCGCGATCGCCACTGCACCCCCGACCAAGATCGTCGTACTGAACGGGATTTTTGTAAACGATGAAACACCTACCGCGACCAAAAGTGGAATAACGAACGACAAGAGTTTCGATGCTGTGATCCAAAAAATAGCATTCCGACCATAAAAGCCCGCTTGAATTAATCGTTGACGCAATTGCTCCTGTTGATCGTTCTTTTCAATTCGCTTGCGAACATCCCGGTGGAATTGGGACTCGCCGGGCTTGGGCGCATCGCTCTTCGATTTGTCAGTTGCATGCCCTTGGCCTGTCGATAAAAAGTAGAACAAGCCGACAGCTAATACAGTTGCAGTGGCGATGTAGAAAATTGCACTTAAGTCCATTTAGCACCTCGCTACTGGTCGAAATTGATGATGCGTTGCATCCAAAAATAACCGACTCCCATCCAAACCACTGTTCCGGCAATCAAAGGCTTGAATTCCAGCAAGGGGAGCAGGTAAGTTGGACTCAGAACCGATAGCATGCCGGCAAGACCGATCGGCAAGGCGATCATCATGTAGGCTTGCATCCTACCTTCAGCCGTTAGGGCCATCACCTTTTGTCTCATTTTCTCGCGATCTCGGATCACATGCGAGAGTTTGTTAAGCAGTTGAGATAAGTTGCCACCAGCTGTGGAGTTGATGGTCAATGCGACCACAAAAATCTTAACCTCCAAAAGCCCCGTCCTCTTGGCCAATTCCTTGAGAGATGCCTCCGGGGTCAATCCGAGGTTCTGTTGTTCCCAGCAATAGGCGAACTCTTCTGCCAAAGGGGATGTAAACTCGTCGGCAATCGCTCGCATCGCTTGACTGACCGTTTGACCCGATCGCAGAACCCTCGCGAGCATCTCATAGGCGTCAGGCAACTGAGACAACAGCTTTTGCTGACGCTGTTTTCTTTTAACTAGCACGAATGCAAAGGGCAAAAAACCAGCGCCAAAACCACAAAGGATTCCAATCGATATGCTTTTCAACAGAAATCCTGACACGGCCGCAACCAGGAGTGTTACGCAGGCAGCCATCGCGACAAACGCTTCAGGCCGTACGCCTACGATACCCGACTGGGCTACGATCAATTTCCACTTGGCCCACAACGAAGGATTTTCATAGTATTGAGCGATCTGCGATACCGCCTTTTGCTGAGCCTCCTTCGAGTCGAACTCGATTCGAGCCCGTTCGGCATTTCGCAGACGTATCTCCTCCTTCATCCGAGTCGCTTGATGCTTGCGACGATCCTCAATCACCTCAATCATGAAGTAATTCATGGCGGCAATGAAAGCGAAGCCCGCGAAGAATGCCATCGTAATGTATACGATCAACATCTCTAGACTCTCCCTTTGCAGTCCATGAGCATCCGTCGCTCAAACAACTCTACCGGCACTTCTACACCGTAAGCCGACAAGCGGTCTAGGAGAACAGGCCGAATACCGGTGGCCCAAAACTGACCTTTCGTCACCAAATCCTCATTGAGCCCCATTTGCTTGAACTCAAAGATATCGTGCATGCTGATGACATCACCTTCCATCCCGGTGATCTCAGAGATTCGAGTGATTTTTCGAACGCCCCCCGGAAGACGATTGACCTGTACGACCATATGCACCGCTGAGGCGACTTGTTTGCGAATGACCCAGATGGGCAAGTCGAATCCGGCCATACCCACCATCATCTCCAAACGGCTTACTGCATCCCGCGAGGTGTTGGCATGGATTGTCGTCAAACTACCCTCGTGGCCAGTATTCATCGCTTGCAACATGTCCAAGGCCTCTGGTCCCCGACACTCACCGATGATGATCCGATCTGGACGCATTCGAAGTGCATTTTTTACCAAATCCCGAGCTGTCACCGCCCCGTGCCCTTCCACATTTGCAACCCGAGTCTCCATCCGAACAACGTGCGGTTGTTGCAATCGAAGCTCTGCCGCATCCTCAATCGTCGCGACTCGCTCATACTCAGGGATGTATCCAGAAAGACAGTTCAATAGAGTCGTCTTTCCGCTACCTGTTCCTCCGGAAACAAGCATGTTGATACGGGCTTTGACACAAGCCGTTAGGAATTGAACCATTTCCGCCGTTATCGACTGGTTGGCGATCAATCGATCGGCCGTCAAAGGCTTGGAACCAAATCGACGAATCGATACCAAAGCTCCATCGAGTGCCAGAGGTGCAATCACGGCATTCAAACGGCTACCATCTGCCAATCTCGCATCAACCATCGGAGTGGTTTCGTCGATTCTCCGTCCAACCTCAGCAACGATTCTCTGAATAATCTGAACCAAGTGCTCGTCATCATGAAAAATGATCGGCGTTCGAAACAGCCTCCCTTGCCGTTCAACGTAGATCATCTTGGGACCATTGATCATGATGTCCGAGACCAACGGATCGGCTCTCAATGCTTCCAGTGGCCCAAGGCCGAAAACTTCGTCCATTACCTCGTCTATCAAGGTCGAGTGAGTAACGTCCAAGCCTGCCAAATCCGCTGATCCACAAATCGACTCCGCTTGACGCCGAACCTCGACTCGCAACTTTGAAGGATCCCACCTGGCCATCGAGCCGATGTCCAGATTGCTGATCACCTTTTGGTGCAACTGGCGTTTCAATGCAACAAACTTTGGATTCGCTTTTGGTTCCAGAGTCTTCAGCCAGGCTTGAGTCTCATCCAGAGGCTTGACAGCAACCGTTGGCTGAGTCGGATTCGCAGTCTCTGCCGACGGATCGGAATCCTTTGATAAATCACCTTGGGGATCTGTCGCTGAGGAACTACCTACAGTCTTTTGATTTCGGTTTGTCCCTTTGAACCAATTCATTCAGATACCCCTAAGTTTTTAAACGATTCTACTTGGATTTCGTCCGAACGGGTACCACCCCCACTCGTGATCCACGAATCGTTCGAATGGCGGTAAATCCAGGTGGACGTGTATTGGCCTCCGCGAAACTCGAAAGCAACGCTTGCATCTCCTCAACAGTCATCGACTCTTCAGCCGGTGTCGTAGGGTAGATCTCCTCTTCCACTAGCTCCACAGTCCCCTGGCTATCTTTGGCTCCATCGGCTGTAGAGTCCGACACTCCTTGGTTATTCGAAATCTTGCGCAGAGCGCTCAGATCCGTCGCATCGCCAAGATCTGCCTCGAGTATCTCCTCGCTCATTGTAATCGTTTGGTCCTCGGGGTTCCTGAGTGAAAGGGATAATACCCCCTCTTTCTGCCCCAATCCTAACACCGCTGCTTGCTTGGGCGTTACCATCAACGTTACGGTCGATGCCTTCGATTCGTTCTTGTCGCTTGCACCCCCTGCCCTATTGGCTCCAGTGCTATCGACAATCCTGTCAACGGCCATCACCTCTACGTTTTGTAGAAGGGTCTCTGAAACCCCCGAATCAGAACCACCCCCGCCCGGATTGGACTTCGTCAGCAATACGTCCACCTTGTCTCCCACATTGATCAATCCCGAAACCCGATTCGCAGAACTCGCTGCGGTGATGCTATATGCCCTCAAACCCGCAGGGATCAGAGTCGCCAGTCCCGCTTTTGCTCCAACACTAGTTATTTTATTGCTCATGACGTACTCGCCCTCGTACATCGCGACTGTGGCAACGCGACCAATCACTTCCTCGAGCGATTGAGGCATCGATTTGTGAGCAAACTCGGCAGGTATCTGGCGAGCCTCAACGTGCTCTTCCTGAATCTTGTACCCCCGACCTATTGGCTTTTTGACAGTAATGACCGTGGTCAACTCCTTTGCCACTTTGTTCGAATGAATCTGGGTAACCCCTACGATCGCAGATACCCCGCTTGCAATTGCAAGAAGAAAAACCAGCCAAGTTCTCAACGTCATAACCCACCTACCTTGCCCCTAAAAACAAATCGATCAAAACCCTGATAACTCGACACGACCAAGCCAAAAGGGGCGGCTCGACGCCTTAGCATCGACCGCCCCTTCCCCTCCCAAGCAGATTCAGAAATCTAGCTAGCTAGGAATTTTGGTCGACGCGTTTTCGAACAAGGAGGTCAAGTTGCCTCCAAGCAGTGTCATCGCTGCGACGGCAACGATGGCGATAAGGCCAACGAGCAAACCGTATTCAAGCATGGTTGCTCCACGCTCATCACGAACAAAACGACCAACAACCTTCGATACTAGTGCGCTATACATGAATCTGACCCTTACAGGAATCTTCCGCTCCGACTCGTGCGCCTCAACCAATCCGCTGTCCACTTGTCTTTACGGAAGGTGCTAGATGCGATTAGTGTGCCAAACTCACCGCAGGCTGAGGGTTTTTGTTTGAGAATTAAATCCATTTCCTGATTTGGTCGAAAAACACAGTAAATTCGCGACCGATTTTTATACCCAAAACACTCGACGCAAGACTAAACCGATCCACTGTCCTGGAAATCGCATTTCGAATCTTAGAACGCAATTCCAATCTGAGATGGCTGATACAACTGGTTAATCCAGCTCGGGACAATCAGAATCAGAATCAGAACCCAGAGCACCGACCTCCAACAAACGCGCCGATGAATGAACGAAAAAAGGGTGAGTGATACCTTCTTCGGTATCGCCCACCCTTTTGGTGATTTTCCCTTGTTGCCGCTTCTGCAGGCTAGCTAGGAATTTTGGTCGACGCGTTTTCGAACAAGGAGGTCAAGTTGCCTCCAAGCAATGTCATCGCTGCGACGGCAACGATGGCAATAAGGCCAACGAGCAAACCGTATTCAAGCATGGTTGCTCCACGCTCATCACGAACAAAACGACCAACAACCTTCGATACTAGTGCGCTATACATGAATCTGACCCTTACATGAATCTTCCGCTCCGACTCGTGCGCCTCAACCAATCCGCTGTCCACTTGTCTTTACGGAAGGTGGTATATGCGATTGGTGTGCCAAAACCGCTGGCCGAAGATTTTATTTGTTCGAAAATAAATCCGGTTCGCCGATTTACCAAGAAAAACACTGGAGATTTGTGATGGGTTTTTTGGTGCTGAAACTCTCGCCGATCGCTTGAACAGATATCAAGTCCTGCATTTGCGTCTCGAATCTTGGGATGCTATTCCAATCTGAGATGGCTGATACAACCGTCGACCGCCTTGCACCTTGATCCCAACCACCATTGCGCTTGATGAAGCTCTTTGATGGTCTTGGTTTGACTCAATTCGATGAGCATCTCCTGACGCACAATACGACCTGGAACCCCGGTATTTGGCCCGTATGTCAACAAGATCCCAACACGTCCCTTCGAGTACGAGTACGAATAGAACCAATGGCATCAAGTCTCAGCCACGATAATTCCTCAAGAGCCCAAAAACTAAACCCACCCTAAAAAACACCGGGCTTTTATGAACACATCGCAAGCGATCGATCAAGAAAGGTAGAATGATGTCTTCCGGGTTCCCCGATTCCCTTACTTCCTCAAAGCAATCGCTATGCATCAGTTTCGATTCCTGCCCATCTCTTGGGTAGCTATGATCCTCTGGGCTTTGTTTCTCATGCAATTCGCCGAAGCTCAAAACGAAACGAGCTTCCCACCCATCGATCTTTCGGAGGTTCGTAAGATCGATGCGATGCAAGTTAGCGATGTAATCAAAATCGATGGTAAGCTTGATGAGTCTAGCTGGGCCAAGGCTGACCGTTCCGATAGTTTCGTCGATCTGATCACGGGAAAACCAACCCATCTAAAAACACACGTCTCTGTTCTGTGGGACGAAAAATATCTGTACATCGGCTATCAGATCGAGGAACCCAACGTCACGGCCAAATTCACCAAAGAGGATGATCCAATCTATCAGGATAACGATGTCGAGTTCTTCATCGCCGGCCAAGACGCTTACTACGAATTCGAAATCAACGCGCATGGAACTGTTTACGACGGACTTTTCGTCTGGCAGTCTGCTTATGAAACATCCGGGCTCTCCAAATGGCCACAATTCGATCGCACCAAGCCCAACGTGCAGTCGCAAGTTTTTAACGGAGTTGGCTACACCAAACATCCTAGAGGATTACGCTGGGCGTTTCTGGACTGGGACTTTTCCGCGATCAAGTCCGCTGTGCATGTCCAGGGCTCTCTGAATGATCCCTCGGACAAAGACCAAGGATGGAGTGTAGAAGTGGCCGTACCGTGGAAAGATTTGGCCATGCTCGATCTTTCTAAGCCACGGTCGCTGCCCCCCAAAATCGGCGACACTTGGCGCATCGATTTCTCAAGGTTCAATCAAACCAAAGATCCAAACAATCCCAACGATTCCGGCGGTTGGGCATTGAGCCCCCACGGCGTGTGGGACTCGCATATTCCCGAAGTTTTTCCCAGAGTTATTCTTGTAGGTCCAACACGCTGAAAGCAGATGACGGAATTCTCATGCGAATCTTGCTAGGCCAGCTTGCCGAAAGCGAAATTGTGTAGCCGATGTCTCGACCATAACTTCAACCCCTAACCTTTTTCTTCGCACTCCAGCCAGACACATTACATCCGATGGTAAAGAACCTGCTTCGCATCCTACTGATTTGCTGGTCGATCGTCTCCATGGAGTGCCATGCACAGGACTCGATTGCTTACGATGCATTTTTTCAGGACCAGGCATTGCGGATCGAACTGTTTCTCTTTGGAACCGGTTCCGACCTGAAAGTGGTTCCAGGCAAGATCGTGCAGGAGCCGATTTGGCCCGGGCCTCGCAATCAATTGGTTTTTCCTTTTCCCTACGGCAAGAACGCTATCAGGGTATATGACTTGGATAGCGATCGACTGATTTACTCGTTTGGTTTCGATACTCTCTATAGTGAGTATGCAACCACTGAGCCAGCTTCCCAAGGCAAATGGAAAGCGTTTCCGATTTCGGTGCGATTTCCAAAACCCAAATCGCGATTTCGAATCGAGTTCCTCTCACGACGCAAAGACAATCACTGGGAAACGATATGGTCCGAGAGTATGAAACCTTCAGACAAGAACATTCGTCGCGAAGGAGTCGACTTGGGTGATACCGTTTTCGAACTGCAGAAAACAGGCGATCCCAATGACCGCTTGGATTTGGTATTTCTAGCCGAAGGTTACACGGATAGCGAGAAGGAGAAATTCCATGCCGACGCGCAGCGGATGACTCAGTACATGTTCGAACACGAACCCTTTCGTCGGCACAGAGGTAAGTTCAATGTATCGGCCGTCTTTCGGCCCTCGTCCGAGTCGGGGGTCGATGAGCCCGATCAAAGGCGTTACCGAAACACCGCTCTGGGCGCATCGTTTAACACCTTGGAAATCGACCGATACTTGCTGACCGATCAAGGGCACACGCTTCGCGAGTACGCCGCTCAAGTTCCCTACGATTCGGTAGTGGTGCTAGTGAACTCCAAAAGATACGGTGGAGGGGCAATTTGCCTGGATTACTGCGTCTCTACGGTGGATGATCCAAAGAGCGAAGCCGTTTTCTTGCACGAGTTTGCCCACTCGATCGCTTATCTGGCCGACGAATACATCGGCTCAGTGACCTACAACGACATATACCCCGAAGGTGTAGAACCCGTCGAACCGAATATCACTCGAGAGTTGGATCCGGCGAAGATCAAGTGGAAAGATGCGTTGACCACAGGCGTGCCCCTGCCTACCCCAAAGGATTTCGGTGCTGCAACACAGGAAACAGCTTCAATCGTGGGAGCCTTTGAAGGTGGTGGGTATCTGAAAACAGGGATGTACCGGCCTGAGAAATCCTGCGCGATGGGAAGCGGCCTCGATCCCTTCCGCTTCTGCATCGTATGCGAAAAAGCGATCGAACAAATGATCGAGTACTACGCACCCTCAACGGACAAATAACCATCAAGGCTTAGCCCGAGACTCGCTTAGCAAATACTCCGCTTGCTCGTCGGCAAGCTGAGCCTCTCGCACTAAACCACGACGGCGATAGAGCTCAGCAAGATTCCGCCATGAATAGGGGGTCGGTCCAGCATCGATCGCTTTTTGCAGAGCTTTGGCAGCCTCTTCGAGCGAACCAAGATGAAGCAAGTTGTAGCCAAGTTGGTTGGCGATGTAGCCTCGCGAAGGTGCGATCCGCAGGGCAGCTTGATAGGATGCGAGCGATTGCTGTCGCAGCACCTCTTGGAGTTTCGGGGCGAATTCCAACTCTCGTTCGTAGGTTTTCCCTAGAGCATACAGCAGGTCAGCAGCCCATGGGTGATTTAAGGTCGCTTGGGGAAGTAGATCCGAAAATGTTTCGAGTGGCTGGGCGATCTGATCTGCAGGAGAATATGTGCACTCGTCGAGCTCACGGAAAGCATGTTGCAAGGCCGATTCGTGAGGCATCGATCTGCGGATTGCCGACCGTCGAGGAGATTGGTCGACCGCCGGGCCTGAGAGTTGATCGAGCTTGCGAGCAAGCAGCGTCAGCCCGTTTCGTATCTCATCTCTTGCGCTATGAACGCTGTTTTTACGCAAAAGCGAATCGCAAGCTTGCAACTTGGCAAGCAATTCTGGGCGCAGCTCTTGCCAAGCGGCATCGGCGGCTCGTTCGATTCGCGATCTTGATTCCTTTCCCTCTGCAGAGCGGCTCGGAACCCACTGGTCGTTGAGGAACTGAAACAATCCCGGGTCGCTTAAGTCCAATAGATAGTCTTTCGGAAAGCTGGCCACAAGGCGACGCTGTTGTTCATTGCGTTGCCTCGCTGCTTTCTTGCCCTTGTTGCCTTCATCTTGCTCATCGCCGATTATCTCAAGATCATCTGAGCCGGAGACCAATTCAGATCGCAAGGCCGATCGTTCTGAAAAATCCACATCCGGCAAACCGCGTGAGATCTTGTTTCCAAGTCGCGAGGGTTGGCCATTGGATGATTGAAAGGGGGAAGCCGGATCGGCAGCATCAAATGCATCCGATGAACCAGAATCCAAGACGACTCCTTGTTGGGGGAGTTGATTCCATTGGCCTTGGGTGCTACTCGAAAGCGGTTTTGGTGGCATCAACCGCAAGGGCTCTGTCGGTGAGACGATCGACTGGGCCGTTAAAGAACAAGCCATGATCCCAAGGAGAAGAAGCGATCCGACGCCGCGAACCAATAGCCTTGGGAGGGTCTCTTGACTCGAGATTGGCGAAAGGTTTTCGGTTGTGGTCGGAAAGTGCGAATCCATATCCGAAGTCATCGGAGGATCGAGTCAGCTCGATTGAGCTCGGATAGGACTGGTGAACCAAGCGGCACCGATCCAAGCGATTCTCTAGGCATGAAACGAACAGTCCCCGCAGTTTAACACTATGTCGGTTGTCAAACTGTAGGGACTTTGACGTTCGTATCGAACGATGATCAAGAACGGTCAGCGATTACTTGTCTTCGGCGATCTGAGGATAAACCACCCCGGCCAAGAAGGCACCGATGATGGGAGCGACCCAGAATAACCAAACCTGGGTGATTGCACTGGTGTCTTGACCAAAGATCGCAAGGATCAGAGCCGGACCGGTGCTTCGGGCAGGATTGACCGAGAGGTTCGTCACAGGGATCCCGATCAGGTGGATCAGTGTTAATCCCAACCCAATTGCAATCGGAGCAAAGCCCGCTGGAGCTCGCTTGTCGGTAGCCCCTAGGATGATCATCAGAAAGAAGAAAGTCAGGACGACTTCGGCGAGAAAAGCCGACACGAGGTTGTATTTGCCTGGCGAATATTCTTCAAATCCGTTGCACGCAAATCGGCCCTCTAGGCTAAATCCTGGAGCACCGCTTGCAATAAAATACAAGACAAAAGCGCCGAGGAACCCGCCAGCGACTTGGGAGATCACATAAGGAACCAAGTCCGAGGATGGGAATCGCTTAGCGATCATCAATCCGACGCTGACCGCAGGGTTCAAGTGGCAACCTGAGATGTGGCCAATCGCATAGGCCATCGTCAGTACCGTCAGACCGAAAGCCAACGAGACTCCAACGAACCCGATCCCAAGGTTGAGCAAGGTAGGTCCACCTGCATGCGCCATTTCCTTGGCGAACAGAGCTGCCAAAACCGCACTACCGCAACCGCCAAAGACCAACCAGAACGTGCCAATAAACTCAGCGGCACAACGCTTACCAATATTCATCATTCGCTCCTTAATAAAGAGAAATCCAACACAACGAGGGATCCAATGGCAATTCGCGCGCTGCTCCTTGCGCAAAGAATCCTTGTCGGGCTCACTACCCAGAAGCTCCCTATATTACAGATTCCATCGTTTCGTGCCACGTACCCTCTGGAACTTCCCACCGCTCAACAAAAATCACAGTAGCTCCTAATCCAGCGAAAATCCCAAGTAAATTTCCCTCTCAGGTCCCTCAGGGGGTGAACTTTCAAGGGACTTGCGCGTCTAACTCGATGGTTAGCAAGGTTGCTTGTTTTCGACGTTTTTGGGCAGAAAGCTTATTACCAGGATGATTCAGGAATTTTGGCACTACCTATCGAACCTTCTGCAGAACAACCAAATTTTTAGTGGTGGTTTGGTGCTGATGGTCGGTGGTGCGCTCTTGGCCTACTTTCGACAAGTCCCAGCGCAGATCTACCAGTTTGTCCGTCGCCGTGTGATCACCGAGATCGACATCTTGGATCGTGATCCAGCCTTCCAGTGGATCGAAAAATGGTTGGCCCAACATACCTATGCGAAAAACCGAGCTCGCTCGCTAACGGTCAAGACCGAGTCGATCGATTACGATGAACGGCGCGATAACCCGAACATGGATCCACGCCCACGCATCCTCTTTACACCTGCTCCAGGTGTCCACTGGCTCTTCTTTAGGAATCGTTTGATCTGCTTACACCGCGAGCGTCCAAAGCCCAACGAAGGTTCCGGGCAAACCGTTAACGTGCGAGAGTGCTTCAACATCACCATTTTTTCGCGTGACCGCAAACTGGCTCAGCAACTCCTCGAAGAAGCCCGCGATGTCGCCATACCGAAGTCCGAATTGCGGCTGACGGTCCACCGTGCCGGCCAAGGCTACTGGATGGAGCAAATGAAACGGCTGCCTAGGCCTGTCGATTCGGTCATTCTTGCCAACGGCTTGATGGACGACTTGCTCGAAGACGCCAAAACATTCCTCGCCCGTCGCGAATGGTATGTCCAGCGAGGGATCCCTTACCGACGCGGCTATCTTTTGCACGGACCTCCAGGCACTGGCAAGAGCTCGGCGGTTGTTGCTCTGGCCTCCGCACTCCAAATGGATATTGCCGTGTTGAGCCTGGGCGATTCAAACCTCGATGATAACAGCATCTCTGAACTCTTCAGCTCGATCCCAGTCAACAGCATCGTGCTCATGGAAGACATCGACTGCGCGTTTTTGGAACGCAAAGAGGGGGAGGATAAGCGGAGCAAGGTGACATTCAGTGGACTGCTCAATGCCATCGATGGTGTCGCTGCTGGCGAAGGCCGCTTGCTGTTTGCAACGACCAACCATATCGCTCGGCTCGACCCAGCCCTGATCCGTCCAGGTCGAATCGATCGGAAGCTTTACATCGGCCCGGCCAATCGCGAACAAGCCCAACGGCTCTTCCTAAGATTCTTCCCTGAAGCTTCGGCAGAATCGACTCAAGCCTTTGCCCAGAAGATCCCGCTAGGCAAAATCACCATGTCTGCGCTTCAGACTCACCTACTGATGTACGCAGACGATATGCACGGTGCGATCGAACAACTCGACGATATGATCGAAACATTCGAGTACCAAGTCCCCGTCGAGTCTGCCTGATCAGTCCAATCGTATCTTTACACTCTGGCGGTGCGCAGTGAGCCCCTCTTTGTCAGCCAACTGGGTCACGTGGGGCTCGATCGCTCGCAAGCCATCGAGGGTAAATTCGACTTCGCTGTAGGATCTTAGAAAATGATTGGCAGACAACCCCGATGCCCATCGTGCCGTCCCTCCCGTTGGTAAGACGTGCGATGGACCGGCCGCGTAATCTCCTAGTGCCACTGGAGAATAATGCCCCTTGAAAATCGCTCCTGCATTTCGGATTTGACTCGAATACCGATCGGGATCGTCCACAGAAATCTGCAAATGCTCAGGAGCCAACCGATCGCAGATCCTAACGACTTCTTGCTCGGAGTCGCACAAGATGCTGGCGCCAAATTTGATAAGCGAATCCTTCGCCAACTCGGCTCGCTCGAGCCGCGTTAGTTGTAGTTGGATCTGCTCATCGATTTGGTCAAGCATCTTCGCATCCGATGAAAGGACGATACTCGAACCGGGCGAATGTTCGGCTTGAGCGATCAAATCCGAAGCGGCATTGGGAGACTTGGTGGTCCGGTCTGCAATCACCACCACCTCGCTAGGGCCGGCAATCGAGTCGATCGCGACGGTTCCATAAACCAATCGCTTGGCAAGTGCCACAAAAAGATTCCCTGGCCCGACGATCATGTCGACGGGTGGTGCCATAATCGCGATTTGCTTGACTCCTGCAATTTGCGCCGGTACAGCGGTCATTAACACGGTCGAGGGATAAGCCGCCGCACCACCCGGGACACATATTCCGATCCGCTCAAGTGGCCTGTACCGCTGCTTGAGAACCTGCCCCAACCCATCGGTCAGCTCGACATCCTTGTGCAAAATCGCTTGCTGAAACCTCGCAATGTTGTTTCTAATCGCACGAACTGCCTGCAGAAACTCAGGAGCAACCGCTTTGTGCGCTTCGACCATTCGCTCGCTGGGCACCCTCAGTCGGCTTGCATCCATCCGAGGATCGTCCAGTGCCCGAGCATACTTCAATACCGCTTGGGTCCCCTGGATCCTGACCTCACGACAAATCCTCTCGACAACCTGCTGTGGACTGATCGCTTCACCAAATAGCGACATGGTCAGTTGCGCAGATCGTTCAGATACGACTGTCCCATCGGGACTCAATTTCTTTCGCAATTCGTCGAGTCGCTCTTCGAAATCACGGGCCGATGTATCGAGTCGTGTGAGCATCCATCCACTCTTGGGGCAGAGATTTTTTAAGATTGCAGAGACTGTAACTGCTCGACCGTAAAATTCACGTTGGTCGCAACCGATTGCACATCGTCATGGTCTTCGAGTTTTTCAAGCAGTTTCATCACCGATACGGCGGTATCGGAGTCGACCTCGACAGTCATCTTCGGAATACGCGTGACCTGCTTAGACTCCAAGGCAATCTGTGCAGCTTCCAGCGCATCGACCAACTCGGTGTATACGTCGGTCGGACAAGTCACATCGTAGCCGGACTCACTCTCGGTGACATCCTCGGCACCGTTTTCAAGCGCCAACTCCATGAGCTTCTCCAGATCCACAGCAGACTTGGCGACGTTGATTAAACCTTTGCGGTCAAAGTTGTAAGCAACACAGCCCGTTGAGCCGAGATTGCCGCCATGGTTGTCAAACAACTTGCGGATCTCAGGGGCCGTTCGGTTGCGATTGTCAGTCATGATATCGCATAGGATCGCAACGCCACCGGGACCATAGCCCTCATAGAGCACCTCTTCAACATCACCCCCATCGAGCTCCCCTGTCCCCTTCTTGATCGCTCGATCGATGTTGTCTTTGGGCAACGAGACCGCTTTAGCATCGAGGATCGCAGCTCGCAAACGGATGTTGCTCGATGGATCCCCTCCCCCTAGCTTTGCAGCAACAATGATCGCCTTGGAAAGCTTGCTCCAGAGTTTACTGCGTTTGCTGTCAACGAGCGCTTTTCTGTGCTTGATGTTTGCCCACTGCGAGTGTCCTGCCATGGATGATGCTCCAATGTATTTTCGATAAACTGTGATTCAGTAAATGGTAGGGTGTAACTCTACCGTGGCTTCTTCTTCGTCAAGTTCGTACCTACCGAAGCGTTATTTCCTTTGACCGGAGCTTTACCAGCCTTGCTTGAATCCTTGGATTCTTTTTTGATCGGTTTGCTCTTGTCGTTTTTGGACTTTTCAGGCTTGCCCTTTTCAGGCTTGCTCTTATCGGATTTACCGGTTTGAGGTTTGCTATCAGCAGGCTTGCCTTTGACTGGCTTACCCTTTTCGAGCTTGCCCTTCTCAGTTGTGCTTTTGGATGGTTTGCTGCTTTCGGGCTTGGACTTTGCGTTTTTGTCCGCCTTGGACAAGTCCGGTTTGCTAGAGGTCGATTTACCAGCCGCCGGCTTGGGTGTCGGCTTGTTAGGTGACTTGGTTTCCTTGGAAACCGTCGGCTTGAGAGCACCTGCCTTTTGCGACTCGACAGGCTTTGTCGTCTCTTTGGGCTTAGCCGCTGTATCCTTCGTCCCCGTATCCTTAGTCGCCGGCGATTTGGCAGCCGTTCCCTTGGCTAGCGTCTGCTCGGCAGTGGCCTTCGGTGCACTGGCAATAGGCTCTGGTTTCTTCAGTTGTGGTTCTTTGGTGCCCGATGTTTTCGGCGGTGGAACCTTCGAGCCTTTTGCCTTCGAATCGCTTGCTTGCTCTTCAGGCTTGGGCTTGGTCTTGTAAGCGACTCCCATCTCTTTAAGAACAGCCAGAGGTGCGGCGCTTCGAGGATGGTGGTACAAGTCGCCGGCGAACTGATGCATCAGACCCGCGAACTCAACCCCTTTATTCTTAGGAATTGCTCGTTCGATTCCAGGAATCGCTTTCTTTTGCAATTCGGCCAGCGTCAATATCTCGCATTGCCACATCGCATCGCAGATCAAGTTGCTTGCAGGGATCGAATGGCCACCCAAGGCGTGTTGGGAAACGTAGGAAACCACAAAAGGTGACATCCCCTTCCAAGCTTCCAACTCTGCAGTTGCCTTGCCCAAGTTCGCTTTCTTCATGTCGTCGATATCGTACTGATACCGCGTTTCAAAGATCGATTGCAAGCACTGCTTAATCCTCGATGCAGCTTGCAAAGGAAACGGCAAGGGCTTGAGAGCCTCCGCCAATTCAGCGACCGTCGTGACTCGGACTTCATTCCAATCGAAATAAGTCTGCTGCAACTTGGCAAACCCCTCGTCGGCTTGCTCGATGCGGGCGTCTTCCAGGCAGCATGCATACAAAAGATGCTCAAGCACCGAACGCTCCGGAGGCTCAGCAAGAGGCTTGTAATGCTTTCTCAAAGACTTTAACAGGTTTTCGTATTTGACCGTTCGGTTTCCGGAACTCATCGATCGTTCCTTTTCCTTTCAATCGCTCTTATTCAGTTACATCAAAGGTTGCTGTCTGGGTTCGTCTACTGCTTGCGACGTTTTTTTCCCTGCGTGTCTTCTTCAGAATCTTCGTCTTCAAACTCGCCGTCAGGTGCAAGATCATCGAGTATTTCTTCGATCGATTTGTCCTCCAAAGGCGGATCATCGCTAGCCTTACCGTCGCGCTCTTTGGCAATCTGCTCGAGAATCTGCTGTACAGCTACGGACTTTTTGACCCCGTCGTCGATGACAAACGATAAGCGGGGGATGTAGCGAGTCTCGATTCGATCGGCAATCTTCGATTGGAGAAAGCCAACAGAATTCTGAAGCCCTTTGAGCACCGTTCTCTGCTGGGCATCGCTCCCCATAACGCTTACCAATACCTTGGCCTCCCGCATATCGGGAGTCACTTCGACCCCGACGACGGTGACATTCTGCACGCGAGGGTCTCTCAATTCGGTAAGGATCGCCATCGAGACGACTCCGCGAATCGCCTCGGCAGCTTTTAGCAACCTTCGTGAACTCATGATTTCGAGTTGTCCAGCGTTCTAGCCACTTGCTCGATACGATAAGCCTCAAGAACATCATCGACTTTCACGTCGTTGAATCCTTGCAGTTTGATACCGCACTCCATACCGCGGTTGACTTCCTTGACGTCGTCTTTGACGCGTCGGAGTGTCTCAAGCTGGTACTCACCGATCTTGCGACCTTCACGGTGGACGCGTATGCGACATCCACGCTCGATAGTGCCCTGAGCTACAAAGCAACCGGCAATCGTACCGACCCGCGAAACGCTAAAGACGGCTTTGACAAACGCCCGTCCGAGTTCCACGACCTTCTCTTCAGGCTTGAGCCTACCTTCGACCAAAGCTCGAATGTCTTGGGCCAAGTTGTAGATGATGTCATAGCGGCGAATCTCGACATTCTTCGCGTCGGCCATCGATCGGGCCGCTTCGTCAGGGATAACGTTAAATCCGACGATAACCCCCTGCGACGCATTAGCCAGAGTCACGTCAGCTACAGTGATACCGCCGACTGCCTTTTGCAATATCCGAATATCGACCTCGGGGTGATCGAGTTTGGTTAGCTCCTTTTCGATGGCTTCAAGCGATCCGCGAGCATCGGCTCGAATGATCAGATTCAAAACCACCTTTTCCTCTTTGACCCCTAACTTGCCGGTCTGAAGCAACTCTTGGAATGCTTCGAACGAAACCTTGGGAGAGGATCCCGATAGAGACGCAGCCCGGGCTTCCTGTTCACGGGTAGCAGCCAATTGTCGAGCTTGTCCAATGTCATCGATGACGTAGAACTTCTCTCCAGCTTCAGGAGCTCGATCCAAACCGGTAATGTTCACGGGCATCGAAGGCCCTGCTTCGGTAACCTGCTTGTTCCTCTTAAGCGTGTCGTAAATCGCTTTGACCCGTCCAAAGGTTGTACCGCAAAGAACGATGTCTCCGACGCGGAGTGTACCGGTCTGAACCATCACCTTGGCGATCACACCTCGATCTGCCGATTGCTCGCTCTCCAAGCAAACGCCCATGGCCGCCCGCTTGGGGTTGGCTCTGTAGTCGTGCAGTTCAGCGACCGTCAAAACCGTTTCTAGCAATGTATCCATCCCTTCACCAGTGATGGCACTGGTAGGAACAACTTCGACGTCGCCCCCCCAAGCACTTGGAGTCAGACCGTGCTCGGTCATTTGAGTCATCACCCGGTTGATATCAGCTCCAGGCAAATCGCACTTGTTAGCGGCCACAACGATCGGCACCCCGGCAGCCTTGGCGTGCGAAATGGCTTCCTCGGTCTGAGGCATGATTCCGTCGTCTGCTGCGACGACCAAGATCGCTATGTCGGTGACATTCGCACCCCGGGCCCGCATCTCGGTGAAAGCTTCGTGACCAGGTGTATCGACAAACGATACAGCTCGACCATCCTTCTTGACCTGATAAGCGCGTATATGCTGGGTGATACCGCCAGCCTCACCTGTGACGATTTTCGTGCCGATCAAAAAGTCCAACAAAGACGTCTTGCCGTGGTCGACGTGCCCGAGGAACGTGACGATCGGTGGTCGGGTGATGAGATCCTCAGGGGTGTCCACAAAATCATCAAGCTTGGCGATGATGCTCGTTTCGAGTGTCTCGGCTTGTTTGAATTCCAAGTCAACTCCAAGATCGACAGCCAGCAATTCGGCTTGCTCTTGAGAGAGTGTCGCGTTGATGTTGGTCATCGAACCCATCATCATCAAAGATCGAAGCACCCTTGCTGCAGGAACACCGGCGGCTTCGGAAAAACTCCGTACCGTACACGGCAGAGCCAGCACCACTTTTTCTTTTCGGCTCGTGTCGGCCTGCTGCTTCTTTTTGTGCCGATGTGCGGCCAAACGTCGTTCTTCTTCTTCCTCCACACCATCGAGGTCTTTGGTGGTTTGGATCCGATTGGGAACTCGCAGTTTGCTTCTCTCGGCTCGACTCGATTCGAGGCTCGCTAAGCCCTTCTTACGTACAGGCTCTTCAGCCTCTTCGGCAGGCTTGCGATGCTTCTGATTGAGCTTGTTCTCAGCCGCTTGCTTGAACTCAGTCAAACCAGCATGCTGCGTTTGACTCGGGGCTGTCGCGCGTCCGGCCCCAGTCCCCGATTTAGCAGCCGCACCACCGGCAGCAGCCTTGTCTTGAAGATTCTGCTGCTGAACCCCTTTGAGCACCTCTGGAGTTAACTTGACGATTGGTTTGAGAGCCGCAGGTTCTTGAGAACGAGCAGCGGGTGTGGCTGTTCCAGATTTAGGAATTTTCGCAAGATTGATCACAGGCTCTCGCGTCTTGCGAGCGACCTTCGAAGGCTCACCACTGCCGCTAGGCTTGGCCCCCTCGGCCGGCTTGGTTCTGCCGATGACTCGCACTTTGCCAGATGGATTTAGCGATGTGAAGTCTCGAGTCGGTTCGTCGAGTCGCGATTCTCGGACCCGCACGGGCGCTTCGGGAGGACTTGACGCTGCTGGGGCCTCTACGCGAGCGGCCGTCGCCGGCTTGGTCTCGACGGCAGTCTCACTTTCCTCTTGCGTTTCCTGAGCGACTTGCCCAGTTCGCCCGACTCGAATTCCCGGTGACTTCTCCGCACTGGCATTAACGACTGGCTCTTCGGTCACTGCGGGTTCCGAAACGACATCTGCCCCCTTGGCCACAACGGCCTCCTGAGGCACTTCACTAGGCTTATCGTCACCCGGTTTGGTACCCTTGCGAATCGCACCGATTTCTCGCTTGGCCGTAACGGGTTTTCCTATCTCCCGAATCGGTGCCTCTCGAATCGGCTCTCGCATTGGCTTGGCCGGTTCCTTGGTAGCTTCTGGTGCCGGAGCAGAACGCTCCGCAAGATGGCTTTTGATTTTGGCGATCTCATCGTCTTCAAGACTCGCCAGTGCGCTTCCTTTGCCCTGGATTCCTATACGCGCACACAGATCGACCAGCTCTTTGCTGTCGATTCCAAGATCTTTTGCAAGCGAATAAATTCGAACTGCCACTGAGCAAAAATCCCCGGGGCTTTAGCCCTCGATTTGTCAGGCGAGATACCGACATCAATCCGGTCATCTTAGCTCGCCTTTTTGTTGTTTTGAATTATCTCATTGAACGCCCCTTCGCATTGCCAGCACATCCCAATGAAGAGATTCCACATAAGAACCCTTCTGTCGGTGATGGCCCAGCGGTCGCGATATGCCATCCATCGAAACGGTAGAATACGTAGTCTAACGCAGAAGCTGGAATTCGTCAGGGATCCAAGCCCCCAAATTCACTTTTTTCTCTGCAGAATTGGGTCTTTTGTGAGCCTACTGAGCTTCAGCTGGTGGCTCGGTCGGCGGTTTTACGGAATCTTCGAGTTTGTCGAGTTCCTCAGCCGCACGTCGCTCTTTGTCCGCTTTTTCCTGTTGCTTGCGGGATTCCTCTTCGGCCTCTTGCTCGGCGGCTCGCTCTTCGGCTTGCTCGACGATCGCATTGACCTGATCCTCGGTGTATCCACCCATCTCGATGAGGGCCTCAGGTTCGATGACCGATAAATCATCGAAGGACAGATACCCTTGCTCGACAAGTTGTTGGGCAACTTCTTCGGTCATCCCGTCGATCTGCATGAAGGCTTCCATCGCCCTTTCGATTTGCCGCTCAAGCTCCGGGGCTGTCATGATCTCAATGTCCCACCCACAAAGCTTGCTGGCCAGACGAACGTTCTGACCAAAGCGTCCGATGGCTTGCGAAAGATGCTCGTCGTTGACCAACGCAATCGCTCGACCGATCATATCGCACAAGAGGACTTGTTCGACCTGAGCCGGTTGCAAAGCATTGGGGATGAGCACCATCGGGTCATCGCTCCAGCGGACAATGTCGATCCGCTCACCGGCTAGCTCGCTGGTGACGTTTTTGATTCGGTTACCCCGCATGCCGACGCAAGCCCCAACGCAGTCGATGCGTTGGTCGCTGCTACTGACGGCCACTTTGCTACGATACCCAGGTTCGCGGCTGATGGCGTTGATCTTGATGACACCTTCGGCAATTTCAGGGACTTCTTGCTCGAAAAGCCGCTGTACAAGCGTTCCTTTGGTCCGCGAAAGGATGATCTTCACGCGGTTGCCGACCGCTTTGACTTCGTAGATCACGGCGCGAACACGCGAGCCGTTGTGATAGGCTTCGCCAGGTATCTGCTCGCTCTTTGGCAAAATGGCTTCGACATTACCGAGTTGGACGATCGTAAGTCCCTTTTCGGTGCGCTGCACGATACCCGTAACGAGTTGGCCTACTTGCTCGTGGAATTCATCAAGCCGAGCATCGCGCTCGGCCTCTTTGAGCTTCTGGATAATCACCTGCTTGGCAGTCTGAGCCCCGATTCGACCGATTTCGTCTTGGCTAAGCGTTTTGCCGTCGACCGTCGCATTGATCGCACCGACACCGCGGACGATCTGAATATCGACCTCAGATTCTTCCCCAAATTGCCGTTTCGCGGCAGTAACTAAAGCGGCCTCGATCGCTTGCATGACCAATTCGGGATCGATCTGCTTTTCGCGATGCAGAGAATCGACGATTCTCAGCAAATCTTGGGGATTCATGCTGTACTTTTTCGTGCTAATGGTGTCGGTTTGGCGTCCCTGACGGGAGTTTGTCAATCTGCGAAGGCTACTCGCAAAACCCCGG